>JAEURR010000005.1:0-300000 GCA_016788115.1 Chthonomonas sp. | reverse complement strand
CTGGAGTTTTTCTTTGGCGCGGCTGATCTCGCTGAGGATTGCGCGCGGCTGGATCGATTTCTCATCGAGGTTTTTCTGCTTGAGAATCTCGCGGACGAGGCTGAGCTGATCGCCGTCGTCGTAGATGACGAAGTTTGGGTCGAGGTCAATGTGCGCGCATTCGATCCGCAGCAGTTTCGCGCAGGTGGAGTGGAAAGTCCCGAGCCACATCTGCCGGGCCATCCCTTCGCCGAGCATGCCGTCGATCCGCTCGCGCATCTCGCGGGCCGCCTTGTTGGTGAAGGTCACGCTCAGGATACGGTTGGGCGGAATGCCCTCGTGGATGAGCCGTGCGATGCGGCAAGTGATGACGCGAGTTTTTCCCGAGCCCGCTCCCGCGAAGATCATCAGCGGGCCACTGCTGTGCTCCACGGCCTCCCTCTGCTGAGGATTCAACGTATCGACATCAAAGGGGGCGGTCATGGGCACCCCAGATTATAGCGGGGATGAGGCCAAAGCGGCGAGCACCGGCTGGCTGGCTTGGCGCAACTTTTCGAGATCGACCCCGGTCGGGAATCCGGACCGTTCGAGAAAGTAAACGAGGTCCTCGGTGGACACGTTTCCACTCGCACCAGGGGCGTAGGGGCAGCCGCCCAAACCGGCGGCACTGCTGTCAAATGCCCGAACACCCATCTCGAGCGCCTGCGCCACGTTCGCGATCGCCGTCCCGCGCGTGTTGTGGAAGTGATAAGCCACGCGGTCAAACGGGATCGAGGGAAGGAGCGCATCGTTCAGCGCCCGCACCTCGGCGGGCGCGGCCACGCCGATGGTGTCGCCGATGGAGATCTCATCGACCCCCATTGCCATGAGCTTTTCACTGACATCAACCACGGCCGAAGGTGCAATTCTGCCCGCGAATGGGCACTCGAACGCGGTGCTGACATAACCGCGCACCCAACCTCCCGGTATCGCCGCCCGAAACTCCTGGATCACATCTGCAAAGACCGCGAGCGACTCTGCAACCGTCATGTTGATGTTCTTCTGCGTAAAGGCGTCGCTGGCGGCGGTGAACACGGCGATCCGATCGACTCCGAGTTCCAGCGCACGCTGCAGTCCCCTGGCATTTGGGATGAGCGCCGAGTACTTGCCGCCCGGCGGAAGCTGGGGCCACAGCACCTCGGCATCGCCGAGCTGAGGGACCCACTTGGGCGACACAAAACTCGTTGCCTCGATCTCGGTCAGTCCGGCATCCCGCAACCCGCGAATAAATGTCAGTTTTAATTCAGTCGAGATCGGGGTCGCCTCATTTTGCAAGCCGTCTCGCGGGCCGACTTCGATGATGCGGATCATAGGGTCGCCCGGGCGCGGATGGGCTCACCCGTCCAAACCTGAGTCACGCTCTTTGTTTTCATCTTGATGCCGTTGAGGATCACCTTCTCAAAACTTCCGTACACCACGAACTGGACTCTCAGCGGGCCGTAGCCGTCGTCCACGAGCTCAGTGGTCAGCTCGAGCGTCTTGCCGCGGGCAGTGGCTCGCACCTGCACCCGGCTACGCTCACCTCTTTCATACGCCAAAGTCTCGCCATCGTCGAACGTGTAAGTGATTTCAGAACTGCCCGACTTGATGAACACGTGGAATTCGACGTCACGCAGGTCCTTCTCGGCAGTCGTGCGCATACCCGGCAGACAAGGAATGATGGCCCCATGGCGGAAGTAGAGCGGGCTCAACCGCCCCCCCTGCTTCGGCAGCTTCACGCGACCGGGGTTCACCCACTCTCCATTGCGGGCATCGAACCAAGCCTTCTTCCCGGGCAGGGCCACGGAGCGTCCGAAGTTCTCGTCCATGCACGGTGCCTGCAGGATCGCGTCGCCGACCAGGAACGCGTCGTCCGAGATCACGCGTTCGGTGAAGTGATAGATCACGGGTCGCAAGACCGGGTCACCCGTCTCGGTGTGATTCACAAAGACGTTGTACAGATACGGCAAGAGTTTGTATCGCAGCCGTATGTAGTGCCGGATCGTTTCCAGCGCTGGCTTGCGGAAGACCCAAGGCTCCTGGGGGCGGTTGAACGCGACCGAGTGGATGCGGAAGAACGGGAAGAGGAATCCGGCTTTGACCCAATCGACCATGAGCGCCTCGTTGGTATCGTGCATGAACCCGCCGACGTCAGGTCCATTGAACGGAATACCGCTTAGCCCCAGATTCAGTGTGCAAGGAATCGAGCCCCGCAAGTACCAGCGGGTCGAAAGGTTGTCGCCGGTCCAAATGGCAGCGTACCGACTCGTGCCGATGAATCCCGAGCGGCTCAGCAGGAATACGCGCTCGTCTGGACTCGCAGACTGGAACGCCTCTCGTGTAGCCATCTGCATGCCGAGAGCGTACTGGTTGTGCATCGCCTCATGGGGGAGCGTTCCCCTGCGGAAGCGCATCGCCATCGGATCAATCGCGCCCGTGCTTGGGTCGTTCATGTCCAGCCAAGCGCCCGCGAATCCAAGCTTCTTGCACTCGGCGGCATGTCCAGCCCACCAAGAGCGGCCCTCGGGCATGGTGAAATCGGGGAAAACGGTCAGGCCAGGCCACACGAAACCGATGTAGTCCTTTCCTTGAGGGTTCTTGCAGAAAACGTCGGCTTTCAGTCCGCTGTCGTAGACGCCGTATCCGGGATCTTGCTTCACGCCCGGGTCGAGGATCGGCACGATACGGCGACCCTTCTTGACCAGCGCGGCGAGTCCCTTTTGAACCCCTTGGGGCCAGTGCTCCTTGGCATACGTGAACACCCGGTAGCCGTCCATGTAATCGATGTCGAGCCACAGGCCGTCGTTGGGGATCGCGTGCTCGTCCATTTTCGCGTCGAGCCAGGTCAGGTCCTCTTCGCCTTTGTAACCCCACTTGCATTGGTGGTAACCCAGCGCCCAGGTCGGCGGCAGTGGCGTACGACCCACCAAGGTCTGAAGCTTGCGGGTGAGCTCTTGGAGAGACGGCCCGAGCAGAATCCAAAGCGATGGCAATCCGTCTTCGCTGCCGATGACGACCCGGCGGTTGTCATCCTGGTCGTTGAAGAAACTGGCGTCCGAACCGCAGTCCGCGAACGTGGCGTACGGGTTGTGGTAGAGCAGACCCACGAAGTTGTCGCCCGATTGAACGATCAGGTACGGGACCGACACATAGTAAGGATCGAGCGGCTGCTCGTCCCACTGGGCATGGTTGAAATCGCCGAGTGCATCAGTATTCCAAAACCGCGTGCGACGGTGACGGTGGTCCAGGGTTGGGAATGTCTTCTCACCCAGACCGAAGTAACGCTGCTTGGCATCGTAGGCGAAGCAGAAGCACGAGGCCTTGCCCATGAGTCCGAATCCGCCCCGACGATCGGACTTCAATACAACTTCGCCGTGGGCATTCGTCAGCGTGAGCTTGAACTCCGAGTCGATGCTCAGGGACGCGGTGCCTGTGCCCGCGTTAGGCAGGTCGAGCGGCGCGAGGCAAAGGTTCTCAGTCCAGAGGTCGGAGTGCGCGAGCTGTACATTCCAGATGTCGCCCTCGTAGGCGTCGATCTGCGCAGTACACTGGGCGTCCCCGACGCGGACGGTGGATCGCTTTGCGTCGTACGCGTCTGCGAACTCAAAATTGGCTGGGTGAGGAGTCTTGGTGAAGTACATCGGGGCCTCGTTATTTTGGCCTAGTCTTGTGCCCCAATGCCGGGATTCTCTGCAAAGCTGATTGAATTACTAGGTTCAGAAAGTACGTCGATGATACGGGGGAAATTGTGCTCTTGCTCCGTGGGGGTGGGGCCCGCCGACCAGGTTATGGAATAATAGAACCGCTGAGGAGCGCTGCGATTCATGCGTGGAACCAGGCTCAGCTACAGAAACGGCGCTCGCAAGACCTTTTGGGCCTTGCGGGCGTTTTCCGTTCGGGGCTCAAACTCTCACAGGAGCCACGAATGAACAGCACCGAAAACCCGATCAAGACCGATTTTTACGTCGCCGACCTAGGTCTCTCCGAGTGGGGCGCAAAGGAAATGCGCATCGCCGAGACTGAGATGCCCGGCCTCATGGCTATCCGCAATGAGTTTGCCGCGAGCCAGCCGCTAAAGGGCGCGCGCATCGCCGGTTCGCTCCACATGACCATCCAAACCGCTGTTCTCATCGAGACGCTTCGTGCCCTTGGTGCCGACGTTCGGTGGGCCAGCTGCAACATTTTTTCGACGCAAGACCACGCTGCCGCGGCCATCGCAGCGGGTGGTACACCGGTTTTTGCGTTCAAGGGCGAAACGCTCGACGAGTACTGGGAGTTCACCCACCGAATCTTGGAGTGGTCGGACGGCGGCACACCCAACATGATCCTCGACGATGGTGGCGACGCGACGATGTTAGTGCTCCTCGGCAGCGACGCAGAGAAGGACATTCACGTCCTAGACAAGCCGACGAGCGAAGAAGCCGAAGCACTGTTCGCGTCGATCAAGCGAAAGCTGGCCGTCGATCCCACTTTCTACAGCCGCACCAAGGCGGCGATCCAAGGGGTGAGTGAAGAGACGACCACCGGCGTCCACCGCCTCTATCAACTGCAGAAGGAAGGCAAGCTTCCGTTCGCCGCGTTCAACGTGAACGACTCGGTGACCAAGAGCAAGTTTGACAACCTGTACGGTTGCCGCGAATCGCTCGTGGATGGCATCAAACGCGCGACCGACGTGATGATCGCGGGCAAGATCGCCGTCGTGTGCGGCTATGGCGACGTCGGTAAGGGCAGTGCCCAAGCGCTGCGTGCGCTCAGCGCCCAAGTCTGGGTGACCGAGATCGATCCGATCTGTGCCTTGCAGGCGGCGATGGAAGGCTATCGCGTCGTGACCATGGACCAGGCGTGCAACGAAGCCGATATCTTCGTGACCGCGACCGGCAACTACCACGTCATCACCCACGACCATATGGCGCGCATGAAGGATCAGGCGATCGTGTGCAACATCGGCCACTTTGACAACGAAATCGATGTCGCCTCGCTGGAGAAGTACCAGTGGGAAGAGATCAAGCCGCAGGTCGATCACGTGATCTTCCCCGACGGTAAGCGGATCATCCTGCTCGCCAAGGGTCGACTGGTGAACCTCGGCTGTGGTACCGGTCACCCTTCGTACGTCATGAGCTCCAGCTTCACAAACCAGGTGATGGCGCAGATCGAGTTGTGGACCAAGCGCGGTGAGTACGCCCCCGGCGTGTACGTCCTGCCCAAGCAGCTGGACGAGAAGGTCGCACGCATGCAGCTGACCAAGCTCGCCGCGACGCTCACGACCCTTCGCCCCGATCAGGCGGACTATATCGGCACCCCGGTCGAGGGGCCGTACAAGCCCGACTCGTACCGCTACTAATCGAAGCTCAACATCCCCGCATCCAAATCTTGGACCGCGGGGATGTTGATTTGTGACGCGCAAAAGTTGTATTTTTTGGCCGAAAGCTTCGTCACAATTTCCAGGGCCGGCACCGATAGGGGGTGATCATGAAGAAATTGCTTGTACTCTTGCTCGCCACTTCAGCCGCTGCGATGTCGAATGCCCAGCTCTACGGTGTTGGGGCATCCACTGCAGGCTACACCTTCTACCAAATCAACACCACGACCGGTGCGGCCACTGGCCTGTTCAACTTCGTGGTACCGAACTCCATAAACGTTGCTCACCTCACTTACGTACCGACGACCAACAAGTTCCTGACCATTGCTCAGTACTCTGCATTCAGCTCGCAGCTCGTTGAGCTTGACTTGGGTGCGTCTACGGCGACTTTGGTCTCGACCGGTGTCCCCAACAACAGCATGAGCACTCCCTACTTTGAGGGCATCGAGTACATGGCCTCGCTCGGTGGCGTGGCGATCTCGTACGGCCCTGGCGGCTTCTATACGGGCACCATCGGTCTGTTGAATCCGGTTGGCTACGGATTGCTCAATACGACGAGCCCCCTCCTTGCCGACGGCGACACCCTGTTTATGGATGGAACCGGCGCGCTGAATTCGCTTGACACGAACAACCCTACCGGCGGATTCATGCGCAACAAGCTCGGTGGCCTCTTCGGGTCGCCCACCGCAACCGGTTATGGCGCGAATATGTTCAGCGCGGGTGACTCCGACCTGGCGTGGAAGTCTGATGAGGGTCGACTGTTCCTCACTCAGGGCTTTAACCTGGCAGAAGTGAACGCCGCTAGCACGGTCATCACTCCGATCGGCTTCTACGGCACTGCTGGTTTGGCCGTTCCGATCACCGGCATCGCCGCAAAGGTGGTTCCAGAGCCCGCGACCTTCGTCGCGCTCGGCATCGGAGCTGCGGCCATGCTGTTGCGACGTAAACGATAATCCCCATCTCCATAGCAACAAGTGCATCCCGGGCGGCCGTCAGGCCTGACCGGGATGCTATCTTTGGGGTGCCGACTGGTTGCGCTTCGCGGGGCTGAGAAGGTATCCTCAGTGATTCGGGTGCGTCCTTGCGCCTCAAAATTCAAACAACTTAGCCACCAACGCAGTGCGGACACCAAGCCGCAAACCGTTGGACAACGGCGGGAGAAACAGTACGAAATGGCAAAACAATGCCTGATTGAGAAGCAGAAGCGCCTGCAGGCGCGTTACGATCGCTACCTTGCTGAGGTCGCCGAAGCTGAGAAGCTTCCTAAGGCTGAGCGCGACGAGGCCATGAAGGTCATCGAAGCTCGCCGGATCAAGAACCGACTCTTCAAGACGCGCGTGTACAACCGATGCGTGGTTACGGGCCGCGCCAAGGGCAACATCCGCTACTTCGGAGTTTGTCGTCAGGTTTTCCGAGAGATGGCCCACCGAGGCCTTCTACCCGGCATAACCAAGTCGAGCTGGTAAGCCGACGCGAACCGATCCTTAGGAGGATTTCTGTATGCATTCCGATCCTATTGCGGACCTCTTGACCCGTATTCGCAACGGCGCTATGGCCAAGCTGACCACGGTCGAGATACCTCACAGCAAAATCAAACTTGAAGTCGTGAAAATCCTTGAGCAAGAAGGCTTCTTGAAGAGTCACGAGATCACCACCGAGAGCAAGTTCCCGGTGATCAAGGTCCACATCGCGTACGACGCCAAGCGCAAGCCCATTTTCCGAAAGCTTCGCCGCGTCAGCACGCCGGGCCTGCGCGTTTACCAGGGCTCAAAGGAGCTCAAGCCGATGCGAATCGGTTTGGCCACCCGAGTCCTCACGACCAGCCAGGGAGTCATGACCGACCGCGAAGCGCGCAAGCGCGGCGTGGGCGGTGAAGTCCTCTGCGAAATCTACTAAGGAGGCCAAGCACAATGTCACGAATTGGACGATTACCCATCACCATCCCGGACAAGGTCACCGTAGACATCGCGGCGGACAATCTGGTCACCGTCAAGGGCCCCAAGGGCGAGCTGAAGATGCAGATCGCACGCGAGCTGAACTTGACGCAGGAAGGCAACACGCTCACCGTGGACCGACCCAACAACCAGTACCGCTTGCGCGGACAGCACGGCTTGGCTCGAACGCTCATCCAGAACATGGTCGATGGGGTTACCAACGGCCACGCCAAGACTCTGGTGATTCAGGGCGTCGGCTACCGTGTTCAGGCTCAGGGCCAAGGCCTTCTGCTGAACATGGGCTACTCTCACCCGGTCGAGATCCCGGCTACCCCCGGCATCAACTTCGAGATCGTGCAAGAGGAAAAGGGCCGTCTGCAGATGATCAAAGTTTCTGGCATCGATAAGGCCATGGTTGGCCAAATCGCCGCCGACATCCGTAAGGTGCGCAAGCCCGACCCATACAAGGGTAAGGGTATCCGCTACCAGGGTGAAGTCATCAAGCTCAAGGCCGGTAAGCGAGCGGCCGCGAAGAAGTAAGGAGGTAACTGAGAATGGCAAAGCAAACTCGACGAGAGCTACGCATCGTTCGCCACGCTCGTGTGCGCAAGAAAGTCCTCGGTACCGCCGAGCGCCCGCGACTGGCCGTGTTCCGCAGTCTGAAGCACATCTCTGCTCAGGTCATCGACGACACCACGGGGACGACCCTGGTGGCCGCCAGCAGCCTAGAGAAGGACCTGAAGACCCCCGGCAACGTCGGTGGTGCTAAGAAGGTCGGCGAAACCCTCGCCGCACGTGCGAAGGCAAAGGGCATTCAGGCAGTGGTCTTCGACCGCGGTGGTTTCCAGTACCACGGCCGAGTCGAAGAGCTGGCCAAGGGTGCCCGCGACGGAGGCCTGGAGTTCTAATATGAAAATGGCTAACAGAATGACCGGTCGCCGCGAAAGCAGCCGCAACCAAGAAGGCCCGCAGCTTGATGTGCGTGTCGTCCGGTCAAACAAGGTGTTCAAGACCCACAAGGGTGGTAAGACAGCTAGCTGGAGCATCCTCGTCGTCGTAGGCGACAACAAGGGGAGCGTCGGCGTCGGTCTCGGTAAGGCGCGTGGCATCCCGGATGCCATCCGTAAGGCCGAGGAAGCCGCCCGAAAGTCGATGTTCAAGATCCCGATGATCGGATCGACGATCCCGCACGAGATCACCGCGAGCCACGGCTCCGCGCAGGTCATGCTCCGCCCGGCTTCGCCCGGTACCGGGGTCAAGGCAGGCAGCGCCGTTCGAGCTTGCCTCGAAGCGGCGGGTGTGCACAACGTGCTCGCCAAATCGATCGGCAGCCGAAACTCGATCAACATGGCCTATGCCACGATCGCCGCATTCAAGGCACTTCAGGTGCCCGAAGAGGCGGCCGCTGCTCGCGGTATCGAAGCCAAGCGACTCGTGCCCTGGCTCGCCAAGGCCCGCAAGGAGGAAGAGGATGCTGCGCATTAAGCTGATCAAGAGCACCATTGGCAACACCCCGCGCAACCGTGCGACGGTGGCTGGCCTCGGCCTGCGAAAGACCGGTTCGGTCGTTGAGCACAACGACACCCCGGAAATTCGCGGCATGATCCACCACGTCAAGCACCTGCTTCACGTCGAAGAAGTCGAAGGTACCGTCACCAAGTCGCAAGGTCCCAAGAAGGGGCCGATGGCGGCGAAGTCGGCGGCGGCCGCAGCTCCGGCGAAGGCAAAGCGCACGACGAAGAAGAAGTCTGAGGAGGCCGAATAACCATGGCACTCGAGAAATTGCGATCCCCCAAGGGCAGCACGAAGCGCAAGCGCCGTGTCGCTCGCGGCATCGGCAGCGGCATGGGCAAAACCGCCACCCGCGGTACCAAGGGTCAGAAGGCACGACGCCAAATCAAGCCCTGGTTCGAAGGTGGACAGACCCCCATCTCACGCCGACTTCCGGTCAAGAAGGGTTTCCGAAATGTAAACCACAAGGAATACACCATCGTGAACCTGGACGACCTTGAGAAGCACTTCGAGAAGGGCGCGACGGTCACCCCGGAAACGCTCCAGGAGAAGGGCATCATCGGTGCGATCAAGGACGGCGTCAAGATTTTGGCGTTCGGCGAGATCACCAAGGCGCTTAAGGTAAGCGCACATAAGTTCAGCGCGGTCGCGGAAGAGAAGATTACCAAGGCCGGCGGAGGTATCACGAAACTATGAGCTTCATGGGTGGCGGAGATTTTTCGGGCGGAGGCGACAAAAGCCTCAAGATGAGCTTGGCGGATACAGTCCGTCTTGCGTGGGCCGATCCTGATCTTCGCTCCCGGCTCAAGTTCGTGTTCTTCATCTTTGCGGTGTACGCGCTCGGAATCCACATTCAAGTGCCGATTCCGGGCGTGGATCCCGCTCAGTTGGAGCGGTTGCTCCAAAGCAACCAGTTTTTGAATCTGGTCAACGCGATGGGCGGTGGCGGTCTGCGAAAGATTTCGATCTTTGCGCTCGCCTTGAACCCTTACATCACGGCCAGCATCATCATGCAGGTGCTTCAGTCGGCCTTCCCTGCGTTCAAGCAGGAAATGAAGGAAGGCGGCGAGTACGCGCGGAAACAGATGAACAAGCGAACTCGCATGCTCGCGCTGCTTCTGTGTGGATTCCAGGGCTGGGGACTTCTGCAACTCATCAAGCAGACCGGTTCCATCCCTGCCTCTAGCCAAACAGTCCCGATGTTCCTGATGGTCATCGCGTTTTGGACGGCAGGAAGCATGTTCTTGCTATGGCTTGGCGAGCAAGTGAGCGAGCGAGGCATCGGCAATGGCGTCTCGATCCTCATCTTCGCGGGCATTATCATCTCGTTCCCGTACTATGCCGGGCAGGTCGCTTTTGGCGTCCAGACGGGTACGACATCGATTTTCCAAGTCGTGCTGGTTATGCTGATGTTCGCGCTCATGACTTGGTTCGTCGTGCTTTTCACCATCGCACAGCGACGAATCCCGATTCAACACATGCGCCGACAAATGGGCACCAAGGCGTTGGGTGGTCAAACCAGCTACCTGCCGTTCTCGCTCAACATGGTCGGCGTCATTCCGATCATCTTCGCGGTGTCATTGGTTTACATGCCTCAGCAGTTTGCAAGCATGATCCCGGTGGGCGCACCGATGCATAACTTCTTCGAAGGCCTCGCCAAGTTCACGACTCCGAACCTCCACACCTGGACAGGTGTGGCCGGTGTCTTCTTCTACATGGCGCTGATCTTCTTCTTCACATACTTCTACACCGCGATTCAGTTCAACGTGGAGGACATCGCCGACAACTTGAAGCGTGGCGGCTCGTTCATACCGGGCATCCGCCCGGGTAAGCAGACGAAGGACTTCCTGGACTCCGTCATCTCCCGCATCACCTTTATCGGTGCGTTGTTCCTCTCGATCGTCTCGGTGAACCAGTACCTCGTTCCCCTGCTGATCAATATTCAGCAGATTCAGCTGATCTTCGGTACCTCGCTGCTCATCATGGTCAGCGTCGCCCTGGAGACTATGCGTCAGATCGAGGCAAACCTGCTGATGAAGCAGTACGGGCAGTAACACGGTGACGGTTGGCCTGCAGTTTGCGGTGCAGCAAGATCGAGGTAACTATTGATGAACCTAATCTTGTTCGGCCCGCCTGGCGTAGGCAAAGGCACGCAATCCGAACTGCTGGACTTGCGACTCGGGATCAAGCCGATTTCGTCTGGCGTCATCTTTCGACAGGAAATTGAAGCGGAAACCGACCTTGGTCGATTGGCAAAGCGCTACATCGACCAGGGGCGCCTCGTCCCAGACCACGTGACCATCGAAATGATGGCCAAGCGCATGCGTAGCCCGGACCTGCAACGGAAGGGGTTTGCCCTGGACGGATTCCCGAGGACGCTTCCACAAGCGGAGAAACTCGACACCATGCTCGACGAGATGGGGGTTGAGATCACCCGTGTGATCAGCTTCGAAGTCCCCGATGAGACTCTCGTGAAGCGGCTCAGCGGACGGATGGGTTGCACTCGTTGCGGTGCGATTTACCATCGCGACAACAAACCGCCCAAGCGGGACTGGGTGTGCGATGTGTGTAACAGCGAATTGTTTGTCCGCAGCGACGACCAGCCCGAAGCGATCAGGTCGCGCCTGCAAGTCTTCCACGATCAAACTCAACCGATCATCGAGTATTACGAGCGGACACGCAATGTGCTGCATATCGACGGTCGGCAGGACCCCGAGGACGTCTATCATCAGGTCATCGGAGGTCTTGGTTCTTGATCCTGCTGAAGTCGGCCCCCGAAATCCAAACGATGCGCGAAGCAGGTCGGATTCTCGCCCGCACCCTGCGCGCAATGAACGAAGCGATCGTCCCCGGCAAGACGACGCCCCTGGACCTTGATGGCATCGCGTATCGACTCATCACTGAAGCGGGCGCGCGGCCCAGCTTCCTCGGCTATCGCAACTTTCCCAACTCGGTTTGCATCAGCGTGAACGAAGCGGTGGTACACGGAATCCCCAACGAAGTCCCTCTCCAGGAGGGAGACATCGTTGGATTGGATCTGGGCGTGCACCTGAAGGGGTTCCATGCCGATAGCGCGTGGACCTACCCGGTCGGCACCATCGCGCCCGAGGCCCAGCGGCTGCTGAATGTCACCCACGAATCGCTCAACCAAGGGATCGCCAAGGTGAAGCCCGGAGCCCGCATCGGCGAGATTTCTGCCGCAGTACAGAAGTACGTCGAATCGAACGGCTACGGCATCGTGCGCGAACTGGTCGGGCACGGGATCGGCAAGTCGCTCCACGAAGAGCCCAGCGTCCCGAACTTTGGTCGGCCCAAGGACGGCCCGGTGATGCGCGCAGGAATGACATTCTGCATCGAACCGATGGTGAACGAAGGCACCGGGCGGGTACGAGAGCTCGCCGATAAGTGGACGATCGTCACCGCGGACGGGAAGCGATCTGCGCACTTTGAGCACACCATCGTCGTGACGAAGGACGGCGCGGACATCCTGACCGTTGAGTAGGCGGCCTATTCGGTCATAATGGAGTCAAGCGATGCGCCAGGGGCACTCGCGTCAAAGAACTTATGCGAAAGTACAAGAAACCGAAGGAACAGTCTGACAAGGAAGAAGGGATTGAAATGGAAGGTGTGGTTCTGGAGAACCTGCCCAACGCCCGGTTCCGTGTAAAGGTGGACGACGGTGGATTTGAACTCCTCGCTCACGTGAGCGGCAAGATGCGCATGCACTGGATCCGCATCCTGCCCGGCGACCGAGTGAAAGTCGAAGTTTCACCGTACGACCTGACCCGAGGCCGAATTGTTTATCGATTCAAATAATCGAGAGCACGTTTAGTACCACTGCGATGAGGTCGCAGTCTCGGACTTCTGAGGTTTGTACTTTTGCGGGCGCTCCACTTCAACCTTGGGTCGACTAGGATCGGAAGGGGCGACGCTCCCACCCCGCTCGCGAAGATTCGCTTTCATTTCCCGGCCAAGCCCTTTAGGATCCGATGCGTTGGTCTCAGCTGTGCGGTTGTTTAGCCTCATCTGTTCCCACAATCCGCTGCTTGCCAAGTTAATGAAGATTCCGACCGAAGCGAGAATCACCGCGGCAACAACCAGAAACACAGGGACTTTTCGTTTTCTCATGCACGCACCAGAACCTATTATAGGTTACAACGGAATCCGGAAGTCGGATGTTCCCGGGCGCAGGTCGCGAAATGGAGCATAAACCGGTCGTCGCGCTCGACGCTTCGCTCGCAGGCGGCACTTCCACCGGTGACTCGCGCTACTGGACCGGGCTCATCCGTGCGCTAAGCCAACTCGATACGGGGCTGGATATTGTGCTCTTAACCAATGGCGAACCGCACTTCGAACTGCCGGGTCCGCATGCTCGGGTGGTCGCGCTTCCCGCCGCCTCGCCCCGTTGGTACAGCCTTATCGGCTGGCCCCTCGCCGCCAAGCGTGCGAGGGCCGAGGTGTTCCACACGCAGTACTCGCTCTCGCCGCTGATCGACCACGGTGGGGTTACCACCATCCACGACGTTTCCTTCTTTGTCGGGCCGGAATGGTTTCGGCCCCGCGATCGGCTGCTGCTGACCCGCTCCATCCCGAGCACTGTCCGTCGCGCAGCAAGGGTCATCACCGTCTCCGAAACGAGCCGACGCGAGATCGAGCACTTTATCCCCGCGGCGATTGGGAAGACGGTGGCCATTCCGAACGCTCTCGACGACGGATTCGCGCCTCCGAGCCGGGAAGTCGCTCGGACCCAGGTCCAGGCCGACTTCGGGATAGATCTCCCCTATGCCCTCACGGTCGGGACTCGGTGGCCGCGCAAGAACATGGACCTTGCGGTCCAGGCGGTCTTGAAACTTGAGATAGACCTGGAACTCGTGGTTACCGGCAAGCCCGGCTGGGGCCCGGAGCTTTCGCACCCGCGGATCCGCCGAGTGGGGTACGTTTCCGATGCCCAGTTGGCAGCACTCTATGCTGCCGCCGAGGTGTATCTCGCTCCGAGTCGCCACGAAGGGTTCGGCATACCTTTGCTTGAGTCTTGGGCGGCTCGTACCCCGGTGATTGCGAGCTCGGGCGGGGCGTTTTCTGAGGTTGCAGGCGAGGCGGCGGTTATCGTTCCCAGTTGGGAGGCCGAGGCGTGGGCTCAGGCGATCACCTCACTGCTGTCCGATTCGACTAAAATAGAGCGTCTGAAATCGCTTGGCACGGAGCGGCTGCGAGAGTTCTCGTGGCAGCGAACTGCCGAGGCGACCGCTGCGGTGTACGCCGCGCTTGTACCGTGATGGAACCCGACTTTCTCGAACTGCTCGCTTGCCCCCGATGTGCCACTCGCCCGGCACTGGAGTTGCGGAGCGACCTGCTTGTCTGCACCGAGTGCGGATGCGGTTATCGAGTCGTGAATGGGATCCCTCATCTTTTGCCGGAGGACGCGATCGAATCCGAATCGCTGAAGGAGTTGCTGCGTGACCAATGAATCTCTGAAGGTGCTCGTCCTGCACGGGCCGAACCTGAATCTCACCGGATTTCGTGAGCCCGACCTGTACGGCAAGGAGCCTCTGGACAAAATTGACAGCCGGATCCAAGCGGCGGCAGCCACGCTCGACATTCAGGTCCGGATCGTCCAATCGAATCACGAAGGCACCCTGATCGACACCATTCAGGATCAGCGCAAGTGGGCGAATGCCATCGTCATCAATCCCGGCGGCCTGACCCACTACTCCATCGCCTTGCGCGATGCGCTTGCCAGCGTGCGCATTCCTGTCTTCGAAGTCCATCTCAGTAACACGTTCGCGCGCGAAGAGTTTCGACACCACTCGGTAGTCGCGCCGATCGCAGCGGGCGTCATTGTCGGGTGCGGTGCCATCGGCTACGTGCTCGCCCTCGAAGCGGCGAAAGACCACATTGCGGGAGTCGTCTAGTGAATCAAATCGACCGTATCCAACGACGACTGCTCGATCTCGATGCGCCCGCGGCCCTGATTGTCGATCCAGTCCACGTGCAATGGGCCACCGGATTTTCGGGCTCGTCCGGTGCCGTGATCGTGAGCGAGGCGGGCTCGGCGTTCGTGACCGACAGCCGGTACGGGGTTCAGGCGCACGAGGAAGTGACCGGTTGCTCTATCACGATCTTCCAAACGCCAAAGACGCTCTACCAAGTTGTCGCGGACGAACTCAAATCGCTTGGCGTCTCCGCGCTGATCGTGGAGGATTCGATGTCCTTGGCGGCCCTGTACGGTTGGCAGAACGCGCTGCAGGGCGTCGAGCTCACCCCGACCAAAGACATGCTCGCTCCGCTGGCGATGATCAAGACCTCGGAGGAGGTCGCGATCATTGAGGAGGCTTGCAAAGTCGCCGACGCGTGCTTCGACCACGTTCGCCGCATGATCCAAGTTGGAGTCAGCGAGATCGACATCGCCATAGACATCGACTTCTACATGCGCCGGCAGGGTGCAAGGAGCTCATTTGAGACGATTGCAGTGAGCGGACCGAACAGCGCAAAACCGCACGGCAAACCAACAGAGCGCAAGCTTCAACCCGGCGACTTCCTAACCCTCGATTTCGGCGCGATGGTTCAGAACTATTGCAGCGATATGACGCGAACGCTCATGATCGGCGAGCCGACGCCAAGGCACCTCCAAATCTACAATCGCGTGCTTGAATCGCAGGTCGCGGCGATCGAGGCGATCGCCCCGGGCGCAAACGGTAAGGAGGTGGATGGATTGGTGCGGACGATCCTCGACAAGGACGACTTTGCCAAGTACTTCGGGCACGGTCTCGGGCACGGCCTGGGGCGGCGGGTCCACGACCCAGGCGCGCTCAGCATGACTCGCGATCAGCCCATCGAGGTGGGACAGGTGTGGACGGTCGAACCCGGCGTGTACATCGAAGGGTTCGGCGGTGTTCGGATCGAGGACGACGTGGTCGTTACCCCCGAGGGGTGCCGGGTACTCACCCATAGCCCCAAAGAGCTCATTGTCTGCAGCTAGAAATGCACGTCTTGCTTGACTCGGTTGCCCTGAGCACACAGGCGTCCCCGTTGAGCCTCACGCTCTCGGCGGGCGGGAGTCTTGCGATCATGGGACGTCCTGGCAGCGGCAAGACGCACTTCCTTGAGGTCCTCGTGCGACGGAAGCGTGCGCCGCGGGGCGCGGTTCGACTCGATGCGCCGGTTTGCACCGCAGGCAATGTCGCGATGGATCGGCGCTCCACACCCCAGTCGATTGCGACTGAGCTGGTCGGTCGGCGTGCGACCGAGAAAATCGCCGAAGCCCTCACCCGGCTCGGGCTTTGGGAGGTGCGCCGTTCCTCAGTGACTGGGCTGAGCCCCGGATTTCGCGCAGCAGCCGATCTGCTTGCGATCTTCTTGGCCGACCCCGGCGTGCTCGTCATCGACGGGCACCTGGACTTGCTTGATCCGTGGAACCTCGAATCGGTCCTCGAAGGCTTGGCCATGCGTTGCCAACGCGGTTCCAGCCTAGTGCTGACGACCGCGCGTCCGGACATCGCCGAAAGGTGCGAGCGTTTGCTGGTTCTCGCCAGCCAGAGGGTGGTTTTCTGTGGCACGCATGCGGAACTCAACGCTCGGTTTGGGCCGATCGTCGTAGAGGTCCAGACGAACGATTCCGCGCTTGTGCGCCAAGCAGTGCGCCCATTCCAGGTACGGGCCGTGACCCAGGCGGAAGGCACCGTCCGGTTCGAAGCCGAGGCGGGCCAAGCAGTGGTGGCGTCACTGCTCCGAGACGGGTACGGCGTCGTCCAGTCGGTGACGACCCGCCAGCGGTCGTTCGCCGAGATTCTGAGCCAGCTAGACCGAGATACAATGGTGCGATGAGCCTCGCTTTTCTCGCTGGACTCGCGTTCGCCCAACAGCCAGTCTCAATGACGTTCGCTTGGGGCGATTCGGGCGGGGGCAAGCGACCGCTCTATGCCGTCTCTGACACGTTCTTGAGCTCAGCTGAGCCACACCGAAATTTCGGGAAGGACCCGCTCCTCGAAGGTGGACCCGGAAAAGTCATCCTGATCCGATTCGATGACCTCCGTCAGCGGCTGGGATCCATGAAGCTGACCTCCGCGAGCCTCATGCTGACCAAGGTCGAAGGATCCGATTTCAGCCTGCTCGGTGTCGCCGGGCTGAACTCGCCGTGGGTGGAAGGGGGCGATCGAAGGAACTTCGCGACGATGGGCTTCACGCGTCCCGGCGCGCCGCGCGTAGAATCCGGCGCGACTTGGAGTTCGCGCTGGGGCGGCGCCTCGCCCGCTGCGTGGCAGGCACCTGGCGCAGGCGGTCCGAGCGATGCGTCGGGGCTGAAGGGCCTGACGATCCTGGATGAGGGACCAGTTGTCACGCTCGACGGCCTCGCCGAAACCCTCAACGACCCTCGCGCCTGGGGCATCGCGTTACGCTTTGCAAAACCGGTTTCATTTGTCAGTAGCAACGGACGGACGGGCAAGCCCCGACTCACCTTGAGCGTTGGCGGGGGCCAGACCGACGGGGCCAACCTGGCCATCGACCAAGTCGACGCGCCTGCGGGCGAACTGCGAGTCACCGTCCGAAACCTCAGCGATCGGGCGACAACGGGCCGAGTTACCGCATGGATCGATGGGCGCGCTCAGAACGAAATGAATCTGCCGGCCATCAAGCCCGGTGAGACCGCTTCGGTGCGCATGGCAACCGCCAGCTTGAATGTGTCCCAGCGCGTCTTCCTGCGAGTCGAGCCCGAAGGCGACGACACCGATTGGAGCGATAACACGCTTGAGTTTCGCGGCGACCCAAAGCCGCTCAACGCGCCCTTGGCGATGATCCAGTACGCCAACACCACGATGTTTCCCCGAAGCCAATTCAGCTTTGCACCGGACGGCGCGTTGGCATCGTTCGTTCCGTCCAGCAACGGCCCCAAGTGGGACCCCGCGAGCGGGCTGGCAGGACTCCGTGCCGCGCTTGCCTTGCCGAATTGGAATGCGATGGTGCGCTCGACGCTTCTTGGCACCGATCATAGCGGACCCACCGACGTCTTTCCCGGGCTGGCTGGCGGCGATTCGCGCGACGACACCGAGGTGTCGCCGCTCATGTCCATCCCATACGATTTCGCTCAGAGCAACCTCATCGACGGTGCTTACATGCCCGCCACCGAGTTGCTCAGCGCGACAGACGTCGCGGTGTTGAATTCGCGACTCCCTTGGACCAAGCTGATGCCGCAGAGCATCGCGGTCAAGATCTTGGCGGAGGGCGGGGCACCGCTCGGAAACACCAAGGTCGAGATCTTTGGGATCGGTGCCGAGGGGAAGCCCGATCAAGTCACCGTCACCACCTCAAGCGGGCTCGTTTCGCTAGACCCTGCGGCATTCGCCGCTGCGGGCTGCCTGGAGATTCGCGCGCGCACCAGCGACGGACTTCGCTCGGGGGTGGTCAAAGCCTGGCAGGCGGTTGATTCTGTCCAGCGCTCGGGCGGCACGCTCGCGATCCTGACCGTCGCCACACGCCGTGTGCTCCTGCCCGAGATGCTCGGCGAGGACTTGGCGGCCGACCGACTGGTGCTGGATTCGGCTGGCAGTCGTCCTGCTGAACTCGCGTCCCTTGTGGACGGTAATCCACAGACGGCACTGGATGTTTCGCCTGGGCAGTGGGTGGAGATCGATCTGAGCCGGGACCGGACAATTTCGGCGGTGGAGCTTCAGATTGACGACTCTTCGACTGCGACAAGCGTTCAAATCTCCGGGCGCAACACGGGCATGCGCGCTAGCGAGGCGACATCGCTTGCCTCACTGACACCCGTGGTATGGTGGGCACGAAACTTTGGGACCAGTCGAGACGGTCGATCCGCGGTTTTGATTCCGCTCGCGACGCAGACCACGCGCACCGTCCGGATCTCCCCGACGGGCGGGACTCTCAGGCTGGCGGGAGTTCGCCTGCTTCCGCTCGCGCCAACCAGGTAAACCATGCAGAGAATGAACCGACTGATGACCATCGCGGCCCTCTTCGCGAGCACCTTGGCCATGGCCCAAACAGACAACCCCATCAAACCGCTAGAAGGACGCTTTGATCTCGACGCCCCACTGCCCACCTTGCCCGCGCTCAAGCTTGAAACGGGATACAACGCTATCGGCGTCGCTCAGCAGACGGCGAAGAGCAAAGGCGTCCAAGCCCGAATTCTGTGGGTGGACGCGACCGCAAACTTGGACCGGGTCAACTCGGTCGCCAAGATCCAGAGCCTGGTCCGCACCGTCAAATCCGCAGGATTCAACTCGATCGTTTTCGATGTCAAGCCGATCGTCGGCTACACGCTCTATCCGAGCAAGCTCACCGACAAGCTCACCAAGTGGAAGGGACAAACCCTGCCCATGGACTTCGACCCGCTCAAGGCGATGGTCGCCGCGTGCAAGGCCGAGGCGATCCCGCTGTACGCGAGCATGAATACTTTCTCTGAGGGGCACCGCAGCGTGGTATTGGATCCGAATGGGCGCGACCTTTTCGGTCTCCCGGGTCCAGGTTTCGAGCGCCCTGAGGACCAAACCGTTTTGTATGAGCCGGAGCCGGTGCTTTCGCTCGTCTGGGGTGGCCCCGAGTATCCGGTGTTGGCTGAACCGAACAAGCTCGATCCCTCTGGTCAGAAGCTTGCGGTGTTCACGCGGGTTAGCGCGCCACGCACGGCCCCTGCCGGAGCATACGGGGTGATCGTCGATGGCGACGGCATCGTATTGATGGCGGTCACAGGTGAGAACTGGTCGTTCCCTGGCATCCCCGAGGGGGGGAGCCTCATTCTGGGTCAGGGTGCAGCCGCGGATTATCTGCGTGCGAACCTCGGCGGCGGGGCACGCGTCCGGTTCAAGTCAATTCCGAAGTTTGTGAAGATCTCCGAGCGACTGGACCAACAGACCCCACTCATGTTGAATCCGCACAAGCAGAGCGTGCGCGAGCGGGTGTGGTCGTTCGCTGAAGAGATCGCCGAGAACTACGATGTGGCAGGGGTCGTCTTTGACGATCGCTTGCGCTACGGCAACCTCAATGCCGATTTCAGTCCGGAGGCGCGTGCGGGATTTGAGGCCTTCGTCGGCCAGCAGATCAACTGGCCAAACGACGTTTTCGAGCTCAGTTTCAACTTGGACCTAACGAAGGGGATGCGGGCTGGCCGATTCTTCGATGCATGGTGGGCTTGGCGGGCTCAGCAGATGACCGATTGGGTCGCCGAGGCCAAGCGGCGTGTAGCGAAAGCCCGCCCGGGCACCCAGCTTGGGGTGTACGCGGGGTCGTGGTATGGCGAATACTGGCGATACGGCAACAACTATGCCTCGCGGCAGTTCCAGGCCGGGTTCACGTTCTTGAACGATCAGTACCGAAAGACCGGTTTCGCCCAGGACATCGACTTCTTGATGACCGGATGCTACTATCCGACCGCGACGGTCTACGATGCTCTCTCTCGGAACTTGCCAGCGGGCCGGACCGTGGAAGCCGCGGGGCAGCTAAGCAATCGTGCGGTCCGCGATGAGACCTGGGTCTACGCAGGAATCGAGCTCATGAAGTTTAAGGGGCGCCCCAACGCTCTCATGGACGCCTTGCAGGCGGCGTGTGGAGCGACCCAAGGGGTGATGGTCTTCGACCTGTCCCACGATATCGAACAATTCTGGCCCATCTTCAAGCGGGCCTTCGCCCAACCCAAGGTTGCTCCGCACTCGGTCGCGGGATTGCTGGACGAGGTGCGCCACCGCCGGGCCTCCATCGACGCGACCAGAGTGCGCGACTATCCCGTCGTGATCCGAGAAGGTGCCGCTGGGACGGGAATGTAGTCGGTGCGGATTTGGATACTGACCGTCGGAGAACCGCTCCCGGTCGACGGTTCGAACGAACGGCTCTTCCGGAGCGGGTTGTTAGCCCAGGAGCTCGCACGTCGTGGCCATGATGTGACCTTTTGGTCTAGCGCATTCGACCACGTCCGAAAGCAGTGGCGGACTGGGCAAACTGAGACCCGGAAGATTCACGATCCCGCGCCGTACGAGCTGGTGCTACTCAAGGGCACGGGATATCGCCGCAACATCTCGCTGGCCCGGATGCGCGACCATCGTGCCGTCGCCCGGGAGTTCGCCCGACTGTGGCCTTCGCTCCCTCGGCCCGACGTCATCCTGTGCAGCATTCCCATTGTCGAGCTCGCGACCGAAGCACTCAAAGTCGGATGTCCCGTGGCCCTGGACTGCCGCGACATGTGGCCGGATATCTTCGCCGATGCGGGGCCGAGTATTGCGCGGCCAGCGATCAAGAGGCTCCTGTCGCCTCTTGCCAGGGAGACCACGGCGGCGTTCCGCAAGGCGGATGCGGTGCTCGGGCACACCGCGCCGTTTGTGGACTGGGGATTGCAATACGCGGGACGCGCGAAGACCAAGTGGGATCGGGACTTTCCGTTTGGCTACACCAGCCAAGAGCCCGACGCGCAGCAGCTTGAGGCGGCCAAGGCGTTCTGGGATGTCCTAGGTGTCGGCACCGACCCCCATCGCAAGGTGCTCTGCTTTTTTGGAGCGATCTCGCACCAGTTCGAGTTTGACGAGCTGGTGATGGCGCTGCGCACGTTGAGCCCCGAGCGCAGGCGGTCTGTGCAGATGGTGCTGTGCGGCGACGGCGAAAACCGCGCCGGGCTTGCAGCGGCGGCAGCAGACTTGGCCGACGGTTCGCTGGTGGTGCCCGGGTGGGTAGACCGAGCAGCGATCTGGGAGCTCATGCGCCGGAGCTCGATGGGGCTCGCGCCGTATCAGGATGAGCCGATGTACCACAGTTCGATTCCGAACAAGGTCATCGAGTACTTCAGCGCCGGTCTTCCGGTCGCGTGGCGGTTGAGCACTGGGCTCGTGGCGGATATGGTCGCCCAGACCGGCTGCGGGATGGTTTACGGCACGGCGCAGCGTCTTCTGAGCACCGAGTTCGTAGATGGACCTGCGGCACGCCAAGCGGCCGCAGCTCTCTTTGATCACCGGTTCAAGGCCGACATTGTCTACCCGGCATTCGCCGATCACCTCGAGGCTCTCGCAAAGAAATAGGGTGCCTCCGACTCAGAGTCGAAAGCACCCTATGGGATCCTCGTTCTGAACTTACGGTCGAACGGTGATCTGCGAGGTCTTGGTGATTCCCAAACGAGCCGCGGTGAACGTGACGTTCGTGGCTGCAGATACAGCCGACGTTCGTACGTTTACGACCACCGTCTTGCGTCCCGCCGGGATCTGAACCGAAGCAGGGACTGGCGCTATCGCCGAGTTGCTGCTTGACAGAGTCACGGTTGAACCGCCTGTCGGTGCCGGGCCGTTGAGGCTGACCGTCAGCTTGAGCGTCTGGCCACCGACCGGGTCGCTCGGCGACGAGACCAGCGAAGTGAGCGACGTTCGGAGCACGGTCAGATCCGCCTCGGCTTCGCTACCCAAGCGGCTGGCTCGGATGATGACCGTCGATTGCGACGTGACCGGCTTTGTGCGGATCTTGAATTCACCGGTCGTCTTGCCCGGCGGGATCAGGATCCAGTTGCGGGTTGACTTGGCAACGCCAGGTAGGTCGCTCGTGATCACCACAGCTGCGCCGTACTGAGCCGCGGGAGCGTTCAGCGTGACGAAGCCGGTCGCGGTGTTGCCGCCGACGACTGCGTCGGGGTCGAGCGTCAAGCTGCCGATGCCGATCGGGAGAACGTGGAGGAGCACGCTGCGGTTGCCAAGGCTACTCGCGGCGATGATCGTCACGTCTACCGAGCTTCGACCCGGAGCCGGGCGTACCGACGCGGTCGTAATCGGAATAGTGACCGAAGACTGGCCTTGCGGGACGGTCACGGTGGACGGGACCGACGCTGCGCTCGGATTGCTGCTCGTGAGGCTGACGACGTGATCATCCGTGGCAGGGTCGACCAGTGTCAGCGTGGCGGCCGCGTTCTCGACACCACCTACGGCTGCGCTTGGGGCCAGCGTGAGTGCCTCATATCCATCAGGAGCGATGGCCGTGGTGACGACGCTAACCGCTTGGCTACCCGTCGGCAACAGCGAGCCACCCTTGTGGCTAATCTCAACGGTGTACAGACCGGGCGTCGGGACCGAGATGTAGACTTGCTCCACATTGTCGCGGAAGTTGTCCCCGAACGTCGCAAGGTTGCCCGGGTTCGCCGGGTCTAGGACCCAAGGCATGAACACCTGGTTGTCTGAATTTCGAACGACTCGGAGATCCAGGTCGTTGACCAGCTTCGGAGTGCGGTCATTGGCTGCGATTGGGCCGCTTGTACCCGCGGGGTCGGTCCAAGCAATCGTCACCTTGACTGGGCCCGCATTGGTTGCTGCGATTGGGAACTGTAACGTCTGCCCTTGATTCAGGACCAACTCCTGAATCGCTAGCGGATCAAACGAAGCGCGGTTGATCTGCTGGGCAGCAGCTGCCGCATCCACCAATCCCCAGCCGAACAGGTAGTCGGGACCGACGCGAGGCTGAACGAGGAACGGCTGATTCACCCGACCTGCTTCCTTGGCAGTGTGGATGAGCAGTGCCTTCATGGTTGCTGCCAGCGGTCGCGAGCCGATGACCTGCTTGTAATGTTGGTTCACCAAGCCTGCGGTACCGGCCACGTTTGGCGAGGACATGCTGGTGCCGCTAAATCGCGCGTAGCCGTTACCCGGGACGGACGAAAGGACTTGGACACCGACGCCGACGACGTCGGGCTTGATGCGTCCGTCATCGGTTGGTCCGGTGCTCGAAAAGTCGGCGAGTCGAACACTGGAGGGGTTCAGGTAGTTTCCGTCGGTCGTTTCGACCGCGCCGACAGAAAGCACGTTCTTGGACGACTGCTCACCGGTAATGGTGTCATAGTACTCCTGCGCATCGCGAGCTGCGGTGACGTCGGTCCAAGCGGTACCGTTCCACACCTTGTGCTGGAAAGCCGTCGTCGGAACGCCGGGATAGCGCTGGTTACCCGAGGACCAGCACGACAGGTAGTACGGTGCGGCGTACAGAAGGTCGTCCCACTGGCGGCAACCGAAATCGTAACGTCCAAACGTGTAGTCGTAGAAGGCGTCAACGCCCGGGTCGCCGTACCAGTACCACTCACCGAGCCATTGGAAACCGCTGCGGGCACCGTACGAGTGGTTCGAGATTTCCAGCCCGCCAGCAGCCTCAATCGCTGCTTCACTCGCATCATTAAACGCGTCGTACGCGCTCAAGTTCGCCTGGTACGACATCCCCTTTGCCAGCGGATTGATTCCTCCCGCTGCCATGATGCCCGCGACGTGGGTCGCGTGGTCGCTGACCGTTACGTTTCCATCCCGGATTGTGATTCGGCCACCGAACTCAACATGAGTCGTTTCGGGGTTTCCACCTGCTTCCCAGATACCCAGTGTTTCACCCGCACCCGTGAGGCCCAATCCCAAGTCACCGCCAGGCCACAGTCGATCCACTTCTACCGTCTTGGCGTCCGAGAGGCCCCAAGTCTGAACGTAGATCGGTCGGTTGTTTTCGATGCGGCTCAAGATGCTGATTCCCCCGTTTGGGAGCACCTGCCGCATGGGTAGACCCGTGCGCTCGGCAAATTTCTGGACCGCCGCCTGCTCGCGATCGGCTTGCCGCTTTGAGCTCGCCTCGATGCGCTTGAGCGCTGTAACGTTTGTGAATGTCTGCGCGTGCGCAACGTTACTTACGGCCATGACGCCCAGCAACGCTGTGGTCAGCGCGCCAAGCCTGAGCATGGGTGGGCAGGATCGGGTGCGCTGCCTCAGGTTGAAAATCGGGATTCGCCGTTTCATGTTTGCGTGTTTACTCCAGTCTGCTTGTCAGGCGCAAGCACATGCTATCTTACACCGCATTTTATCCGGCGACGCTGAGAACTTGTCTGCATTGTTCTAGGACCTGTCACCCAGATGTCGAATCATCGGGACTCGTTTCTTGTAAACTACTCGCCAATGGGAGATTCGGTGCTAGGCGATGTTCAAAGACGAGTCTGGGGCAGCCTGCTGTTTTGCCATGCCACGCTCACGCGCAAGTTCAACGCCGAGCTGGAGCAACGGGGGCACCTGACACTGGAGCTCTATGATGTGTTGCTGGCTCTCGAAGACGCGCCCGATCAGCGCATGACGATGAGCGAGCTGGCTCGGCGCGTCGTTTTCAGCCCCAGCGGCCTGACACGGTTGGTGGACCGTCTTGAACGGAAGGGATTTGTCCAGCGAATCGTCCATCCTCAAGATCGTCGCAGCTACCTCTGTGCGCTCCTCCCGCAAGGAGAGCAAGCGCGCAAGGAGACTTGGCCGTGCTACGCCGCGCTCATCCAAGAACATTTCGCAGTGCACATGAGCCCCGATGAGGCCGCGTGCATGCGCTCAGTACTTCATCGAACTTTAGGCAATCCTCAGAACCCGCTCCTGTAAGTTGACCGGGGTTGGTACACTCCGCATTGCACGATGTACCCTGTCCGCGATAACGCGCACTCCCGCCAAACACCCGTGGTGACGTACACGTTGATCGCGCTCAACGTGATCATTTACTTGTGGGACCGGAATGGTGCGCTGCTCGGACCGAGCGTCGTCTTTTCGGATCTCACCATGAAGCCGCGCGATGTGGTCGCCGCCGTCACGGGCCACGGCGACTGGAAGGCGATGACGACCCTGTTCACATCGCTGTTCCTCCACGGCAACCTCACCCACCTGATCGGCAACCTGATCTTCTTGCTGACCTTTGGCGAGAACGTCGAGGCGGCCATGGGCCCAGCACGCTACACCGTGATGTACTTGTTCTGGGGCTTGTTTGCCTCGGTCGCGCACGTACTCGTTCTGGCAAGCTCGGGCGTCCCCACTTTGGGCGCATCGGGGGCCATCGGCGGGGTTCTTGGAGCCTACTTCCTGCTTTTCCCCGCAAACCGCATTACACTGATCGTCTTTCCGTTCCTGTTTTGGCCCGTCGAAGTTGCCGCATGGATCCTTCTTAGCCTTTGGTTCCTGTGGCAGATCATTTTCCCCCAGCAGGGCGTAGCCAATTGGGCCCATGCGGGCGGGTTCCTCGCTGGCATGCTGACCGTGATCATCGCAGGGGGACCTCAGCGATTGCTCAGAGGAAAGCAGTTCTCATTTGACCATGACTGATTCTCGTCCTCAATTCCCTCGCTGGGTCGCGATCGTGATGGTCGTTACTGCCCTTGCGGCGCTGCTTTCGATCAAGGAACGCATTTCGGTCGAATCGCACAATGAAGCGACGACGCTGGCCATGGAGATGTCAATCCTCGAAGGGTCCGCCGCCGGCGATGTGGGCGGGCTCCTTGCTCGGGCCAAACAGGCTGGGCTCGGCGCAGTGGTGCTGTCCGAAGAGACCATCGGCGAAGCCCTTGATGAGGGAAAACTGTGGGCAGTTCCCACTGATGCAGGGATCACTGTTCGCGGCATCCCGTCGGTGGTCGCGCGTGTCAAGGTGGTTTTGGATCGCCGGGCTCCGAAGAGCTACATCAACCTCATCCCCGACCAAAGTCAGGGGCTCCAATTGGTGAACGTCTCCCTCGAAACCATTCGCGGCTATTCGCTGGGGATCGATCCAGACCGTGCGCGCGTCATCGTCACTGCCGGACTTCCGATCATCGCTCGACATTCGAATGGATTCGGGCTTGATGCGACCGAGATCGCGGAGCTGCTGAAACTTTCGAAAGCGCGCGGAGCGATTGGTTACCTGCCGGAAGGCGAGCAGGTGCTGGGCCAGCGGGGGCTTGTGAAGGAGACTGCAGAATTGCTCGCGCAGCTTCAGCTGAACTATTACTCGCCAGAGTTCGCCAAGATCGCTGGGGATACCTGGATGGCCGAGTTGTGCGAAGATCGGCTGATCCGGCTCCACAGCATGCAGTCCGCGGAAGTCGACAAGGCCTCGCCCGCCGAGTACGTGGAACGGTACAGCAAGGCCGCCCGGGAACGGAACATTCGGACTTTGCTCCTTCGGCCCGTCACCACCGCGAGCGCGGCATCGGACGAACCGATCCTGGAGTCGCTACGACTGGTCCGGAGTGGCCTCGGTCGAGAAGGTGTTGCCATCGGCCCGGCCAAGCCGTTCGGCGAAACAGAAGTTCCGCGAGTGCTCAAACTGCTGATCGCTGCCGGGGGTGCGCTCGTCGCAGTGTGGCTGGGACAGACCCTGTTCCGATCGTTTTCGTTACAAGTAGCCATCGGCGTCATGGCCCTGCTCGCTGCGGCAGCGAGCCAAGTCCCTTCGGTGGCGTGGGTCCCTGCATTCCTCGCGGCGCTCATTTTCCCGGTGGCAGCCATCGTTTGGCTGGAGTCGCGCGAGCGCGTAAGCCCGTGGCTCTGCTACCTCGTCTTGACCGCCATCAGCCTTGTGGGTGGCCTCAGCATCGCGGGGATCCTCAACGGTCGCGCCTACTTCCTGCACATAGATGAGTTCTCGGGGGTCAAGGCGGCGCACTTCCTGCCGCTCCTCGTCATCGGCGTCTATCTGCTGCAGCGGCGCGTTTCGATGCGTGCTCTTCTTGCCAAACCCGCGACGTGGCTCGGAATCGTAGCTGGCCTGGGTGCACTCGTCGTCGTGAGCATGCTGCTCGCCCGCACCGGGAACGACAATCCCGCGGCGGTCAGCGGTTTGGAGCTCAAACTCCGAAGCTTGCTCGACTGGGTCCTCTACACCCGGCCTCGCACTAAGGAGTTTCTGATCGGCCACCCTGCGATGGTTGTCGGACTGATGCTCTTGGCTCTTGGCCACAAGCGCGAAAGCAAAGGCCTCGAATTGGCGGCGGTCGCGTGCATCACCGTGGGGACCATCGCCCTGACAAGCGTCGTCAATACGCTCTGCCATCTGCACACTCCGATCTTGCTAGGTCTGGCCCGCATCGGCATCGGGTGGGTCATCGGCGGGCTCTTTGGATATGCGCTGTGGCTTGTGTTGAGACGGCTGGTGCCAACTCTACGGGAGGCGAACTAGCCGTGCGAAAGGTCATTTTGGCAGGCTACTTTGGTGAGGGCAACCTTGGCGATGACGCCATCATGGGCGGCTGTCTCGAAGCCCTGCATGCAGCTCAGATAGAACCGGTCGTCATGTACGGCGGCCAGGCTGGCTCCGTCCAGGGGTACGCGGTGCGGTGCATTCCGCGGCGAACCATGTCCGCCTACGCGCAGGAGATCCAAAACGCCGATGCGCTGGTCCTCGGCGGCGGAAGCATCTTCCAGGACGTCACCAGTTGGCGAAGCACCCTGTACTACGCGAACCTCGTGAAGGTCGCCAAGAAGGCGGGAAAGAAGGTCGTGATGTTGGGCCAAGGAGTCGGCCCGCTGACCCACTGTCTCGGAAAGAAGGCGGCAACCGCCGCCTTCAATGCCGCCGATGCCATCGTCGTTCGCGATCCTGGTTCAGTGCAGACTCTGAAGAGCCTAGGTGTCAAGCAGATTCCGCGCGTGGGGGCCGACATGGCTTACTTGCTGCCGAACGCCGAGCCGGGGGGAGCGGTAGAGAGCTTTTCCGTTGGCGGCATGCCCGCCATCGGCATCTCTCCGCGTCCATTTGGCAATGACGATTCCACCATTGCCCTCTTCTCAGATCTCTGCTCGCTCTTCATCAAGGGCAAAATGGTGCCCGTGCTCATCGCGATGGACCGTGGAGAGGACGCCAAGCTCATCGCTGCAATCCGCGAGAAGAGCGGGGGGCGCATTCCCACGCTGAAGGACATCACGACTCCCGGCGACTTCCAACGCCAGATCATGCGACTGGATGGTTTGGTCGCGATGCGCTTGCACGCGGGGATCCTCGCGGCGTGCGCGGGGACCGCCCCCTTCATGCTTAGTTACGATCCCAAAGTTTCGGCGTTTAGTCAATTGATGGGATTGCCAGCAGCCATGTCGATGAAAGGGATCAGCGCGCAGCGTGTGTTCGACGCGTACGCGTCGTTCTACGAAGCCCGGGAGAAAATGCAGCGCGCCGTGACGAACGCGGTCGCGAAGCAACGGGTTGAGGCCCAAAAGAACATCGACGTCCTTCTCGGGTGCCTTGGTTGAGAGCGGCGTTCCCGTGCCTGATCTTGCTGGCTTCAGGGGTTGCGCTGGCGCAGACACCACCACCTACGGCTGAGACGCCGGTTCAAACGCTCCCGCCTGTTGTCAAGAAGAAGCCCAAGAGGACGCTGATCCAAGAGGTTCAAGCCCAAGTGGTCAAGCGGATCCAGCTGAGCGGCTACCGCCGGCTGAGCTACCACAACCACCAAGTGAGCGGGGACCGCGGCGCGTATGACTCGCTGAACTACTTCGGGCAGGGGCAGAAGCGGTTTACCGACTTTGGGCAGATCGACTTCACAGGCCGGAACGTTTTGGGGCTATTCAACTTTGAGGGGACGCTGCTTGACTCCCGCCTGAACGATCCGCAGGGCCAGCGTTTCAGCCTGGACTACATCAAGCGCGGCGTTACCGTTAATGCCGGTGATATCTACGCCTCGCTACTCAACACCAACCGATTCGCGACGGTGAACAAGAGCTTGCGCGGGATTCAGGCGAGCGTGCGCACGGGCAACTTGACGACGAAGGTCCTTCAGAGCAAGGTGCGGGGCACCGCGAGGACGATTTCGCTGCAAGGGGCCAACTCTGCGGGGCCGTACTACCTCCAGTCCAACCAGATTTTGCGGGGCACGGAGCGGATCCAAGTAGACGGGGTTACGCAGGTCACGGGCACGGACTACGTCATCGACTACGACGCAGGCGCGATCCAATTCGTGAACCGAGTCATCGCGCCAACGAGCACGATCGTCGCGACCTACGAAGCACTCGGGTTCGGTACCAAGGCGGGGACGCTGCGTGGCGGGGCAGTGAACTACCAGATGGGCAAGGCCGGGCGCATCGGCGCGAGCATCGTCCAGCAGATTGCGGCAGGAGGCAGCCAATCGAGCCAGCGACTTGAGAAGTTCGAGGGGTTCGGGGCACCGAGCACGCCGTACTTCCTCCAGTTTGAGCCGATCAACGCGGCGAGCGTGACGATCCGCGTGAACGGCATCATCCAAACGCTCGGCTTGGACTACCGATTTGACCAGGACAATCTTGCCGTCTTCTACTTCTCGCGATTCATGCCGTCGACGGATCGGATCGACGTGATCTACACGCCTAAGCCGCGCAGTACGGTTGACGGGGATCGCCAAGTGCTCGGCCTCGACTACTCGATCCCGTTGGGACGTCGCGGAAATCAGGGCGAATTCTCGATCTACCAAGCCACGGGCCGCTTGATGAAGACGGTCACTCCGAGCAGCGGAACCGCGCGGGGAGCGCAGGTGCGCTACCAGTCAGGCAAGGCGATCTGGACCGCCAGCGTCCGCAATGTACCCACGGGGTTCGTCGGTATCGAGACCACCGGTTTCAACCGCAACGAGCAGGCGCATGACGCCCGCGTGGAACTACGCCCGAGCGATCGGATGACGCTGGCCCTGAGCGAAAGCAACGCGCGGATCAGCACTCGAAGCACGAGTACGACCGGCAAGACGGTTTTCAATGCTGCGCGCGTAACGTCCGCCATTGGGACCGCGACCTACCGCCCAACAGACGACACGCGCTGGACGATGCAGCATGCGCGGTCTCGCACAAACTTGGCGACCAGCCGCTCACAGTCCGACGCGACCGACCTTACGGGCAGTCACCGGCTCGGTCCCATCGACCTGCGCTTGGGTCTCAATCGGACGAGTGGCCGCACGAGCAACACAACAGCTACAACCCCGTTCAACGTCTTTGGAGCCAAGCTCGGCGCGAGCTACGCGTACCGCAATCGGTTCAACGTGAGCACGAACGTTGGATACAACGCAGTGAAGTCTGGCACAGCGCGCGGGACGGCCCGGGACTACGAACTGCTGGCCAATTTCCAGCCCTCGGAACGGCTAGAGTTTCGAGCACGTTATGCGCTTGCCGATGCTGGCAACCAAGTCAATTTGCTTGGCTACCAGGGCGGGTCGGGCATCGGGTTTGATGGCAACGGGTTCAGCGGCGGGGCCGAAAGCAACCTCCTCAGCGGAGCATCGAACTACGAATTGTGGTCGCTAGGGGCCCGATACCTGGTTACCACCGGATTGCAGCTCGACCTTTCTGCCAGGAACACTCGCACAAGCGGGAACGTCAGTGCCAACGCGGTGACCCGGGCCACAAGCATCGGACTGAGCTACGACGCTCCTGCAAACCACCGACTCAACGTCACCCTCGACCGGAGCAACACGAGGTACATCACCTCGCCGCTCACCGCCGGGGCGACCAACGTCAACTTCTTCTTGGACGGCAGCCCCAAAGGCCGCTTTTCGTACACGTTCGGCAGCAGCCTGTTCCATGCCTCGGGGAATTCTTCACTCGGTCAAGACAGCAACTCGCTCTTCGGCAATGTGCGCTACCTGCTGAACGACCGACACTCGATGAGTCTTGACTATTACGGCGCCCGATCGAGCGGATATCTGCCACAGTCCAGCAGCGATCTCGGTCTGACCTACAGCTACCGCATCTGGTCCACGCTGGCGCTCAACGCGGGCTATCGGTGGCGGCGCGTCCAGAGCCGCGATCCGCAAGTCACGAGCGGCGCGTATCGCTCAAACGGTTTCGATCTAACGCTTGAGTTTTCATTCGCCCGCTGACTCGTGTTAGAGTAAGACATGCGTCGCATTTTTGTTGCCGTCGCGGTCTTAGTTGCCGCCGTCAGTTCCCAAGCGCAGATCAAAAAGGTCGTCATCTTCGGGGATAGTCTCAGCGACGTGGGGAATACGAACTCGGTGACGTTTGGGTTTGCGCCAGGTTCGGGCTATTGGAGTGGGCGGTTCTCGAATGGTCCGGTATGGATCGAGCGCTTCTCCACGAGGTTTCACCTTGGGTCGGTCGTCCGCAGTCAGGCGAATGGTTGGAACTACGCGTTCGGTGGTGCCAAAACAGGCTCGGGATACGTGAGCCTGGTGATCGCTAACTGTGCGACCCAAGTGAGCCGGTACCTGAGCCGTACCAGCCCGGCTGCGACTGATCTGTTCGTTCTTTGGATCGGCGGAAACGACTACCTGGATGGCGCGACGAACTGGACCACGGCCATCAACAATATCGGCTCGGACATCACTCGCCTTGCGAGCGCCGGTGCTCGTCTGATCCTCGTCCCCAATTTGCCTCCCCTCGGACTGATCCCACGCTACGTCGGCGGCGCGAACCAGAACGCGATGACGAACTTGACCACGGGCCACAACGCGGCCTTGGCCGCGCGGATTGCTCTGCTCCGGAGCCTGTATCCGGCGACGACCATGGTGCTCCTCGACATTGAGCAGAAGCTCAAGGACATCGTGATGTCGCCGCAGGCCTATGGGTTCACAAACGTCACCTCGCAAGCCATGGGTCTCAGCGGAATCAACCCTGATGCGTACCTGTTCTGGGACGACGTTCATCCCACTCGGCGTGCTCACGAACTTTTGGGCCAGCTGGCTGGCAAGGCGCTTGCCGAGTACATGGTCAGAACGAGCAGGTAGGCCGGTCCCACCGCGCGGAGCCGCACGGGGGTAACTTTCCGGCGTGGACATCGCACGAGAACTTGAGACCCTGGCCCGTTCGCGCTACCCGATCCTGTACGTGGTGAGCTGGGAGGAGAGGCGCGTCGAAGAGGCGCTGCAGCAGGTGTGCAAGACGCTCGATCGGACGCTGCACTCGTGGTCGCTCACGCAGGGGATGTCGCCGAGCCCGGTCAGCGCCGAGGTGGCGGAGAAGCTCAAGTCGCTCGCGAGCGAACTTCAAGTGCTGGCCTTGATCCGCGAGAGTTCGGACGGAAAGATCTACTTGCTACGCGATTTCCACCCGTACATGAAGGACCCCCGCGTGGTACGCCTGCTGCGGGACCTGGCATTCGGGTTGCGTAGCCGCAAGCAGACGCTGGTCATCGTTGCGCCGACGCTCGTCCTGCCCACTGAGTTGGAGAAGGACCTCACCGTCATCGAGTTTCCGCTCCCCGAGCGCAAGGACATTGAAGCGCAGTTGGACGAAACGTTGAACAACGTGAAGGACGTCGCTGGCGTCTCGACCGAAGTCGCACCCGACTTGCGCGAGTTGCTCATCAAGTCGGCCCAAGGGTTGACGCGTGATGAGATCGAGAGCGCGTTCATGCGCTCGGTGGTCGAGAGGAAGAAGATTGACATCGACGTCATCATCGAAGAGAAGAAGCAGATCGTCCGCAAGTCGGGGCTGCTTGAGTTCTATCCCGCCGAGCACAGTTTCGCGGACGTAGGCGGCCACGACCTGCTCAAGGACTGGCTCAACAAGCGCACCAAGAGTTTCACTGACCGAGCTAAGGAGTTCGGAATCCCCGCGCCCAAAGGCATCTTGCTCCTGGGTGTCCAGGGTTGTGGAAAGTCTCTGGTGGCTAAGGCGATCGCAGCGACGTGGAATCTACCCATGCTGAAGCTGGACGTCGGTCGTATCTTCGGTTCGCTGGTCGGACAGAGCGAAGAGAACATCCGCAAGGCGATCCGGACCGCTGAGTCGCTCGCGCCGTGCTGTCTGTGGGCCGATGAGCTTGAGAAGGGTTTTGCCGGAGTCGCGGGCTCGGGCTCTGGAGACAGTGGTACCGCGAAGCGTGTGTTCGCGACTTTCCTCACCTGGATGCAGGAGAAGCAGAAACCGGTCTTCCTCATCGCGACCGCCAATGACGTCAGTCAACTCCCTCCCGAGTTGCTCCGCAAAGGGCGCTTCGACGAGATCTTCTTCGTGGACCTTCCGGGGGCAAAGGAGCGCGAAGAGATCTTCGCGATCCACCTGAGCAAGCGCAAACGTGACCCGAAGGGCTACGACCTTCCCGCTCTCAGCGCGGCCACCAAAGGATTCTCGGGGGCCGAGATTGAGCAAGTGGTGATTGCCGGGCTGTTCCATGCCTTCGATGCCGGCCGGGAACTTGCCATGGACGATCTGCTCGAAGAGTCCAAGACCCAGGTGCCTCTCAGCCGCATGATGGCGGAAGAGATCGACGAACTACGGACTTGGGCGAGCATGCGTGCTCGGCCGAGCGCGATCGTGCAGTCTGACGCCTAGCCGTTCGGGGTCGAAGAGATACACTAGGGGCATGACACCAAGTTCTGCACTGTCGACTGCCCACGCCGAAGTCGTGCGGCGGCTGATCCCCAACCTTGATCGCTTCGCGGGTTCGGACCTGACGGTCCACTCGCCGGTGGACGGGCAGCCGCTCGCTCAGCTCAAGTTCGACTCGAAGGCCGAGGTCGATTCCAAGATCGCCCGGTCGGTCGCAGCGTTCCGCTCCTGGCGCGAAGTCCCCGGCCCCATTCGCGGCGAACTCGTCCGGCGTTACGGCGAGGCCCTGCGCGCGCACAAGGAAGAACTGGCGCAACTGGTGACCCTGGAGTGCGGCAAGATTCTGGAAGAGGGCCGCGGCGAAGTTCAGGAGATGATCGACATCTGCGATTTCGCGGTTGGTCTCAGCCGCCAGCTTTACGGATTGACCATCGCAAGCGAGCGACCGAACCACACGATGCAAGAGAACTGGCTCCCGCTCGGTCCCATCGGCATCATCAGCGCCTTCAATTTTCCGGTCGCAGTGTGGGCGTGGAATGCGTGCTTGGCGTTGGTTTGCGGCGACTCGTGCCTCTGGAAGCCTAGCGAGAAGACCCCACTCACTGCTCTCGCGTGTCAGAGCCTCTTTGACGAGGTCGCCAAGGACTTCCCGCAAGCTCCAGAAGGGCTCAGTCAGGTTATTCTTGGCGCAGTCGAGCAGGGCAGTCAGATGGTTGAAGACCACCGCATCCCGCTCATCAGCGCCACGGGAAGTAGCCGCATGGGTAGCATCGTCGGCCCCAAAGTCGCAGCGCGGTTTGGGCGCAGCCTGCTCGAACTTGGCGGTAACAACGCGATCATCGTGACCCCGAGCGCGGACCTGGAAATCGCCATCCCGTCGATCCTGTTTGGGTCCGTCGGGACGGCCGGTCAGCGCTGCACGAGCACGCGACGGGTTTTTGTCCATCGCTCGCTCATCGAGAAAGTGGTTGCGAACCTGAAGACGGCTTACGAGTTCATCGGCGAAAACAAGGTCGGTGACCCGCTCCAGCCCACCACGCTCGTCGGTCCGCTGATCGACCGTCTGGCTTACGATGGTATGCAGGCGGCGCTGGATCGAGTCCGCGGCGAGGCCCTCGACATCGTCGGTGGCACCCGAACGCTCGAGACGATGGGCGCGGAAGCGTACTATGTAAAGCCTGCCCTCGTGCACTTGCCGGCGCACAGTGCCACGATTCACGCGGAGACCTTTGCGCCGATCACCTACGTAATGCCCTACGACGATCTGGAATCGGTCATGGAGCTTCATAACGAGGTCCCGCAGGGGCTGAGCTCATCGATCATGACCACCGACGTTCGCGAGGCCGAGTACTTCAAGCGACACAGCGATTGCGGCATCGCCAACGTGAACATCGGCACGAGCGGTGCGGAGATCGGCGGCGCGTTTGGCGGGGAGAAGGAGACGGGCGGTGGCCGCGAGTCGGGCTCTGACAGTTGGAAGGCGTACATGCGCCGACAGACCAGCACAACGTACTTTGGCCGAGAGAAGCCAGCTCTGGCACAAGGGATTCGGTTCGACGTCTAATAGCGGGGGCGACGTCGTCCGATACGGTTCTCAAGACTGACGATACGCGCGGCCTCGTAGGGAGCTCGCGCGTATCCGAGCTTTCGTCGTAGATCGTTGGCTTGCCTCAAGTCTCGGAGGGCGCGTTCCTCCTCGCCCGCTTGCTCTGCGGCCAACGCATCGGCCTCCAAAACCATGGTGCGTAAGCACAGTGGCATCGGCTCATGCTGCCGGAACCGCTGTTCGAGATTTGCGCCCGCAGAGAGTGCCTTGTACGGATCGCCCGACAGCGTGGCGGCGAGCATGCCGGCGTATTCAAACACGACCGGTAAACGCCAATCCTCCACTTCGGCGAGGAGCCCTTCCGAAAGCATCCGCTGTTGTTCGTAGATCTCGGGCGACCCCAGGTCCCGTGCCATGACCGCGTAGTTCGAGCGAGCATGAACGAGATCGATGGGCGATTCGGAGCATTCAAGATGCTTGATCGCTGCGCAGAGCTCCAGCTCAGCCTGCTTGAACTCCCGATGATGCCAAAGGATGGCTCCATGCAAGTGGTGGGCGCGACCGAGGGTGAGGCGATCTTGGGTCTCGGTTCCCAGATCGAACAGCCACCGAACGATCCTTGCGGCGGAGCGGTACTCGCGCGCCTCGGTGAGCGAAAAGGTCATCCAAAACGCCGCCTGTGCCGACATCGCGAATTCTTTCGCCCGGCGACCGATATGGAAAGCGTCTTGCAGGACAGGCTTCGCCTGCACCGCATGCCCCGAACTCATCAATCCCGCGCCCTGCAAAGCGAGGACCCATCCTCGGTCTGTGCCGCCTCCCTGAACGCGCAGCAATCGCTTGGTGAGGTTAACCAGCACGTCGCCCTCAATCGCGGAGGCGACTTGCCACGCGTCGGCCAAGAGCTTCATCCCCGCGAGCGGATCGCGCTCGGAGTACCAGTCGATAAGCTTGGCGAGCTCCCGCTTAGGCGAGTCTTGAAGACCAGCCACGGCAAGGCCCGCCGCCCAGGCGTGAGGGTCGAAAGACCCGTCGCAGTCCTGTTCTTCGACCAATGTTCGGAATCCGGCGCAATCGACCCCCTGGTCGCTCGAAACGTTGTACGGCCCAAGATGAATCGTCGATTCGGCCAGTTGCACGATGTCCGGATCGCCGAGGTCGCGCCGCATGCGGACGAGCAGCTGGCGAAGGTTGGCGTCGGCCTTGGTCGGACTTGCTTCGGGCCAGAGCCAGGCTGCGGTTTGACTTCGCGATAGACTGTGCCGGGGCGTCGACACCAACCTCGAAAGAAGAGGCACCGCCTTGCGAGGCGAGAGCTTACGCTCTTTCCCGTTTAGGAGCACGCGGAAACCTCGCTCCCATTCGACTCGCAGAGACTTATCCGATTGGCCCATTGCCTAGGTCATTGTAGGACAGAGTTAGACCATTCGGGGAACCGATATTGAAGGACCCGTACAAATAGGGGTTACTTATCGGCATTTCGCTTGAATGGGAAGTCAACGGACACTTGCTTGCCGTCTTGTTCGCCCGACAAAACGCATGTCATGGAGTCCTTGTCAAGCTTTGTGTAGGTGATCGAGCGGGGGAACTCTTTCTCCTCGCACACCCAAGACACTCTCTTGTCGCTTGCCTCTTTGAGCACGAACGCGGAGGACTTCAAGTCGGTGCGGTTGAGCCGCTGAGGAAGGACCCACATGGTGAGCGTGCCGTCGGCGTTCGCCTCGATCGTCATGTGTTCGATGGTCTTGGTCTTCCCATCCACGAAGTGGCGGCCCGTGCCGACCATCGTGCCGTCTCGAGGAAGCGACCAACGCTCCTCGAACTTGCCGCCCCAGACCTCGCAGGTCCAGTCTCCGCTCATCCAGCTCAAATCAGTGATTGTAGGTGTCGTCATGGCCATCAGCAGCAGACTCAACATTGTGCCCAGCATAGCACTTTCTGTGGATAGGATCACGGTGGAAAGCTGTATTCCTGGCTGAGCCCCCTTGACCTGAGGCACTGGTCCGTGCCCAAATGGAGGCGTGCAGTCGATTCGACCCCTGGACCTCATAGCCGCCAAACGTGACGGGCGCGAGCATACGACCGACGAAATCCACGCTTTGGTGTCGATGGCGACTTCGGGTGAAATGCCGGATTATCAAGTCTCAGCGTGGCTTATGGCCGCGTTCCTGAACCCGCTGACTCCGCGCGAGACCGCCGACTTGACCCTGGCGATGGCGCGCAGCGGCGAGCGGCTCGACCTCGGACGGTTGCCCCGTCCGTGGGTAGACAAGCACAGCACGGGCGGAGTAGGCGACAAGACGACCCTCGTCGTCCTGCCGATGCTCGCCGCCTGCGGCCTGACAGTCGTGAAGATGAGCGGTCGGGGTCTGGGCATCACCGGCGGGACAGTCGACAAGCTCGCAAGCGTGCCCGGATTCCGGTTGGACCTTTCACCCACCGAAATGCTCGAGCAAGCCGCGAAGATCGGCATTGCGCTCACGGGGCAAACTCCCAGTCTCGCCCCCGCCGACAAGGTCCTCTATGCGCTGCGCGACGTGACCGGCACCGTGCAATCGATCCCGCTCATCGTCAGTAGCGTCCTCAGTAAGAAAATCGCGGGTGGCGCGGAGACCGTCGTGCTGGACGTGAAGGCGGGTAGTGGCGCGTTCATGAATACGACGAACCAGGCGCGTGAGCTGGCGATCGGACTGAAAGCGTGCGCGAGCTTGGTGGGTCTGAACGTGCGGATCGCGATCACCGACATGGATCAACCGCTGGGCAAGACGTGTGGCAACGCGCTGGAAGTCCGCGAGGCGATCGACACACTGGCGTGGGATCACGAGTCGCGCTTGGCCCGGCTGTGCATTGAGCTGACTGCTATGACCCTCGAAGCGTCCGGGCTCGTGGGCAACATCGAGCTCGCCCGATCCCAGGCGAAAGAGTCGCTCAAGGGTGGCCACGCCCTCGCCAAAGCGCGTCAATGGTTCGAGGCGCAGGGTGCGAGCGCGAAGGTGTTCGACGATCCTACGTCGGTGCTCCCGCAGGCCCCGTACACCCAGAAGATCTTCGCCCATGAAGAGGGTTGGGTCGGCCGTGTGGATGCTGCGGCTATCGGCGCAGCGGTGGTGAAGTTGGGAGGAGGACGGATGCGCAAGGAAGACTCCATCGACACCTCGGTCGGGATCGAAGTCGAGCTTGAGGTCGGCGACGAGGTCACGGATCACGAGTTGCTGGCGGTTATTTTTGCGAAGCGGCAGTCTGATGCCGAAGCCGTAGCGGAAGAGGTGCGCGCGGCGTTCCAGATCTCGAGTGAGCCAGTCTCGGTGCCCAACTTGATCCACGAGACCATGTAGTCTGGATTGAACTGAAGAGAGTTCATGGTGCGCGGGAAAGGACTCGAACCTTCACGCCTTGTGAGCACTACCACCTCAAGGTAGCGTGTCTACCAATTTCACCACCCGCGCACGCTGGGAAGTTGGGAGATTATACCAAAGAATTCTCGGGATCGCGTGCGGCGTCCTTTCCTACCAGCTTCTGTGCGGCGTCCCAAGCTTTGACGATGTCGGCGACCAGTAGTGAGAACCCGCCGTCAGTTGTGGGCGACTGTTGTCGAAGGATGTACGCGGGGTGCAGCGTGGCGATCGCTGTACGCGCAAACTCGCACGGGAAGTAAAGTCCTCGCTCGCGCGTGATCTTGAAGTCCTTCTTGATGAGGTTCTTGGCACTGGGTGCCCCGACGCATAGGATCACTTTGGGCGCGATAAAGCCAAGTTGCGGGACGAGCCACTGCCGGCACGCCTGAGTCTCGGCGTCGGTGGGCGGCCGGTTGACCGGCTTGCCCGTGCTCCAGTCGCAGGCGCGGCATTTCACCGTGTTGCAGATGTACACCTGTTCGCGTGCGAGCCCTGCTTCCGCCAGCGCTCGATCGAGCACTTGACCTGCGCGTCCGACGAACGGTCGACCGGTCTTGTCCTCCTGGTCGCCTGGCCCCTCGCCCACCAGCACGAGCGGCGAACGGGGGTCCCCTTCGCCAAAGACGACGTTCGTGCGGCGCTCCGACAGGGCGCACGCGGCGCATTGCAGAGCCTGTACGCGCAAATCGTCAAACGTCATGGTCCGATGACCGCGCGCAGCCGGTCATAGCTGTCCTCAAGGCTCTGGGGAAGGACCCGGACGCCGCCGACGGTGGTCATGTAGTTCGTATCGCCGCTCCACCGTGGGACGATGTGCCAGTGCACATGGGTCGGGATGCCCGCACCCCCGGCCTCGCCCAGGTTCACGCCAATATTGAAGCCCTGGGGCCGATACGCGGCGGTGATCCACTCCACGGCGCGGGTTACAAGCTGCTGGATCTCCAGCTGCTCGGCGTCAGACAACTCGCTCAGGTTGGCCGTGTGCTGATACGGCGCGACCATCAGGTGGCCACTTGTGTAGGGGAAGCGATTGAGCATGACGAAAGCGTGTTCGCCCCGGTGCAAGATGAGGTTTTCGCGGTCGTTCTGCTCGGCGGGCAGATCGACGAAGATGCAGCCGCCATTGCTCCCTTCGGTACTCGCCCGTTCGATGTACTCCAGCCTCCATGGGGCCCACAATTGCTCCGCCATGGGGCCAGTATAGCGGACCCGCCGGGCCGGGCGGAGGGGGGCGCTCAGGTATCCTAACGGGGTAATGAGCGAACGTTTGATCTTTACGTCCGAGAGTGTGAGCGACGGGCACCCGGACAAAGTTGCGGACCAGATTTCCGACGCACTCCTCGATGAATTTCTCGCCCAGGACCCCGGCTCGCGGGTCGCGATTGAGACGCTCTTGACTCGCGGTCTTGCGATCGTCGCAGGCGAAGTCTCCACCGCTGGCTACGTGGATATCGCGAACATTGTCCGCAAGACGATTAACGACGTCGGCTACACGGATACCGACCTCGGTTTCGATGGAAACACTTGTGGCGTCATGGTCGCCATCCAGGAGCAGTCGCGAGACATCGCCATGGGCGTAGACCGAGGCGGCGCAGGTGACCAGGGAATGATGTTTGGCATGGCGACGCGCGAGACTCCCGAGCTGATGCCGCTGCCCATCTCCATCGCGCATGCTTTGACCCGACGCGCAAGCGAAGCGCGACGCAAGCACGCCTCTCTGGGCCTGCGACCGGACGTCAAGAGCCAAGTTTCGGTGCTGTACGAGAGCGGCAAGCCCAAGGCGATCGAGACGGTCGTCCTTTCGCAGCAGCACGGCCCGCAGCACACCCAAGAAGCGGTTCGCCAGATCGTTCACGAGTACATCATTCAGCCGGTACTGAACGAGTACTCGGAGTACGTGGGCAACGACATTACGATGCACATCAACCCCACCGGGCAGTTCATTGTAGGTGGACCTCAGGGCGACACCGGCGTGACCGGTCGCAAGATCATCGTGGACACCTATGGCGGCATGTGCCCGCACGGCGGCGGCGCGTTCAGTGGCAAGGATCCCACCAAGGTGGACCGATCTGCGGCCTACATGGCCCGCCACGTGGCCAAGTGCGTCGTCGCGTCAGGGCTGGCCGACAAGGTTCAGGTCGCGCTTGCCTATGCCATCGGCGTCGAGCAGCCAGTCTCCGTCGCGATTGAGACGTATGGCACCCACCATGTGGACAATGACGAGATCGTCAAGCGCGTGCGCGACGTCTTCGACCTGTCCCCGCGCGGCATCGCCAAGCACCTGGACCTGCTCAAGCAGCGCTACCTGCCGACGGCTAAGAACGGTCACTTTGGCAACCCGGCATTCACTTGGGAGCAGACCAAGCCAGCCGAAGCCCTCAAGAAGTAAGCTCAACGCGTACCTCAGAAGAAAGCCCCTCCGTTGGAAACCAGAGGGGCTTTCTTGTTGGCCGAGGATCGTCCGTGCTTAGCGGCGACCCAGGATGTTGATGCCGAACCGGTCGAGCACAAAGAGGGCGTTTGCCACCGCATTAGCGACTTCACCGATGCGTCCTCCACTCGGGGTCTTGGTATCGGGAATGAAGACGATGTCGCCCGGCTGCAGGACCACGTTCTGCGATGCGTCGCCTTTGCGGACGAAGTTCACGTAGTTGGCGGTGATGCGCTCGTAGCTTCCCGGCATCCCCTGGCGCTCGCGAATGATGAGCGTCTCGGAGAGCTTGGATCGGAATTGTACGTCGCCTCGGGCGAGCGAAATCGCGTCGGCCAGCGTCATCGGCTCGCGGTAGCCGTACGTGCCCGGGGATTGGACTGCGCCCAGCACCATGATCCGGTTGCGTGTTTCTTCTGGAATCGTCAAGACGTCGCCATCAGCCAGGGTGTAGTCCTGGGAGCGGTCGCCCTTCACGAGCAGTGCGTACAGGTCGATCGGGATCAGTTCTTTGCTGTGGCCACGCTGGAGCGTTGCGCGCTTGAGGTCGCTGCGACCTTCGAGCAGTGCGCCGCCGCCCTGAGTGACGAGCGCAATGAGTGTATCTGTCGGACGGATTTCGTAACGGCCCGGTCGGTTCACTGCACCGCCGATGCTGGCAAAAATGGGTCGATAGCGCGAGATAGTGACCGAGACGCGGGGGTCGCGAAGTCGGAGCTTGCGCACGTACTCTTGGGCGAGGTCGGCTTCCAGTTCGGTCGTCGTCTTGCCTTCCGCTCGCATGATGCCCACGAACGGAGCGCTGATGTTCCCGTCTCGGCCCACCTGGACCTCGGCGTTCACCTGGCTCTCGTTGTAGATCTGAATTCGGATTACGTCTTCGGGCTGCAGTCGATAGGTAGTCTCCTGCGCCCATGCGCTCACGCACAACGTGAGCAAGATGACCATCAATCCCAGTATCCGTTTCATAAGAATTTGCAGACTCTTCCGCCAGCTTCGAACGATAATCTTACCTGCGGAGTTCCGCCGGTGTAATCCTCAAGACGCTTCGAAGGGATTTTCAGCGGCTGAATCTTGCGTTTTTCTCTTATCGGCACGTCGGAGTCCTTCGAATACCACCGTGAACTCCCCTTTTCGCGGCATTTCGCCATCCGGGGGCGATACCGGCAAAACTCCGCGCACCACTTGCTGGTGCATTTTGGTCAACTCCCGCGTGATGGCATAGCGTCGGGGGCCGAGCGCCTCCCCCGCCGCGCGCAGGAGAGTATCGATCCGGAATGGTGATTCAAAGAGAACGAGGGTCAGCGGTGACTCGGCGAACGCCTTGAGTTCTTTACGCATGTCGCCTTCTTTGCGTCCCAAGAATCCAAGGAACGCGAACCGCTGGGCGAAGAAGCCGCTGAGCATGAGTGCGGTGATGGGCGCGCTCGGGCCCGGGATCGCGTCAATGTCGATGCCTGCTTCCGCTGCGGCATCGACCACCAAGCTGCCAGGGTCGCTGATGCACGGCGCACCGCCATCACTCATGAGCGCTGCGCACTCCCCGGACTCGAGGCGCTGGACGATTGCTTGGATTTGGCCGGGACGAACGTGGTCGTTGACCACGACCATCGGCTTCTTCACGCCCAAGTGGACGCCCAATCGGCCGCTGACGCGCGAGTCCTCAACGATCCAAAAGTCGGCTTCCTGCAATGCCGCCGCCACTCGGGGCGAGAGATCGCCCAAGTTGCCGATGGGAGTCGCGACGAGCACGAGCCGTCCGGCCATGATCGATTACGGCTTGCTCGGCGGCGTTTGCGGCTTGGTCAGATCGGAGCTGCTCACCCCACCGCTTGGCTTGGTCAGGTCGCTGCTATTGACGCCTTCGGTGGGGGTTTTCGGCTGTGCAGTCGCGCCAGCAGCCTTCTTGCGCGCCTCTTCCGCCTTGCGATTCTCCTCTTCGGCCTTCTTGTTCTCTTCGTCGATCTTCTTCTGCTCTTCGGCCTGCCTCTTCTGTTCTGCTGCGTAGGCTGCCCTGTTTGCGACGAACTGCGAAAGGCTAGCCTCGATCTGCTTCACCTCATCGGGGGTCGCGAGCTTTTTGGTTTTGGCGATGGCGAACTGAGCTTGAAGCTTTTGCGAGTACTCGCCACCCGCGATTCCAATACTGCCTGCGTTCGCGCTCGCCGCACGTACCAGCTGATCACCCATCCCGACATCCCCTTTCTCGCCGAGCAAGGTGGCAACATCAATACGGATGCTCACATCCTCAAGTTCTGCGAGGACGCGCATGAGCTGTTCGATGCGTGCGTCACGATTCTGCTGCTTCTCAGCGGCGGTGTACTTCGACCAGAGCTGGTTGCTCGCAAGCAGCTGAGCGAATGCCATGTACCGCTGCGAGCCGGGCTCGGGATTGGCCGAGTCTGTGGCGATGGTGGTCAGCGTCTCGCGGTCGGCGGCGGTGAAGTCCCCGCTCATCATGATCTTCCTGACTTGGTACAGATATTGGAATGACCGGTCGGTCCACTTGAGGTCGGTATTGGCTCGGCTATCCACTTGCGCCAGGAGTTGCTGGGTCCCTACCTGAGCGGCGACCGACGACTGTAGCTGTGGCTTCTCCTTGGCGAAGTCCTTCGGCGGGTTCGATTTCACGGACACCAGTTTGTAGATCGCCCTGCCTCCATCGATTTCGATAATGGGTGTTGTCTTGCCTGCAGCGAGGGTCTTTAGCGACGCGAGCTCCTTCTTTGCGATCAGAGTCGCATACGACATCGGGGGCTCGGGACGCTCTTGCTGCGGAACCTGTGCGTTGACTTCCTTTCTTACCGCGTCGAAATCTTTGCCCGCGGCGAGGTCGGCCGCTGCTTTCTTCAGCACGACCTCCTTGTCTCCGGGGACGAAAATGCGCTGAACATTGAACATGTCGTTGGCGCGCTTGAGGTCCTCGTCGGTGAAGGTGAGCTTTGCCACGAGCTTCTTTTGAAGCTCTTCAACGGACAGGGAGACTGCTCGCTGCGCTTTCTCAGTCGGAGAGCCCATTGTGCTCTCGATGAATTCGGCCTTCATGTCTGCAAGCGGCTTTCCGGTCTCCTTAGCAAACACCTCGGCGAATTGAGCGTCCGTCGCGGTGGCGGCGAGCTTTTTCGACCCCACGAGCGACTGCCGGAACTGGCTTACTCGCATGTCGAACTCGCTCGTAACCGCTGTCTTGATCGCGTCATCGGAGATTGTGATCCCTTGCTCCGATGCCAGCACATTGAGGAGTCGGATCTGGGTCTCTTGGAAGACTGCTTCGGCGGCGGTCATCGCATCTGACTCGGCGGGCGGTGTATCCAAGGAGTTGCCCATGCTCGCAGTCTGACTAAGCGCCTTCGTTATGGCATCGTCAAACATCACGTGGGTGAGCTTTGTCTCGCCGATGGTCGCTACGGCGGGAGACGCCCCGGCAGCGGCTCTTTCGTCTTCGATCCGCTTACTCTTGGAACAACTTCCAGACCAGATGCCGACGACCATCATTAGGGCGATCACGATGCCGACGATCAGGCCGCATCCGGACTTTTCAATGAAGTTACGAATCGAAGTAATGGACAACCGAGTCTCCTGGAAAAAGCGGTGGCACGCACGCGTGCTCAAGCTCAAGAATTATGGCACGTCAAGTCAACTCGTGAGAAAAGCGGTGAAAATGAGTAGACATGTTGCTATCAGAATGCAACGCGTGTAAACTAGTTCACCAGGAGCGAACACATGGCGAAACATCTCACATCACGGCAAGAAGGGATTCTGCAGTACATCTTGGGATACGTGCAGAGGCATGGCTATCCACCCTCAATCCGCGAGATCGGCGCCGAGTTTGACATTGGGTCGCTGAGAGGTGTCACCGTGCACCTAGACGCTTTGGAGAAGAAGGGCTATATCACCCGAGCCAAGACCCCTCGGTCCATCCGCGTAGTGCACCCAGCCTATCAGGCGGAAAGCCGCGTGACGATGTTGCCATTGGTCGGGACCATCGCCGCTGGCACGCCTATCCTGGCCGACGAGCAGATCGATGACCTGATCCCCGTCCCCAGCGATATGGTGCGAAACATGCAAGGTGCGTTCATGCTCCGGATCAAGGGCGACTCGATGCGTGATGAAGGAATCATGCCACGCGATTTGGTCGTCATCAAGCCTCAAAGCACCGCCAACCAAGGGGATATCGTCGCCTTCTTGCTCAACAATGACGCCACCGTCAAGCGGTTCAGCAAGGACAAGAATGGGATCCGGCTCTTGCCAAGCAACCCAGCTTATGAGCCGATCGTCGTGCAACCTGATGACGACGCCAGGGTGATCGGCAAAGTCGTTGGCTTGATCCGAGACTACGAAGGAATGGCGTTCTGATGGTCCGGTCGCTCCACACCATCGTCATCGAAGTTGACGACATGGCGGCGGCCACCACCTTCTACCGAGATGTCCTCGGGCTGAAAACACAAATCGAATCGCCCTATTGGACGAGTCTCGATTGCTTTGGCACGACGCTCGGCCTGCATCCTCCGTTTGTGCCTGGCGAGACACCACGCGGAGGTGTTGTGCTGTGTCTGGCGGTGGCCGACTTGGTCGCCGCGCAAGCAGCTCTGAGAGCAGTGGGAGCGTGGTGCGCCGACGCATTTCACGGCACACCCTCCGGGGCGGTCCTCGATATCAAGGACCCGAGTGGCAATCCTCTGCAGCTCATCCAACTCGGACTCAGCGTTTAGGTTCGCCTAGCTCGACTGACCGTCGAAACGCCGCCATCACCGCATTCCCGATGGCGGGCCGAAAACCTGCCCGGTCGAGTTCGTGGAGCGCCTCGGCGGAAGTGCCGCCGGGGGATGTCACATCATTGCGCAATTGCGCCAGATGGTGGCCGGTCAGCTGAGCGTACTCGGCTGAGCCCTTCACCGTTTGGAGCACCAGCCGCTCGGCCAGGTACCGGGGCAGCCCCATCCGCACTCCAGCATCCACCAGGGACTCCATGAACAGGAGCACGTACATGGGACCCGTTCCGCTCAGCGCGGTCGCCATGTCGATGTACCGCTCATGCTCGACGAAAACTTCATCGCCAAGCGCGCTCAGGAGGGCCGCCGCCTGCCGCTTCTGAACCTCAGTGACGGCCTCGGAGCAAGTCCAAACCGTAATGCCCGCGTTGATCTTGCCAGGGGTGTTCGGCATCGCCCGAACGACGGCGGGGTGTCCCAGGCCCTCGGACAGCGTTGCAAGTGTGATGCCCGCCGCGATGGAAACCACCAGCGCATCCCTTTTGATGACCGGGGCGAGCTCGGGCAGAACCGGTGCGGCCATCTGAGGCTTGATGCCCAGCAGAACGATGTCCGCACCCTCGACCGCAGCGCGATTGTCGGTCGTGGTGCGGATCCCGTACTGCGCGGCGAGCTTGTCGCCGCGGGAAGCGCGCGGGCCGCTACCGATGACTTGGTACGGCGCGATCGAGCCCTGGCTCAGCAGCCCACCCAGCACGGCCTCGGCCATCTGGCCCGAGCCCACGATCGCGATCTTCGAAGAACTAAGCATGGTCTTGGCCCGGTGTCAGCATATCGATGACTACTCTGTCACCGAGCCCGCTGATTCCTTAAGTTACTCCCAGGTGCCGACTGTTACCGACTCCATGATCGCGGGGTTATCCTCGTTTGGATTGTCGCGACCATCGCGAGGAAGGTTGGCGATCGCATCCACGACGTCCATGCCCTCGATCACCTGACCGAAGACGGTGTACTGTCCGTCCAGCGAGTCCACGTGGCGGTTGTGCATGATGAAAAACTGACTACCTGCCGAGTTCGGATCGCTCGTGCGCGCCATGCTAAGGATGCCCGGAGTGTGGGGGATGTGATTGAATTCTGCGTTCAGCTTCTTCTCAGGACCGCCGGTTCCGTGCATACCACGGGGCATGTCGCGTGAGTTCGGGTCGCCGCCCTGAATCATGAAACCCGGGATGACGCGGTGGAACCGAACCCCGTCGTAATAGCCCTCTGCCGCCAGCGACGTAAAGTTCGCGACGTGGCCAGGAGCGACCTCGGGGAAGAACTTAAGGACGATTCGACCGTGATTCGTCTCAACAATGGCGATGGTGTCACCGGCCGCAGGCGCAGTCGCGCCAGGAGCAGCGGTGGCGGAAAGAGTCATTTCAGGCATACAGAGAGTTTGACAGAACCGCCGCCTAGACGTCGCGGAACCGCCCAAGGAAGGCAGACTCCAGAAACTCCATGGTGTGCACTACCTTGATCTCCTGTCCCTTCTCCCGAGCCGCCTGACCGATCCATGCGTGGCAGCCGGGATTGCCGGTGACCACGACCGATGCACCCGTCGCCTGGATGTGCTTGAACTTCCGGTCCAGGAGTTGGCGCGCCATTGTCGGCTGCAAGACGTTGTAGATGCCCGCGCTCCCACAGCACATATCCGACTCGGTCAGCTCGACGAGGCTGACGCCGGGCACCGCCGCGATGAGTTGCCGTGGGGCTTCCTTGATCCGTTGGCCGTGGGCAAGGTGGCAGGCATCGTGGTAGGTGACGGTCAAGTCGCGGAATCCCAGGGAAGACTTCAGGAGTTCGACGAGCCCCGCGGACAGAAGAAACTCGCTGGCATCGACGGTTGCCTTGGCCACGCGGTCGAACTCGGTGTCCATGTGGCCGTACTCCTTCATGGTCGAACCGCAGCCCGCGGAGTTGACGACGATGGGAACCGGCTCGGTGACCTCCTTGCAGAGAGCATGCGCCATTTGCCTCGCTTCGGCGAGGGAACCATTGTGGGCGTGAAGCGCGCCGCAGCATCCCAAATCGCAATCAACAATCTGCACGCCAACGCGCTGCACAAGCCTTGCTGTCGCCTCGTTCACGCGAGGAAAGAGCACGCGCATGGCGCAGCCTTGCAGTAGGTATGCCTTTGACTGGGCTGACGGTAACGTCAGGGATGGCCACGGTTCTCCGAGCTCAGCCCGAGGCAGGTCGGCTTCGGCAGGTTGACCGCTGATCCAGCGGCTCATGCCGGCGGGCATCCGCTTGCCCGGCCAAAGCTTGGCGAGCGCAAGTTGGATGCGCATGGTCTGTGGGTTGGTCACTGCACTCAGCAACAGGGCCTTGCCTCGCTGTGGACTTTCTTGCTCTATGCGATCTCGTGCAAGTTCAAGAATCGCGCCGTACTCAACTCCACTTGGGCAAGCGGTCTCGCACGCGCGGCAACCGAGGCATTGGTCGAGGTGTGGTCGGACGTCGTCCTGCCAACTAAGCTTGCCCTCCGCGGCACTGCGAACCAGATAGATGCGGCCCCGTGGCGAGTCGGCCTCTTCGCCATGGGCGGTGAACGTGGGACAGCTCTCCAGGCAGAATCCGCAACGGATGCACTGGGCGGTCAGGTCTTGGAGGTCGCGCTTCACGGTGGGTGACTTGTAGCATACACCCGCTTCCCTTAAATTGGGCGAAAATAGAGACGTGGACAAGCAGAGCCCCTTGGATGCCGAGCAAGCCGTTGAGATCTCGTACCGGCCTGCACTGTCTACGCACCTGAGCTCAGTGGCGGTTGTTGGCTCATTCAACAACTGGGACAAGACGAAGCACCCGCTTTCCGAGAGCAAGGGCGGGGAGTGGACAGGAACGTTCCCTCTGAAACCGGGTGTTTACTCGTGCCTTTTCGTCGTCAATGAAGATAAATGGATACCAATTCCTGGACTTCCGACGAAAAACGATCTCAATGGCAACGTAAACTCGCTGCTGACTGTCGAACCCGCGCTCTTCAAGAACCGAACCGGGATTACCTATGCGGCGCTGCTCCATGATCCAACGCGTGTGTTCACCGTCCGCCGCTCGTCGCATGAGTTTGGGCTAAAGCTGAGGACTCGGAAGGGGGACGCGCGCGCAATTCGGATCCTACTGGAAGATGGAAACAGCGCGACGATGCGGCGAATCGGCGGAGACGCCCTATTCGATCAGTGGTACGGACTCGTAACCTTGGCGCAACTTGAGGTGCGGTATGCATTCGAAATCCGAGGCGAATCCGAAACAGCGCGCTATCCACGAGAGTGGTTTGAGCAGAACTTTGCGAAGATCCCGCTACCTAGCCCTCAAAATTGGGTCAAGGACGCGATTTTCTACCAGATATTCCCGGATCGCTTCGCTACTGAGGACGCGGACAGAACAATGTGGGGCGCTATCCCCGCGCAGAAGGGGTGGGCAGGCGGGAACCTCGCCGGGATCACCCGGCATCTGAGCCACCTGAAGGAGCTGGGAGTCAATGCCATCTATCTTAACCCGATATTTCCAGCGGGAAGTTACCACGCCTACGATACCGATGATTATCTTGACATAGAACCTCATTTTGGTTCGCTGTCCGATTTCCGCGAGCTCGTCAAGCAGTCACATGCAACCGGTATTCGGATCATGCTGGATGGGGTCTATAACCACACAAGCGTTAACCACCCATTTTTCAAGGATCTGATAAAAAACGAGGCGCGATCTGAGTACTCCAAGTGGTACTTCCCCCTGAGTTTTCCGATCTCGACCAAAGAAGGGCAGCAGACATACGTGGGATGGGCAGGCGTCCACCGGATGCCAAAGCTTAACACAGGCAATCCAGCGGTGCAAGAGTTCGTTGGGCGGGTTGGCCAGTTCTGGGTGGGTGAAATGGGGGCAGATGCGTGGCGATTGGACGTGGCCGACGAGGTCGATCCCGAGTGCTGGCGCAAGTTCCGTATCGCAGTGCGGTCAGCCAACCCCGAGGCGTACATTGTCGGAGAAGCGTGGCACGACCCCGCTCCCTGGGTGCAGGGCGACCAGCACGATGCGACCATGAATTACCAGTGGCGCGAAGCTGTGCTGCAGTTCTTTGGGAATCGTACGCTGACGGCGCGTCAATTTGATGCGCGGCTGCGCGACCTTAGAGAACTTATTCCGGAAGAGGTGACATCAGTACAGTACAATTTGCTCGGCAGTCATGACACGCCACGGCTGCTGACGCTTATGGGCGGCGACAAGGCACGGATGGCCCAGGCGGTGGTGTTCCAGTTCCTCTATCCCGGAGTGCCGAGCATCTACTACGGCGATGAGATCGGGATGGTGGGATGGCATGACCCGGATTGCCGTCGCGGCATGATCTGGAGTCGCCGTAAGTGGGACATGTCCGTTTTCAAGTTGTACAGAAAAATGATATCGCTCCGCTCTCGGTCCGAAGCGGTGCGGCGCGGTTCGTACCGCACGGTAGCTGCCGAATCGAGGCCGGGACTGTTCGTCTTCGAGCGGCAGCTCGGACGCCAGCGGGTCCGGGCCGCTTTCAACGTGGGAAACCATCCGATCGAGCTACCCGACGCTCCCGGGTTCCGTGCCCTCGACCTGAGCCCCAAGTCAGGGGATCTGCAGCCGGGGGCCTTTCGCATTCTCGTTCGCTCGCGGTAATGTGAAGTGAAGCGTGGGGATATAGCTCAGCTGGGAGAGCGGTTCGTTCGCAACGAACAGGTCACGGGTTCGAGTCCCGTTATCTCCACCAAATTCAAGATAACCGGATGGGATTCGCAACTCCGCTTTTCCGAATCGCGTCCAGACTTCTCCTCCATTGTACAGATTTGATTGTGACGAGGCCGTTATCGACGGTCTCGTTTTCGTTGTGGGACGCCGATTCTACGAGACTCAGCATCAAATCGAAGAACTCGTGGAGTTCCACTTCGAGCGTTCCGTCCACCCAAGAGGAGTTCGAGTACATGACCTTGATCCGCTCGCGCTCTTGTCCCAAATCGGCGTCTTTGAACCTTAGATGGGATCAGGGCGCCTGTTCTGAGACCTTGATGATTCACGACGGTGGGCAGGTGGAGCTGTGGATCGGCCGAAGAATCATCCTGGAGGCTCAGCAGCCGCGGCGGCGCGTAGCACCGACCGATGCATGCTGTTGTTAGACCTCAAAAGCGTTACCTTTCCCGAGATTGCATCTGGAGCACTTTGTGGCCAAGTTCTCTGGAACTGTCTCACCACCCTTTGACCAAGGCACAATGTGGTCAACGTGCAGCTCTGTGCCAGGGCTCTGTAGCGGACTTGCGCCACACGCGTTGCATTTGAAGCCGTCTCTAACCAAGATGCGAAATCTCATCCGCTCGCTGATCTCTCGTTTGGTTCTACGAGGTTGGGCTTTTGCGTTCCGCAGGCTTTCTGCTCCGATGTGAAATTCATCTTGGTCCGCGGCTTCATCAGCGTTGGCCCATTCAACGAATTGCAGAAGGGCCTGTGACCAGCTGCCGAATCGGTTCGCATATGTCCCGGCGGAGTACGCCGACAGTGGGGCATTGATTTCACCGTAGCTCGGCTGCCGTCCGAGTGACACCCAAACAGCCCGAAGGTTCTCGAAAAGGTCGTCCTCAGATACTCCAATGTGGGATCGACTGGGCTTAAGGCCAGCATTCTCCAGTGCCTTGAACCACGAGCGAAAGCGCCGCTGAATGGTCGTTGCGTGACCGAGTCCATGCTCGGTGTAGTCAGAGATAGTTACCGTCTCTCGGCCAAGCTTGCGGGCAACACGCCGGAGATCTTCCAGCAACTCATCATCGCTCAGGCCTCGCGCCGTCTTTCGAAGTTCGAACTTCATCGATGCCAGAAGAGGCCTCCTATATGAGGCCAAGTTTCTTATTCTCTCGCACGGTACCCTCCTCGAGGTTCCTAGCGCTAGCCATCTTTGCACTTAGCGGCATAGCTAGTTGGCACACCTCGCCAAACCTCTGAGTTGCCATATTCTCAGGCACACGTTCGCAACCCTCACGCTGGAAAACGGCTACGAAATCCGTACCGTTCAGGAACCATTTGGGCACAGGGATTTCCGCACGACAATGGCGTACACCCAGGTCCTGATCGCTCTGAGCTGAACGTCCCTGGCTTGCCCTACTGAGCCTCCGCTCTGTCGGCGCCGCGAAGGCGGAGAGTAGAAAGGACTCGCCAACCCGTCTCAAAGTCACGGGAGCAACTGCTCTGGTAGCAGCTGGTTTGAGTTTCGAAACGCGTCCAGGAATCTCCACCAAGCACTCGCCTTTGACGCTGAGCCTCGAAGGCCGAGAGCGTCTAAGACAGCATTGCCAATGCCTTAGCGACCAGTTCGCGGACGGACTGCTCCTCTTCAAGAATTGGGATTGGCTGGGCCTCGCCGCAGGACGCACGAAGCTGGTCGCCGTAGCTTTGGTGGATCGGCGAGTTGGGAATATTCGCTCTTCGCCTCAGGTGGTCACTTTGGTTCAGAAGCGCCATCGCCTCTTCCGCGCGACCCAAATGAACGAGACCAAAGGCACAGTAGTCAATGGCCCGCAAGGTTCGCCTGTCGGATTTGAGCCGATGAATTCGAGCCAGACCCTTTCTTAGTTGATCCACGCCGTCCACGAAGTTTCCAAGCAGGATCTGACACAGCCCCAGGGCGGGCATCATGAGGTCAGCGGCAGACGCGTGGCCGGCATCGTGGGCCAGAGCAGTGCATCGCTCAAGGCACTTCTTCGCGGCCGCTGTCTCGCCATCGTAAAGGTGTACGAGACCAATGTAGCCGTTGAGAGTCGCGCGACCCACGCGCGCATTATGTTCATCGTACTGGCCGAGGCGATGCTCGATCTCAGTCAGCACAGCTAGAGTCTCTGTGGCTTTGCCGAGTTCCCATTCGATCACGGCGCGCTGGGCCATCACCAAGTCGATGCCTGGGATGTTGCCCACCGCAATGGCGTGCGTAAGGGCTCTTTCATAGCTGACGAGTGCTGGAACGAACTGTCCCCGGTTCAGATATGCTCCCGCGCGCATGGTCTCGGCCGCTCTCAATCGGGTGGGATCGGAGTCAAAGTTGGCAACTTCTTGGCCCAGGGCCAGAATACGTGCATCGCTCCCGGAGAGGGTGTACGCCATCATCGCGTAGACAGCGCATTGCATGCGGGCTGGTGCGCCGCCGGTGGTGCATGCAAGCACCCGTTCCAAGAGGTCGGCCGCCTTGACTGGAGACTGAAACACCTCCAGACGAAACTCCTCCGAGCCCAGAAACTCCGCCGCCCGTAGCGGAGCCGATTCGATCTGACGGGAGATCGTTCTCGCGATCATTTCTATCTGCTCCGCGGACAGACTGCTGGCGGAATGATCGCCGCGTCTTGCCTGCTGGGCAAGCTGACGAAGCGAAGAACTGAAATCAGAACCCAGCGCATTCCGCAACTGCTGACGGGCCCTGGCGAACCGATCGCAAACTTCGACATGTTGGCCCAACCGCGCCTGCACTCGAATCAGGCCCGTCCATGCGCGCTCATCGTAGGGGGATAGCGACAAGCTTCGCTCAAGGAATCGCGCGGCGCTCTCCAGGTTCTCTCGCTCCTGCTCGATGGTCGCCAGCCGCAGCAGCGCCTCGACCGTGCGCCGACACCATTCCTCGCGCTCATGCGATAAGAACTCGGGCATCTCCGGCAATAGCACTCCGGAGGTGAGATCACTCAGACGGGAGAGCGCTTCAAACTCAGCGCTCGCGTCGGGAGCCAGTCCGGCACGACGCCATTCGGCCTGAGCCTCCCACAGATCCACCTGAAAATCGGCCGGGACCAGCCTCAGCGAATTGCGTCCGCCCTCCCAGGAAACGTTGTCCCCTAGGGCGCGGCGTGCGCTCGCCAGCGTTGTGCGCAGACGCTCCCGAGCGCCGGGACCGTCGGTCGCTGGCCAAACATGCGAGGCAATGCGGGCTCGATCCCAGGTCGTGCCAGGCCGCAGGCACAGGAGCGCAATCAGCCTTCTGGCAGCCGAAAGGCGAATCGGTTCTGCCCCGCCTTCTATCCGAAACTGACCAAATAGTGTGAGCTTCATCGGGGTGCCCAGTCGGCATTCGTTTCTCCGATGCAATACATCGAGACAGTATCCGACTAGTTTACGATAAATTTGCGATCCTGACCTATAGTAGGGGGTGAATTGAAGTGAGAAGACAATGAGTAAGCGTAAGTACTGGGCTTTGTTACTGCTGGCGTTGATTTACGGCATCCTCGCAATCGTAGGTTGCGGTGGATCGGGGGGACAGCCGCCCGCAGAGACTTTGGCGAGCGAAACTCGCTTTGCAGCCATGGACACGTTGGAGGCGCTTCAGGCTTCGCTGACCACGTCCACGCCAGCCGAAGTATCGACGCAGCTGGCAGCGAAAATGGCCACGATGCCCGAGTTCTCCGAATCGGGAGTCACTCCGGATCACTGTGCGTACGGTCGGTTTACGGATGGTCGCATCATCATCTTCGCCAACAACCGTCAACCTGCGTCCGAGATGGCGAGTTACCCGGTAAGCGCGCCGAGGGGGCGGCTTGGTGGTGCATCCCTGATCCCCGGGAAGTTCCGGCTCATCGACACCATGGGCACCCTATTCCAGCATCCGGCGGTCGCGATGCACCCGACCCTTGTCGCCGCGGGGATGGAACCGGCTGGCCCTATCCAGAAGGGGACTGTCGAGGAATTCAAAGCTTTAAAAGACGATGGTTTCGTTTATCTCGATGCCCACGGCATGAATGTCACGCTCAAATCAGGAGACGAGGTGACGGCCATCTGGACAGCTACCAAAGTGACCAAGGAGTTGGACCAGACCTACCAGAGCATGCTGAGCGCGGAAGAACTGGTCTACGTCGTCGGGGCGAACGACTCGGGCAAGCCTGCTGAGAAGCACTATGGCATGACGCCATCGTTCATCAGCAAGTACATCTCGTTCGGCAAGAACTCTGTGGTGTTCTTCAACGCCTGCCATAGCGGTAATCCAGATGTTGCTAAGGCTTGCACCTCGGCCGGTGCGGGCGTCTACATGGGTTGGGACGACTCGACCGAGGATCTGTCCGCGATCTATGCAGCCTACTATCTGCTGGATCGCACGCTAGGGCTGTACAACTTGGAACCCAAACCCGCGAACCCAGGCGAAAAGCAGTCACTCGATATCAAGGAGCTCATCGCGGACATGGCCACGAGCAAGTGCCCCCAGACCCGCGAGGTTTACAGCACCTCCCGGGCGACCAATGCTAAGCTGAAGTTCGTTCCGGGGAACGAGACACTGGGCGCAATCAAGCCGATTATTCGCGATGCGACGATGGATGCCACGACGGGGGTCATCACCATCGAGGGTCAGTTTGGCGAAACGAAGGACACGGTCCTGCAGAACGTGACCACAAGCTCTGCGGGTGTACCCTTAACAGTCCTCACATGGTCCAGCACAACCATTACCGCGCAGGGATCCAAGGGGACGGACAGCGTATCGGTCAAGGTGGGTGCTCGGTCCAGCAAGCCGCAACCGTTGGGAGGGACGTTCGTGCTCTCCGGGAACCAACCGGTCGGCGGAGCTGCTTTCGGCCCGTTCGAGGTTCGGTCCAAATTGGTTGTGCAGGTGAACGGTGTCGAAATTTACGCCGACCCAGATGGAGCCATTCGAGGGAACCGCGGTCCGCTTACCTTCACAGCTAAGAAGGGGGACATGCTCAAGATTCTGGTCTTCACCAGTGAGATTTACGGGGGAACTGGTGAGATATTCCTCACGGGGCCCAACGGGACAACGTACCGACTCGTCGCCAAGACTCTGGACTACATCGCGGACAAAACTACAGGACAGGCATTCCAGCGTGAGTGGGACCTCCGGTATTACTTCTAGTAACGGAGATCGCAACTTGCGCAGCGATCGGTCCATGGGTTCGGAACCTGTGGTCTCTCCTGCGGATCAAGTCTCGGTTGTGACCGAAGACGATGACCAAGCCGAAGAGGCCCCCCAGTGCTTGTTCGTGATCTCGAATTCGATCCAATATCGGTCGATGTCACACTCCAGCACATTTTTGACGAAGGACCCTTAAGATGCGAATTGCGAAGATCTACTGTCTCGCGTTGGTCGCGGGTTTGGCTCCGTCGGCCTTCGCCAACATCACCGGATTTACGGCAGCCGTCAACTCAGGGGTCGTGCACAAAAACGCCTCATCGAATCCTCTGAACGTGTACTATGCCAGCGCGAGTGGGATCCCTCACAGCTTTTCCGATCCGCTGACGATTTCCTCGCCAGGCACGATGAACTACTCCAGCCAGGTATCGACCGCGGGACAAATGACAATCAATACACCGACGGTCTGGGAGTATCGATCGACCTTCGCTGGCGATGTGGGATGCTACGGTTCGCCAAACATGGGCATCAGCACGGGCTATGCCGAGATCGGGTTCTCCAGCTGGTTCACGGTGACGTTGGACGCCCCCGGGACCCTATACGCCTACTCGACGAATACAGTCGCGAACCTGACGTTCGGGTCGCTGCAATCAACGGCCGCCCTTCGTAAATCGATTCAAGTCAATGGCGTGTTCATTCACGGCACGTTCAGTGATGGTGCCTATGTGGTGCCGCTCGCTGCTGGCGTGCATTCGGTGCAGATCGATGAGCAGGCGCTTGCAAGCTTCGTCGCGTCACCTCTGAACCCGACCGACAGCGCCTTTGCCTACGGCACCAGCCGCACGCGGGTCCGCATCGAGTCTGTCCCCGAACCGGGCACCATGGCCGTCGGACTTGGGCTCGCGGCGCTGCTCCTTCGCCGCCGCCGCTGACCGGTGGTGTCCCGAACCCCGGCGGCTTGTTCGCATGCGGGACCCGGATTTCTGCTTGGCGCATCCGTCCTACCCATCGCCTCGGGTAGCTACTTCGCGGGCATTGCCAAGAGTGGCGGCTCATCTCAGGTCGTCCAACGCCTACCCCTGGATGCGGACTCTTGAGCGAAACAAAGCTCGGTGATCACTGAATATCCGCTGCGCCGTTGAGTTCCTTGTCCGTCTCTTCGCCAACTGCGTTCACGAAGAAAATGCAGTCTTTCAACGCTTTGACGAGTTTGTCTTCGGCCTTGGGGATTTCCGGCATATCGGTCGCGTCGAACTTGACGTTGTAGCGCAAGGTCCACGTGTCATGGGAATCCTTGAATAGGTAAAACGCTCCAAGCTTCTTGGTTCTTCCCAGAATCTTGCGCATGAGGGCATCGTCGGGCGCGTCTTTGCTGTACCAGACCTGGGTGTATAGGTTGTAGGTGATCAGCTTGCCAGGGCGGTTCGGGGTCAAGCTCATGTAGACCGTATGCTGCCGGTTCTCGGGATGCGTGAAGACGATCGAGTAGTTCTTCCCGCTGGCGGTCGTCTCGAATTTGAGCCCCGTGGCCTCGAGCGCCTTCTTGGCTTGATCCTTGACCGCTTCGTCCGATTGGAGTGCGGAGCTTGTCAGTATCGAGAGCGTGGTTAACAGACCGAGGAACTTCATAGTTTGTCCTCCGCGCCGAGTTCTTTCTCGATCCCGTCCGCTGTACCGCCCACATACTGCAAATACGTTTTGAGCCGTTCTGCGGTCGTGTTGGTTGGCACGTCGATCTTGAAACGAATACGCCAAAGCTCTTGGTCCTTCGAAGGCTCTTCCAAGATCAAACCCCCGATGCTAAAGCTCTTCTGGAAGACTTTTCGCAGCAGCTCCGTATCCGGCGCGGTTTTACTCTCATAGCACAGCGAGTACGACTCCTGAACGCTCAGGCTCTCGTATGTATCCACTCGTTTCCGAATGTATGAGTCCTGGTGCCGCTTGGTGTCCGAGTAGTCGTACCGGAGCTTGTAGAAGCCCCCGATATCGGTGTGGATGAGTCCTGTTGCGCGCAGGGTGTTGCCCACCGGATCGGATTCGGCGGGGGTCGGGTTCTGCTGGTGCCCCGACAGAACCGAGACGACGCCCGCAAGGACGCAAACAATGGGCAAGCGCAGCATCTCTCCATGCTGGCAGAGGAGCCATCTGGCTGTCAACGCGAACGTACGCTTGGCGATCTCACGATTTTGGGACGACGAAGTTGATGCACGGCATTTCAAGTCGCCCCTTGTACTGTTTGCCTTTGAACGTTCCGACCTTGTCCACCTTTGGCTCTGCCGCCGCATAGATGCGGCCCCCTTTCGGGAACGGGACGGTCACGTTTCCTTTCTTGTCCGTGCGCCAGAACTTGTCGAGCGGGATGCCCTCTCCGAACACCTCGACGCGGCAGTCTGGCACCGGCTTCTTGTTCCCGGTGAGATGAAACACCACGTTCGTGCCCACTCGTCTGGCAGTGAACTCGTAATCCAGACCGAGCGTGGTTGATGCGTCTCGGACGGTTGCGCAGCCCTTGGCGTACCAGGTGATCAAGTCCGGGCCGTGGATACCGTAAGTAAGCTGGACCGCTGCGAAAGGCCTGAGTGCCTCCGCGAGGAGCGAATTGCCGTTCTCGCTCGCCGCTAGCTTGCCAATGTTCCACCGTTGCAGCGCGGTTTGGCTGCCGCCCTTTACCTTCATGGGGACTGCGGGCTTGGTCGGGTCATCCGCGACAAAGACCTGACCCGTCTTGCCCTTCGCGTCAAGTTGCAGCCACATATGGTGTGCCGACGCGGAGACGGTGGCCAGTAATGTCAGCACGGATGTAATTGAAATCAGTTTGATTTTCATAGACGGACCCCGGCGCTGTTCAAGGAACCCTTGCGCCAAGACAGAGCGTAGTCCCTCTCGATCAGAGAGCTTTGGACATTGGGCCGCCGAGTGTCCAGTACCGCTCCAATTGGCCCAATCCCATGAGCACCAGCGCGCACCCCTCCCCCGCCCAGCATGCGCTCCAGATAGCGCTCGTCGACCTAGCGATCGAGCAGGGATACGATTGCGCGACCGTCCAATTGATCGCGCAGCGAGCAGGAGTCGCCCGTTCCACTTTCTATGGCCATTACGGTTGCAAAGACGACCTGTTCGCGGCGACGCTGAGCCGTCTGCATCACTCGATGGTCGACCACTGGCGACAGTCGCAGCGGGTCAGGCCAACACCCGGCGAACTGAGCTTTCTCCGTCCATTGATCTACCATTTGTGTGCGCGCCGTGACCTCTGGTGTGCGTTGCGCAACTCCTCGGCTCGGCGCCTGCTTGTGAAGGGCTTCAAGACGATGATCGCGGATCTCGCAGCGCGTGATCTGGGTCTGGAGAAGCCGCCCAGCATGAGCGATCAGGCGATGCTTTCGTGTCTTGCCGGTGCCTTTCTTGAGATGATGGATCGTTGGTTGCGCGGGGAACTCCGCGGCCCAAAAGAAGAGATCGCACTCAACTTTGAGAGAGCCGCTCAAGCAGTGACGCGATCGTGGCGAGCCTAGATCGACTCGCCCTCGGCAACCGGGCAACTGAGGCTTTTGCTGTACATGCCGGAGCGGTCGAAACAGCAGACCCGTCGCTTGCCCGAGGCCAGCATTTCGCACGCCTTCTCGATACGGAGCGCCCGGGTCTCCGCCTTCTTGCCGGATACGATCCACTGGATCCAATCGCGACGCGCCACTGCAGTGGTGCTGTCCCAGGTCGCCTGAGCTTTGGCCGGAGCGCGCTCAAGTGCCTGCAAAAGGTCTTCAGGGACAACGGGCTCGGGCTCGACGGAGACTGGGGCGATCTCGAAATCGACGGTTGAGCCGACCGAGAGCGCGAGCTTCTGGTCCACTCGGAACCAATGACCACCTTGACCGTCCGGTTCCAAGGTCACGGCGAATGGGTGCCCGTCTGCCGTGCCCTCCACCGACACCATGCCCCGCGAAGGCAGCGCCTGGCTCGCATCTTCGGGCAGACGAACGAATGCGAACAGCTCCTCGGTCGCCTGCAAGAGAGTCGTTTGGAATCGAATCGCGTGCGCCATCAGCTACTATACTTTACGGCATCCTCCGCTGGATGCCGTCGCCCCGTGTCGTCTTGTTCGCTTGATTCCTTTCGAAACAAACTGGTTGGATATCTACACAAACTCTTGTAGAATGCCGGAATGGGGAGGATTTCGCTCGTTCTGGGCGCGTTGCTTTGCGGTGCTTGTATTTCGTCAGCTTCGTTCGATCTTGTCTTGGCTTCCGATTCGGCATCCGGGTCGGTGAAGAGGTACGACGGCGACTCGGGCGCCTATCTCGGAGAATTCGGGAAGGGCTATTTCAGCCAAGTCGACCAGATCTACGCAGATGGAAGCACTGGGCTCGCCTACGTGACCGATCAGATTCGGAACAGCGTTTCCGTTTTCAACTACAGCACGGGCGCATTCGTACGTGAGTGGTTCATGGGATCACCGACCGCCACATCTGTATCCTCGGGAGTGGTTCGTATGGCCGATGGCAACCTTGCGGTGACCTCGAACCAAACCCTGTTCAAGTACACGCTCACCGGTACGTTGCTAGCAACCTATACCAGCACCTCCAGCTTCTATAGCATCACGGCAGACTCCTTCGGGAACGTCCTCGCTTTCACTTCAGGGGCACAGTACATCCGGTTGAACTCTTCGCTGACAGTGCTAAACGGTCCGATGGCCTCCAGCAGCAATCTCTACGGAAACGGCCTCTTCAGGTCCGGAAAACTGTTTGTTGCGGACTATTCCGCGGGCGCGGTCCGCAGCTATACCGTATCTTCGGGTGGCACGCTCACGGGTGGGCCAACTTTCTTGGATGCACAGCTTCTTTCTGGTGCGCTGTCCGTCGCTGCTGGTCACGACCAGATGATTTATTCCTCGGGCAATGCGGTCGGTGGGGGCTCCTCAATCTATCGCACGTCCACCTTCTCCAACTTGCTGGCCCCGCAGCTGGTTGTGAACGTTCCGTCAGGAGTGAGTTTCCGAGCCGTCGCTACCGTCATCGCACCCGAGCCCACAGCGCTGCTTCCTCTCGGCATCGGCGCAGCACTGCTGTGCCGCAGCCGCAAGCAAGGGTCCAAGAAATGAACAGACGCAACAGATCCAGGGCCACCGTCCTCGGGGCTTTCCTTGTAGCCTCACTCGTGGCTAACGCCAGCTATGACATGGTCGTAATGCTCGACTATTCCACCAAATCGCTCAAGCGATTCGACGGCCAGACCGGTGCCTACCTCGGAGAGATCGGCGCGGGCCGCATGATTCGCCCGCGGTTCGTTGAGCGCGGGCCCAACGCGGGCGAGATCGTGGTGACCGACGAGCTGGATCCCGTCCTCAAGTACTCCACGATCCACGTCTTCAACGTCCACACAGGTGAACTGAAGCGGCAACTGTACGAAACCGGGTTTCAGAGTCTGGCGGGTATCCACCGAGACCCGACCACTGGGGCCTATACTGTCGCTGACGTCACTACCTCAACGACTCTGAGGCTCCACACTATCAATTCCGCTTTGACCGGGGTGACCGGCTTCAACGCGGCCACGATTGCCGGGGTCAGCGTCACTGCGTTTGGAGCCGACGTTGCGGTGATCGGCGGCGTGCCGTGGGTGGCTGGGTACTCGAATGCTTACCGTAGAGTTGATACTTCCGCCTCATCGACCTCCTTTAGCAATGGTGGCATGGGTGTGACAACCTGCTTCGGGACCATGCGATCTCGAACTGGTGCTGCCTTCACATACGTTGGTAGCAATGGGGGTGGGACACTTGCTGCGATCGGCGCAACTGCGATTAGTACTACGCTCACGAGCGTGTATGGGATCGGCAGTGGCCATGAGTACGATTACGTGGCAGGCTACCGTGGCGGCTTACCCGTCATTGACGTCTATAACCGCAGCTTCCTCACCGGATCGTTTGGCACGGCGCAGATCACCAACCCTGCTGACATGGTGGTGATCACCGCTCCAGAACCCGCCGCGTGGCTGGGTCTCAGCGTGGGTCTGCTGGTGTTGCTGAAGCGTCGTCGCTAGGTTTCTGGGCGGGATTTTGAATCCCCGTGGGCTCATGTTTCGTTCTCCCTTTGGAGTAGTCAACGCAACATGGTCACCATTGGGATCTTTTTTCTCGTCATCGGCATCTCGATCTATCGCGCGGCAAAGCGCGAAGAGCATCCTGCTCAGCGAGCGGGGAAACTCGGCGCGGGTGGTTTCTTCACGCTTTTTGGTTTGATCCTCACGCTCACGAGCTGCATCAAAGTCGTGCAATCGGGACACGTCGGCGTCGTACGGATCTTTGGCTCCGTGCAACCTGTTGCTCTCGCCGAGGGGCTCCACGTCGTCAACCCATTTGCTACCGTCGAATCGGTCTCCATCCGAACCGAGGAGTACACCATGTCGGGCGTACGAGGTGAGGGTGCGGTTTCCGGCGACGATGCGATCCGGACCCTGAGCCGAGACGGTCTGCCGCTCCCGGTCGATGTCACGGTGAACTACCGCGTGATGCCGGGATCGGTGCCGTGGCTGTTCCGCAACGTGGGCATCGCGGAAGACTACATCGCCAAGATCGTTCGACCGTCAGCCCGCGCGGCGGTTCGAGATGCCGTCTCGCAGTTCACCGCGCAAGAGGCCTACTCAAGCAAGCGCGACGCCTTGGCAGACCTGGTGTCCCAGCGACTTTCGCACTACATCGAATCGACGCTCAGCCGCAGCGAAGGCTACAAAGGTTCGGCGTTCATCGTCCAGCAGGTCCTCATCCGCAACATCGAGTTGCCCGATCGCCTCAAGGCCAGCATTGAGGCCAAGCTGACCGCGGAACAAGAGGCCCTGCGCATGCAGTACATCCTCGACAAGGAGAAGCAGGAAGCCGAGCGTAAGCGGATCGAAGCGCGCGGTATCGCCGACTTCCAAGCGATCGTCAGTCAGGGACTTACTGACAAGCTGCTGATGTGGAAGGGGATCGAGGCGACTCAAGATCTCGCAAAGTCGGATAACAGCAAGGTCGTCATCGTGGGTGGCGGCAAGGGTGGCCTTCCCGTGATCCTGAACGCCGACTCGCTAAGCACTGGGAAATAAGCAACAAATCTGTTGCATTTCTCCAGGCGAGGCAGTAATATGCAATCACCATGTTGCATATTGCTGACTCCATCACTCGCTCGGTGTTCGTTAACGCCGCTCCCGTCGTCGTCTGGGAGCGGTCGTTCGCGACTCCGGCGGCCCTCGCCTCTTGGTTTCCGGACCGAATCGAGGGCGAGTTCGTCTTGGGTCAGACTTTCGCGCTCATCTGGGGTGAGCACCGGTGCGAAGCGCGGCTCGTGGAAATCGTTCCCTGCCAATCGCTCGCCTATCAATGGCATCCGGCCGACACGTTCACCCTCGATGCCCTGCCTGAATCCGAACTTACGACGGTGAGATTCACGCTCGCCGAATCGTCTGGCGGCACGACGATTACTGTTGTGGAAACCGGTTTCTCCAAAATCGCTGAGTCTCGCGCAGCCTTTGCTTTCGAGCAGAACAACGCTGGCTGGGACGAGGAACTGCCCAAGCTGTCGCGGAGCTACGAAGTTTGACCGACGACGCATTCTTTGCCCTGGCCGATCCTGTCCGGCGCGAGATCGTCAGGCGGCTCAGCGACCAAGGGCCGACGCCGACGCTTCGGCTTCTCGACGGGTTGGGCTCAACGCGCCAAGGTGCCACGCGGCATTTGACAGTCCTGGAGCGGTCGGGTTTAGTGATCAGCGAACGCAAGGGGCGCGAGATCGTTCGGAGGCTCGATGCGCAGCCGCTCGCGGAGATGTTGGCCTGGCTGGGCGAGTTGGACAGGCAGTGGCAAATGCGACTGAATCGCCTGGCCGAGCAGTACGATGCATAGAGGTTTCTGGGTTCAGGCCGGTTTTTTGTTCGCAATTCCTTGAATTCACTGTCTGTCCCTGCTATTCTGAGTTTCTATTCAGCCCGTGGAGGGACAAATGAAACATCTGTGGTTCTTTATTTTGGCGTTAGCGGCGCTTATCGGTTGCGGCGGTGGCGGGGGCGGCACGTCCGGTGGTGGCGGTGGAACGGTTCTCGACCCGACCCCATTTATCGGCAGTTGGACTGGTAACTGGAACAACCTGACGTACAGCACGACGGGTCCGGCATCGATGACTTTTGGTGCGAATACCACCACCAAAGCTGCTAACTGGACGATGGACCTTGACGGAAACGTCTTTGGAGGCCCGAATCCTCCCGCGGATAACCTGGTTGGGAGCTATACGGACTCGGCGCTGTCGGTAACAGGTTCCTCGCCGACGTTTGGGACCTTGTCGTTCACGGTCGACAAGAATGGCAATGTGACCGGAGGCTCCACGACGGTTCCAGGTGGATTCGTCCAGTCGATCACCTACTCGGGGACGATTACTCCGACGAGCATGAACCTTACTTACGTGATCACCTTTGTGAACCCGGCCATTGCCCCCGCGAATGGAACCTTGATCATGACCAAGTCGACGGGCGCGACGTTTGCCATTGCCCCGCTCCTGGGTACCTACAACGGGACATGGTCGGACAATAACACGGGTACAGGCACCACCAGCCTTCAGTTCCAAGAGCCCTCGACCGGGACGGCGACCGTTATCTGGACGCTGACGGGCAACCCGTTCGGGACAGCAAATCCCGCGGATGATGCCTGGACGGGTTTGATCTCAACATCCGGCGTGACGATGTCCTCACTCCTGCAGACGCACGGGCCGCTATCGATCACACTCAACGCAAATGGCACGCTCACTGGCAGCATGTCGAACATTCCCGGATCCATGGCCGCTTCGGCGACTTTCTCGGGAACGTACAGTGCGTCCAGCATTGTGGTCAATTACGTGATCACGCTGGAAGCAGGGGGCACGATCAACGGCACCCTTTCGGCCACGAAGTAGTTCGACTGGCCTATCGATGCGTCCGAGTTGCCGTCTGCAATTCGGGCGCATCGTCGTTTTCGCGTGACGGTACGCAAGGTCACGGGGTACACCTAGACCCATGGATCTGGGCTCGATTCTCCAGGCGAACCTGCTGTCGCCGATGGTGCTCGCGTTCCTGCTTGGCGCACTGGCCACCATTATCAAGAGCGATCTGTCCCTCCCCGAGGGGCTCTACACCTCGCTGTCCATGTACCTGCTCTTCGCCATCGGGCTCAAGGGTGGAGTCGAGCTGTCGCTCACGCCGATCGAGCACATCATCTGGCCCGTTCTGGCCACCATCGCCCTTTCCCTCCTCACCACTGGGATCGCCTACTTCGCCTCGCGCAAGCTTGGAAAGGTGGACCACCTGAACTCCGCCGCGCTCGCCGCTCACTACGGCTCGGTCTCCGCGGTTACGTTTATCGCGGCGGTGACCTTCGCGACGACGGTCAAGACGCCCGCCGAAGGGTTCATGCCCGCGCTGGTCGCGCTGCTCGAAGTTCCCGCGCTGTTGTTAGCCCTGAGCCTGGGTTCGTCTGAAACCCCGAACCAGGCCCGGCGCGAACTCATCCGCGAGCTGTTCACCGGTCGCACGATCCTCCTACTCCTTGGCGGCATGGCCATCGGTGTCGTCTCGGGCAAGACCGGCGTCGAGCAAGTGCAGCCGCTTTTCGGAGATCTGTTCAAAGGCGCGCTGACCTTCTTCTTGCTCGAAATGGGGTTGGTCGCCGCGCGACGTCTGAGCGATCTGCGAAAGCACGCCCTGTTCCTCGGGTTGTACGGGGTGGGTGTGCCGCTCGTGAATGGTGCGATCGGCGTCGGGATCGGCACGCTCGCGGGTCTGTCTGCCGGTGGATCGGGGGTGCTGGGTGCGATGGCCGCGAGCGCAAGCTATATCGCTGCGCCCGCGGCGGTGCGGGTCGCCATCCCATCCGCGAATCCGAGTCTGTACCTGACCGCGTCGCTGGCGGTGACCTTCCCGTTCAATCTTGTGCTCGGGATTCCGCTCTACAACCAGCTCGCTTCCGCGCTAGCGCACCGCTGACGAAGGGAGCCGCGAGCGGCGGTACTGCGGATGAGCGAGGCCGATGGCGGCGGAGAGAATCATCCCACCCCCCATGATCAGAAACATCGTGGAGACCCCGAGCCGCGCGACGCCGACCCCCGCAAAGGTGTTGCTGAGCGGGATGGCCACCATCGCCGACATCGTCATGAACGAGTGGACGCGACCTCTCAGCGCGTCCGGTACCGCTGTCTGAAAGTACATCTGCATGGGGATCTGGGCGATGGGCAGCGCCAGGCCGCACAAGAAGTTCAGCACAAGATACGGATAGAACCACGGCGCGAAGGCCATGCACGCGACGAGTACGCCGATAGCGAGCATCGAACCGATGAACGCCATGCCCGGTCGCACGATCCTGAGACGCGGCATCATCAGCGCCATGATCACCGCAGCACCGATGAATGCCGATTCGAAAATCGACACCGTACGCAGTCGGTCGTCGAACCACTGTTTGTTGACCGCGAGGTGGACCACCATGAACGGTGCGATAAACAGGTTCACCAGCAGCGCTTGGAGAGCAGAGACCCACAGGACGGCGTCTTTCAGACATGCCTGCCAACCTTCTCGCAGGTCGCGTCCGAAGTGCGGTTCCTCGCGGTCGGTAGTGTCTGGGGCGAGCTGGGGGAGTAGCCAGATCGCGCGTGCCGAAACTAAGAACGTGAGGCCGTTGCACGCGGCCGCGACGGGGAACAGGGCGTTCGGCGCAAGTAGTTCGAGCTGTCCCAGCACCGCCGCGGAGATCGCCAGTCCGAGCAGAGGCATAAAGTGCTGGGTCGTCGCCGAGAGCGAGTTCGCCTCCTGCAACCGGTCCGCCGGGACGAGCCTCGGGATCGCCGCTGACTTCGCGGGCAAGAAGAACGTGTTTACCGAGGCAAGGAGCGTCGCCGAGGCGAAGATCAGCCAGAGCGGCGGCGTGGCGTCGAACGTCAGGTAGGCCGCCAGCCCGAGCATCAGCGCCGCGCTGCACAGGTCAGTGCCAAGTAGGACCGTTCGCCGATCCACTCGGTCGGCAAGGACCCCGGCGTAAGGCGAGAGCAGCAACGGCGGCAGTGCTTGGACGGCTCCGATCCACCCCACGATCATGGCGTTCCCGGTGAGCCGCTGCACCATGTACAGGAACATGAGCATGTACAGCATGTCGCCGAATTGCGACACGGCCTGACCGATCAATAGCCGTCGAAACGGCGTGATTTCCAAGACCCGAAACATAGAAATGACCGCGAATGGGGAACGCCCTTACTGTCAATTACCGCTGATTTTGGCACTCGAAAGGGGGTCTCGTAATTTTGTCTTGCCGACCGCATCTCCCGAAGTGGCACGACAGAGTTGCGGTGCGTGCGCGCACCCCATCGAAAAGTGAGGCGCGAGGTGGAGGGTGAGGATTTGACCTGATCTCTCCGAAATGATCACTGGGCTAGAAGGAACGGAGCGAAACCATCAATGTACGAATCTTACTGGGGACTCAAAGAGCCAGCGTTTGGATTGACGCCAGACCCACGATTTCTGTATCTGAGTCGTGGGCATGCCGACGCACTGACGATGTTGCAGTACGCCATCCAGAGAAACATGGGTGCGGCGCTGCTTGCCGGTGACATTGGTCTGGGTAAGACCACGGTCAGCCGAAAGCTCGTCGAAGAGCTTGATGCACGCCAGCACCGACTGGTCCTGATCGTCAACCCAATCTTGTCACCGACGCAGATGTTGGCCGAGATTTTGACGCAATTGCATTCCGAGCCAGGCAACAAGAATCGCCAGAAGCTCATTCAGCAACTGCACGAGCGGTTGCTTGAGCTCTACACCCGCGGCGAGCGGGTGGTCCTGATGATCGACGAGGCGCACTTGATCAAGAGCGCGGGCACGTTCGAGGAATTGCGCATGGTCCTCAACTGCCAGCTCAACGATCAGTTCCTCATCACGCTCATTCTGCTGGGCCAGCGCGAATTACGAGAGAAGCTCTCAAAGGTTCCTGCGCTCGAACAGCGACTCTCAGTGCGATGCGCGCTGGAACCGCTGGATGTCCAGGAGACCGGCGAACTGATCCTCCACCGATTACGCGTAGCGGGCTTCAGCGGCGAGCGAAACGTCTTCACCCCCGATGCGGTTTACCAACTCCATAAGGTGAGCCAGGGCTACCCGCGCATGATCTCGACTCTCGCGGATCATGCACTTTTGGTGGGTGCCAGCCAGAAAGTCAGCTTGATCGACGCCTACATGATGCACGACGTGTGCACTCAACACCTGGGAGCTGCCGCATGAGACTTGTGGACGCCATTCGCAATGCAACGGTGCAAGCCGCTGCTGCTGCCCGAACCGATGAGCCGATCGCCCATCAGGCCCCCATGGAGGTTGCCGTGGCCCATGCTTACGAATCCGATCCGACCGTGGATCAGTCCGATTTTGAACGGGCAACGAATGCTGCCCAGGCGACCCCGGGGATGAACATCGTTCGCCTCGAGCTGTTCCTCACCCAGGAACAAGTGCATTCGCTGCTGCGAGGAGCACTGGCCACGCACCGCGCGGTCATGACGACCAAGGAAGTGGCCAGCTACCTGCGCTTGCACATGGCGACCGTCGATGAGATGGCTGCATCGGGTGCTCTTCCTGCGTTCCAGGCAGAAGGTACTTGGCGGTTCCTGAAATCGTCGGTGGACGCCTGGCTGCAGAAGCAGGCGGGGCAGGAGGGGACAGAACATGCCGCTTAAATTTGGCAAGAAACAGAATCTCGTCGGTCTTGATATCGGTCACCACTCGATCAAGCTCGTTGCCATGGAACCGATGACCTCGGGCTGGCGACTCACTCGGGTGCTGTCCGTTCCGACGCCGCCCGATTCGGTGCGTGATTCGATCGTGACCGATCCCGAGGCCCTGTCGCAAGCGATCCAGACCCTCGTCCGAAACGCAAAGATGCCGATCAGTGGTTGCCACGTGTCGGTCGCAGGCGCATCGGTCGTGGTCCGCAGCGTGCGCGTTCCGAAGATGTCGGAAGCCATGCTCCGCAAATCGATTAAGTTCGAGGCAGGCCGTTACATCCCGTCCAGCGTCGAAGACAGCTATGTCGAGTTCGAGATTGCTGGCGAGACTGAGGACGGACAGATGGACGTCATCATCGCCGCCGCTCCGCGCGACCTGGTGGACTTTCGCATCAAGGCGTGCGAGCTTGCGGGTTTGCCTGTCGAGTCGGTCGACATCGAGCCATTCGCTGCATACCGAGCGCTGGTGCAAGCGAACTACAACATCGATCTGAACAAGGACACCGTCGCGCTTGTGGACTTTGGTCACACCAGCACGAACGTGAGCGTGATCGACAAGGGTAGTTTCGCCATGACCCGTACGATCAATCAGGGCGGTCTGGCCCTGACGGAAGCTTTGCAAAAGTACTTCAAGCTCAGCTACCAAGATGCGGAAGAGGGCAAGACGCAGCTTGACCTGTTGGGCCTGCTGAAGGACAATCAGCCAGCGGAGAACCCGCCTCTGCGCGTGATCCAGCCGCACTTGGACGACCTCGTGCGTGAAATGCGCCGCTCTTTGAACTACTTCCAGTCGCAGCAAGCAGAAGCCGGATCTTCGAACCCGGTCACGTGGATGCTGCTGAGCGGTGGTGGCGCAAAGATGCAGGGAATCGCCGACTACATGAGCAACCGCCTTGGCCTCAAGGTCTACGCGGCCGGAGTCTTTGACAATCCACGCTTCGCCTACGTGGGCGACCAGTTCTTTGGACAAGGTGCCGACCTGTCGGTGGCATCGGGACTTGCCATGAGGAGCTACTCGCACGCCGCCTAAGGTGCGCAGGGAAACGCCATGCCGTACATCAATCTGATTCATGAGCAGCGAATGCTGCAGCAGCAGAACGAACGCAAAGCGAGATTCGCCTTTGTCGGGTTCGTCGGTGCAACCACACTCTTCACCGTCCTCGCGGGGTTCCAAATTATCGCGAAGGAAGGGGTCGACGGGGAGACCGCCGATCTCAAGAAGAACCTCTCCAAGATCCAGCCGATGTTGAAAGACATTTCGGTCATGGAGAAGGACCTCGCCGAACTCAAGCCAAGGCTGCAAACGTTGCAGAACGCTCAGGAAATGACCCGCAAGTGGACCGAGATCCTGAAGCATATGACGACGAGCACGCCCGAGAGCCTGTGGTTGACGGACATCCGCAGTAAGTCGAGCAAGTCGAACGAGGGCGTCCAGTTTTCGATCAAGGGCAAGACGATGGCGGGTGAGACCACGGACCAGAATTCTCAGGGCCGTGTTGGCTCGTTCATGCAGCGACTGCAGTTGTGCAGCGCCATGGACAAGTGGGACCTGAAGTACACCGAGATGGACCGCGTTCAGGAGCACCAGGTCTTGAGCTTCGAGATCATCGCCCGAGTCGCTGGCACCTTGGAAGAGGATCCGAAATCCAAGAGCACGAAGAAGGCAGGATTTAGCGATCGTCGTAAATCGGAGGCGGAGGCATCGGCATGAACACAAGCAAACGAATGAAGGTCTTTGCGATTCTCGCAGCCGTCGCGGTTGTCACTGGCAGCGGCGCAAACTATTGGTTGATGTCGGAGCGTGGAAGCGCGGCGTCCAAGCGTGACGAGATCAAGAAGCAGATTCAAGACGAGGATGATGTCGCGGCGAAGCAGCTCAAGATCAGAACCGAAGTTGAAGAGTCGCAGCAGTTTCTCGATCACCTTGAGGCGAACGTCGCAGAGAACGCGTACATCCCGACGCTTGTCACCGAGCTTGAAACTCTTGGAAACGCCAAGGGCTTGACCATCACCGGTGTCAAGCCGAAGCGCATCGAAGAGAAGAAGGTCAAGGTTGACCCCAATGCCTCGGAAGAAGACAAGAAGAAGGCCAAGAAGAAGCAGCCTGCCAAGAAGCCTTATGACGAGTGGCAAATCGAAGTGAATGCAACGGGTTTCTATCCCGCGATTCTCGATTTCATCAATTCACTCCAAGAGTTCAGCAAGATTGTTGAGGTCTACACAGTCGGCCTGAACGAGCTGAACGGTCCGGAGAAGAAGTACGGGCCAGACGGTTCGCCTCAGCTAGAGTTGACGCTGACCCTGAAGGCGTACGCCTTCCCGGAGAAGGACAACGATCGATCCGATTCCACCAACGAGGACACGAACAATGAGTAATCCTGCAGACAAGAAGAAAGTCCTCATCGTCGGCGCCATGGTTGTGGTACTCGCTGGCATCGGCGCATTCCAGTTCATGGGCAGCGGTTCCTCGACCGCCGCCAAGGCGACGAAAAAGGTGACGAAGTCGTCCAAGGCCAATCACGTCAAGGCTTCGGAAGAGCCCAAGACGATCGCCGGCTCGGACGGCGCGCTGGACAATGCTGCCAATCCGGTCGCACCCGAAGCGGTTGACGAAGGGATCAATCCCCACAACGCAACCAATGTCGGGACGGACGAAGCCGGAACCCTAGGGACCACAGATGCGGATACCGCGCAGAATGTCGCGACTACTCAGGGAGTTGAATCGTCACTGAAGAGTGATGTAGCACTTTCCCCGCTGGACATACGGGATCCGTTTTCGGTTCCTGCACCAGCGCGAGACAAGGAACGAACCCGCGAGGGCAATAAACCGGCACTTGCGGTGACACAACCGAATACGAATCCAACGACGATGAAGGGACCTGGACGAAATGCGGAGATTGCGCGCAACGTGGCGGCGGGTGCCGCGCCGTTGCCACCGCTGGGGTTAGAGGGTCTACCTCCGGTGGTTCCAGGCGGCGCGATCACGGGACAGCCGACGGCCAAAGCTGGCGGCCCCAAGCTCGCACCTAGCACGCCCCTTCGAGTCCCAGATGAATATGCGTACAGCCTGATGGGGGTTGTCCAGGGTACGAGTCCGCTCGCGATCCTTCAGGACGACTCGGGCAGTCAGCGCATGGTCCGACTAGGCGGTGAACTAGGCGGAGGCAAGATCGTAGCTATTCGGGGTGATCGCGTCGTTGTCGAGCACAAGGGCAAGAAAGTGACACTACGGATAGGAGGCGGTTCTGGAAAGACTAATTAGATCTCGATGGGGATTAACCCTGAGTTTGGTCGCACTCGTGGCGGCCGCTCAGGCAGCCCCTAAGTTGGACGCAGTAACGTTTGAAAAGGTCGGTACATCCCTCAAGGTAGCCATTCGTGGCACTGAACTGGGTGAGCCGAAGCAGCTTCGCGTAAACAGCGGGCGCTCGTTCATTTTGGAGTTTGCCGCCTCGTTGGGCTCCGCGGTTAAGCTGCTGCGCGTCGATACGGCCGGAGTGACCACGGTGCAAACCGGTTGGTTCAGTGCTCGCCCGCCACGCGTGCGTGTCCACTTCCGCATGGACTCCGCGATCACGCCTACCGTTACGCCTGTCGAAGGCGGCGTTGATGTTTTGATCGGTACCGCCGCTGCGGGCAAGGTGCCGAGTCCGAAGGACGCGTTCCTCGAAGCCGCTGGCGTGACTGCCGGATCGGGCGACGGACGCACTCCGGTGCTGAATCCCGTCGAGCCGAAGAACTCAAATGGCGGAGACGGACGCCTCCCGTCGATTATCGATCCGCTGGACAAGCCGCAGGTCGATCAGCCGATGGACGGGGTGATCGCCGACGCTTTCACCGACCCCACAGAGAAGAAACCCGCACCGAAACCGGCCGACAAGCCGAATCCCAAAGACACGTCGAAGCCCGTGGTGAAAGCCTCTAACCCGGGAACTGATGCGGGAGTCTTTGCGGTTCGATCGGCGAGCAATGTCTCGATCGACTTCGTGAACACCGATGTCTCGCTCGTGCTGAAGGCGCTTGCCTTGCAGTCGGGGGCGAACATCGTCACCGCGCCGGACATCAAGGGCAACCTCACCGTCAAGCTCAGCAACGTCACCACCGAGCAGGCACTGGACATCGTCACCGCGATGGCCGACTTGCGATATGCATTGGTGGGCCGAACCTACGTCGTTGCCCAGAAGGACAAGTTCAACGATCTCCTGAAGGCGGTCAGTAAGACGGCCAACACACCTTCAGAGACTCGACTGGTCCCCATCTACAGTGGCGAGCCGGCACAGATTCGCTCGGCAGTCATGCGGGCCTTCCCAGCGGAAACCGCAGGCGGTGGATATGACATCTTGCTTGCGGGTGATGACGACGGTGAAAAGGCAACTCCTGCGGCCGGTCCTGACGGCAAGCCTGATCCGAAGGGTACTTCCGTACCCAAGACCTTTAGCACGCTCTACGTGATTCTGGTCGGCCCAACAGCGGTTCTCGACCGAACTGAGCCCCTGATCCACAGCATCGACAAACAGATCTGTGCGGTGAAGGGTGTACCGATCTCTGAGAACGCCGACATGGTTCAGGAGACGTACCTGATCACGTCGGAGTCCATGCCGGCGAAGAACCTGCTGGATACGGTCCGCAACCTGAAAGCCAGTGCGTTCCAGAACATTGAGATGTACCCCTCGCCGCTCGGCAGCGAGCGACAGGCGATCATCATGGTCGGCCGGAAGGAAGAAGTACTGCGCGCCAAGAAGCTCCTTGAGGAGTTTGACGGTGCGTCGGACGATTCCATCATCTACGACATCCGGTTCTCGGAGCCGCGGTCATTGCGTGATCAGCTGATGTCTGCGATCCCTGGTATCCGAGTGGATATTCCGCCTGGAGCGGTTAGCCAGCCGCGTATCTACGAAGCCCCTCCCAAGAAGTCGACGAAGTCGAGTTCGGAAAGTGGCAACGAGAACGTCAGCGAATCGACCGAGGGACCAAAGGTTCAAGAAGTCGGCGTGAAGACGGAAAAGGCCGACGTCGAGGGCATCACTCTCCCGTTCAGTGACACGGAGCGTGTCGCAAAGCCCATGCGACTGTTCCTGCGAGGGAACAAGAGCCAGCTGGACCGAGCGAAAGCGCTGCTGGACAAGCTCGACATCGAGCCCAAGCAAGTCGCGATCGACCTGCGAGTCATGGAGATGAGCAAGGAAGAGGCCCTAAAGGTCGGTCTTGACTGGAGCATCTTGACGGGTGGTGTGGTGAACCTGGTTCGCTTGAATCAGAATCCGGGCCTCTCCGCGGGATCCCCAGGCGCAATCTCGGCTGGTACGAGCGGAGTGGACAAGTACTCGGTACTCGGGACCCTCGATGCGCTGAACGGCAACCGCAGCCTGATCGCCCGCCCGAACTTCCTCGCGACCGACGGTCGCGAAACGGAGTACTTCGTCGGCGACGTCATCCGCTACATCGAGTCGATTCAGTCTTCGCAGAACGGCGTCACCGTCACGACCAATTCGGTCCGAGTCGGCGTGCGCTGCTCGATCCTCCCGAGGATCGGTGCAGACAATCGCATCTTCATGGATCTCCGTCCGGTCGTTAGTTACCTGCGCGGCTTCACCCCGGTTCCCGGTGGTGGTCAGCTCCCGCAGACCAGCGAGCGCATCGCTCAGAGCAATGTGATGATGGACGACGGCGAGACGATTGCTCTTGGCGGCCTCATCCGCGATGAAGATCGCCGAGAAGTCAGCGGTATCCCGATCCTGAAGGACATCCCGATCATCGGCAAGCTCTTCTCGCGCACGGATACTTCGCGCCAACGAACGGAGATCGTGTTCTTCATCACCGCCAAGGTGGTGGGTAAGGGCGCACGAGACGACGCTGCGATGCCGCGAGCCAATGTCGAGCGAAACGGTCCGGCTCCGACCGAGCGTTTCCCCGACCCGCACAAGAAAAAGTAAGGAGCTGCGCGGCTAACAACAGAACGTGGGCTACCCTGCAAAGGGTGGCCCACGTTGGTTTTTGGTTGCCTAGTGGACGCTCGTGCCTTCGGGCGCTTCTTGCTCTGGCTGGAGAAGGATTGCCTGACCATCGGGACCGTCCGCCGCCAAAATCATGCCTTGGCTCTCGTGGCCCATCAACTTCGCTGGCTTGAGGTTCGCGACCACGATCACCTGCCGTCCGACGAGGTCCAGTGGATTGTACGATTTGCGAATCCCGGCCAGAATCTGACGCTTCTCCGTGCCAATCAGGACTTGGAGCTTCACGAGCTTGTCGCTCTTCTCCAGCGTCTCCGCTTCGAGCACGCGGCCAACTCGCAGTTGGACCTTCATAAAGTCCTGGATCGTGATCGGCTCGGCGGTTTGCTCGATGGGAGCGGCGTCGACAGGGGCGGCGGGTGCAGCAGGTGTTTCCATGGCTTCTTGTTTCTTGGGGTCGATACGGGGGAAAAGGGGTGTAGGGGTGCCGAGCTGGGTGCCACCAGGGATGGTCCCCTCAGTACCGATGTCGCTCCAGCGGACCAGTGGAGGCAGCCCCAACTGCTGGGCAATGGCGTCGGCGGCCCAAGGCATGATCGGGCGGAGCATGCCTTCCGCGGCGCGTAGGGCAAAAAGCATGGAGCGCAGGACTCCGCCCAACGCTGGGTCTTCGCTCTTGGCAAGCGCCCAAGGCGCCCGGGTGTCGATGTATTTGTTCAGGAATCGGACGAGCCCCAGCGCGGCTTCGGTCGCGTGGTCGATGTGCAAGATGTCCATCGCCGCGTCAAAGTCAGTGACCGCGGTCCGGACGGCGGCGACCATCTCCGATTCGATCGGTGCTTCGGGCACCACTCCGCCTGCGAACTTGTGCGCCATCGACAAGCTGCGGTTCAGCGCATTGCCCAAGTCGTTGGCAAGGTCCGAGTTGTAGTGTTTGTCGACTTCGGCGCGGGTGTAGTTCGTGTCGCCGTCGTAGGGAAGCAGCCGGGCGAGCGAGAAGCGAACGGCATCGACCGCCATCGCGTGCTCAGCTCCAGTTTTAGCCTTGATCTCCTCAACGAGCTCTAACGGTGCAATGATGTTGCCCAGCGATTTGCTCATCTTCTGGTCGCCGAACACAAACCAGCCGTGCGCGATAATTGTCTTGGGCAGAGGCAAATCCATCGCCATCAGCATCGCGGGCCAAAAGGTTGCGTGGAATCGGGTGAAGATCTCTTTGGCCATCCAGTGGATCTCGGCGGGCCACAGGGCCTCCCATCCGTTATCGGGCCAACCGGTGCCGCTGATGTAACTGATCAGCGCATCGAACCAAACGTAGAACACCTGCTCTTCTTCGCCTGGAACCGGGATGCCCCATCCGCTGATCTTGCGGCTGATCGCCATGTCGCGTAGCCCTTGTTTGATGTACGCGACGACTTCGTTGCGGCGTGATTCCGGTAGCAAGAACTTGGGATTCGCCTCGATGTGCTCAAGCAACTGGTCGCCAAATGCGGAAAGCCGGAAGAACCAGTTCTTTTCGCTCACCCACTGGACCGGGTTGCCATCCGGGCTTTTTCCGTCCACGATGTCGGCTTCTTTGTAGAAGGTCTCGCTGCTGACGTCGTACCAACCTTCGTAGGTGCCCTCGTACACATGGCCGCGCTCGCGCAACGTGTTGAAGAACAGGTGCACCGCACGCTTATGGTGCTCGTCGGTGGTGCGTACGAAGCGGTCGTACTGCATGTTCATCGCGGTGAAGGTCTCGCGGAACCGGTCCGAAATCTCGGTGACGAATTCCATGGGATCGCGACCGCTCTTGATCGCCGCTTCCATCACCTTCGGGCCATTCTCGTCGGTTCCGGTCAGGTACGTCGCCTCGTTGCCGCGCATCCGTTCGTAGCGCATACACATGTCCGCCACCAAAGTCGTGAGGGTGGTGCCAATGTGCGGCACGCTGTTCACGTAGTAGATCGGCGTGGTGATGTAGGTTTGCTTGGGCATGAGTCGCCCTATTGTACTTGTCGAGCCTTAACGACCGATGGGGCCCCGCAGCCGTGGCGTAGTCCCGTCTGCTGGTGGGGGCTCAGTCGCGGGAGGGGAATCCTGTAAATCCTCGTCCTCAACCGATACTTCTCCGGCCAAGCTCTTGGCTTCGTAGCTATCGTCGCCGTCGCGCGTACTGACTTTGAACCACGAGGCGGTGAGGTCGTCCCCCAACGAGGTCTTGATCCGCACCCGTTGGTCACCGCTCTTCATCTCGAGCGTCTCGCGTTCGCGGTCGTAGATGGCTTCCGAGCACCAGGCCGCCCGCCACCGCCCGCCGGGCAGCTCTTGTCGCGCCTGCGGCGAGCCCGTGATGACCGCGCGTCGACTGCCGCGAGCGTAGTTGTAGTCGACCTTAGAGGCGTAAATCTGGATTGGATACTTGCGGCGGTTCGATCCGCTACGAACCTCATCATCCGCAGTTCGTTCTTCTTCCGTACGCGCCGCTGAGGGACGACTGCTAGCTATCGAGTCCGGCACGATGGGGCGCAGGGGCGGGATCTCGACGACCTCAAGCTTCTGGGCGTCCTGGGGTTTGACCAGCATGCTGACCTCCCCTTCCAACACCGCGCGCTTCTGCTTGCGGTACACGGTCGCCTTCTTGCAGGTCATGTTCGTCTCGCGGCTGTAGTAGCGGACGTTTCCGGTCGCCACGAGCACATCCGTCTTCACGTTGCGCTCGATTCGGTCCGCGCGGACAATGACATCCCCGTCCGTGGCCTGGGCGGTCGTCCAGACTTCGGTATCGCCCGCGCCGCGGGTCGCGCCGTCAGCCTTGATTGTCCAGCGCGTGCGCTTGAGCGACTTGTCGTCCTCCTGTAGCATGCCGACCCACTCGACCGGTCCCAGTTGGTACGTCTTGGTGGGGATGTGATACAGCAGGCGTTGCGCCTTCAGATCTCCTTTGAAGAACTTCCCAGCGATCTGCCCCGGAATTCGCAGGAGCTCACGCGAGCTCTCAAACAGTGCCGAAGCAGTTTTGAGGTCAAAGTCACCGCTGAATAGCCGCACTCCTTGGCTGAGCGAAAGCATCTTGGCCATCTGGTTCCACACGCCGACCGGAGCCTCAAAGCGGATGACTTGGTTCTTCTCGCCCAGGTACTCGCCCTTGTCGATGCCGCGCATGGTCACGCGCTCGCGAGATTGGGTGATGTCCATCTCGCGTACATGCCCGCGGGTGACGAGTCGGTCCCCATCGTAATGGCTGAAATCGACATCCCGCAGGAACGTCGTGGACTTGTCGGGGTCGAGCGCGCCGCTACCGCTGCGATAGGCGCTGAGCGTGTCGCTCTTGGCGAACTTCAGCAGCGCAGGTCCGCCGAAGTAAACAGTCGCAGCCACCAAGCCCAGACCGAGGGTCCAGCCTATCGAGGATTTTCGCTTGTTCGTCTGCATGCTTCGCCAGTCTACTGCAGCGTGAGCGTGGGTCGAACGACATCGGTCGGGCTCGTGAGCACCACGGTGACGTCACCAGAACTCTTGCCCGACGCGCTATTCGACGCGCGCAGAATGTAGCTGCCAACCGGCACCCAGAAACCAAACTTGCCGTTGCTGCCGACCGTCACCGATCGGATGACCGTGCCGCTATGCACGAGCTGAACAACGGTGCCGGTCCCGCCCACCACACCCGGGGTGACCGTCCCGTCCACGGTCGACGGCGTTCCTGGAGGCTCGACTCCGATATCCGCGGATAGGAAGATGTCGTCGATGGTCACGACTCCCGAAGACGGCCCCGCATTTGCGGAGAGCGTCGCGGGGAAGAAGCCGGATTTGATCACTGTCCCTTCGAGCGACAAGAACGCGGCCAAAGCAGTGGAGTCGAACGCGACGTCGGTCAGCGTGTAGGTACCGGAACTGTCGGTCGTGGTGGATCGGCCCGCGAACCGGACCGTCGCGCCGGGTACGGGAGCAGAATCAGCGGCGGCCAACGCCTTGCCGGTGACCGTCACCGTCTCCGGAGCAACAAAGAGTTCACCCAGATCGAGGTCCCCCGTCGCGGGTGCAAACGTGTACGTCATGGTTTGAGTACCGCCACCGGGAACCTGGAACAGGATGACGATGCTGCTGGTGCCCGACGCCGCCGACATGACAAAGCTCCCGTCGGAGGCATTCGACTTTGTGCTGCGACTTCCCGCCTGGATGGTCGCTTGGGGTGAAGGCGGTGCGCCCGTCGATAGGTAAGTCACGACGCCCGTGAGGTTGACAAAAGAGGTTGTGCCGCCTCCTCCGCCTCCACCACCGCATCCGGCGAGGACCAATACAAGAGTTAGGAGCAGTGCACCGATCCACTTCATTTCTTCACCCGTGGTACCGCCACCACAATGTTTGCGTCGGGCCGTTTGACGGTGAATTCAACGACCCCCGATTTTGTGAGTCGAGTCCGACCGCCGCCGGGCACGATGACCACCACCGAGCCGATCTTTCCTCGCAGGAATTTCAAGTCCAGCTTGACCTTCGTCCCCGCCGCCAGATTCTGAGTGCGGATCAGATAGTTCTCGGCCTTGCCGAATCCGCGCATGTCACGGTACAGGTTCTGCTTTCCGCCGAGCGAGATCTGGAGGCCACCCATCGTGGGGGGCAGTTCCACATCGTACCGATCGACCGTTCCCGTCGCGCCTTCTAGTCCGCCGATGCGAGCATTGGCGACGGCCGTGGTCGTCGACATTTGCAAAGCGATCTCCCATCGTGCGGGCTCAGAGTTGCCTCCGCGATTCGCGGTCCCGCTGGGGCGGAAGAGCAGCGTCGCGCCAGTGGACGCCAAGCACTTTACGTAGGCCGCTTGACCCGCGCCCAGAGTATTCGTGCCGAGCAGAGACCCCGCAAACTCGCCGGTCGGCGAGAAGCGGAAGAAGTCACCCGCGATCAGCCCACTGGAAACTGCGTCACTGAACGCGCGAGGGAAGTTCGACGCTGTCACCACTTCGATCTGCGTGTCTGCGGTCACGTCAACCGGCAATGGGTTCACGATCAGGTTCCAACCTGGCTTCAGCGCTACCGTAAGCGCGTCGCCATCCGCGACTCGGGTGAGGTAGCTTCCGGGCAGCGCCGAGGTGGACTGAACGAAGAACCCTTGACCCGTTCCAGCAACCCCAAACTCTGGGTAGTACTCGAACTTGGATTTCGTCGGGTTCCAGCGCGCGGCGAGGACTGAACCGCCGACCAGGTCCGGAATATGGCTCGTGTCCGGTTCGCCCATCGCACCGATCATTTGCAGCCCCTGTCGGATGCCGATCCCATCAAAACTGACCACTCGGTCGGTCCCGACATACAGGTTGAGGGCAATTGGCCCGGGCCCCTTGTTCACGAGTCGCGTGTTCAAAACAACGGTGGCACCGCTCGTGGGGATGCGGAGCAGTTCGACCAGCATCCGGCGCTGACTGAGTTCAAAGTTCGCGGTGTTGAGCGTCACACCGAAGGCCCCATGCGTGACCGGGACAACGACTTGTTCTGCGCCGAACGAGATCCGAACGGCATAGCTTGCATTCGGCCCCGGGTCTGGGCCGACCACACAGCCGTAGAAATTGTTCTCGGCCGGATTTGCGGCGGTGGCGACGGCTCCGGCGGGAAGCACGATGCGTGCGACCTGATCCCCAGCGGGGACGTCCACCGTCACCCGGTAGGGCTCGCCATTAAAGGCCGTTCCGGGAAAGTTTGGCGCGACCGACCCGTAGCCGAGGAAAAACGACATCTTGTCGTCCTGGCCTGACGTAAAAAAGCGGGTGTAGTCCGGCGACCAAAAGATCGGAAAGGCGTTCCCCGAGAGTAGCGTCTCGGTGCCGTCCTGGTTCGTTCGGAAACTGTGCGCCTCGATGCCAAAGACCCCAAACTCCGAGCCCTGAAGCCCGGATGTGATCGGGAACGCTTGGACGGCGAGCTTAGTGCCTGGCTGCAGGGTCGTGTCGAGTATCCGTTGCTTGGCGACCCATTGTGCGAAGGTTTGCCCTTCGACCAGCGAACCCGATCCCCCGAGCGCGTTGATGCTCGCTTGCCCTGCGGCAAGCAACGAAGCTCGGGAAGGGGCCGCACCTAGCAAGTAAGTGCGGCTCAAGAACTCGGAGGCGAATGCCGGGTACTCAACGAGCACCTTTTGGAATGCCGAGCCCGCCATTTGGTAGCGCAGCAAGTAAAGGCCGCCGCGGGACCCCCCGATGGGGAGCGCTTCGCTGACGAGGTTCGGAGCGATGAATTCGGGTCCGGCGAGCGCTCGTTGGTTGCCCCAATCGTAAAGCCCTCCGACCTCATACGAGCTTTGCAGCACTTGCTCCAGGGATGTGGAATCCAAAGTCGGCGGCATCGCACCGGGCGTGCGCGCGATCTGGAGAACCGCGGCTCGGACGATCCCCTCGTTCCAGCCGTCACCCGGCAGCGAGCGCGGACCGATGGTCGCGAGCAGCAGGCAGTGCAAGAAGTTGACCGCGGTGACCTCAAGCTTGTAGCCGATTGCGTCCGAATAGACTGGAAAACGAATCTCTTGTGCCGACCCATCGAACGTGTAGTATCCGCCCGCGATGGCGTCGCGGTCGCCCATGTCCACATCGTAGTTGGAGACGGTGACGTTGCCACCGACACTCGGTGCGCCAAAGGTAGCGTCGATGCGTGGCTTCAGACGGGTGTAGAGGTCTTGTAGAAACGCTTGGTAGTCGGTCGGGAAGGACCGTGCGCCGGAAGCAAACTGGAGGGTGATGTCGGTGCCGCCGCGAGTCGCCGATGGTGGCGGCACGGGCTGCCCGTTTCGGGTGAGCTGGACCCGAACCGGGATCGAAGCGAGGACCTGTTGGCCTTGGGTCCTCGCCCGGAGTTCGCGTTCGCCACGGGTGAGGATCGCAAGATTCCGAGTGAACGTCCGGACCGCATCATCCGAACGGCTCAGGCTGGAGTCGCGCCCCAAAGGGCTCGCCTCGACTTTGAGGATCGTGGCCGACGCGGGAAGGGCCGCCATGATCGCAATCATGGCGGCCCAGATGTTCCATTTCGAACTTGTGGACGTGGGTTTCATTCCTGGTAGATAAACGCACCAACCTCGCTGATGGTACGGCTAGAGTCCGAGTCCCCCAGCCCCAGCACCATGAAGTAGTACTGCTTGCCGGTGACGAGTCGGATCGAGCCATTGTAGCGCTTTGAGTTGCCCGTTGCTCGGTCGCTGGCGTTGTTCCAGATCGAGTCAACCCCAAAACCAGGGTAGCGGTCGAAGAGATAGACCACATAGTTGTCCGCGCCGAGTACTGGCTCCCAGGCGAAGGTCAGCGGAGCGAGCGTGGTGGATCGCAGGCGCATGTCGTCCAAGGGTGTGACGGCGACATCCGCACTCGGATCCGATTCGCTGCCATTGTCGTACGGATAGCGGGTGTTGCACGCCGTTACGTGGTACGAGTATTCGCTGTTCGGCGTGAGGTTCACGTCCGAGTCCAAGTAGACGCTGCCCAGCGGCTCGCGGAAGAAGTCCAACCCACTGAACGAACCGTTACTGCGGGCGCGATAGATCCCCCAGCCGTACAGATCGGGATTGGAAATCGAATCCCATTCGAGTTCGATCTCAACCGGGTTACCGCTGGACGAGAGGCGACCCGACGTCTTGGGTCGCTTCGGATCGACTAGGCGCTTAAGGTTCTCCACCGCTGCCGAAAGCGATTCGTCACGGCTGACGGGCGACGTCCACGCGATGGCGGACAAGTTCTGCGGCGGACCAAATACCGGCGATCCCGGATTACCGAGTACGAAACGGATGAACCGCTTCTCGCCGACGTTGAGCGTGACGCTCTCGGAGTCGCTACGGTAGTCGCCTCCTCCCGCGCTCACTTCATAGTTGACGTTACCGAGCAGGTATCGCAAGGTGAATTTCCCGTCCTTGTCGGTAAGGACGCTCGTGCTACTCAGTGCCCCTGCGCCGAGCGCGAAGACTCGAGCGAGCTCAAGCGGATTGCCATTTCGGTCTTCCACGACGCCTTCGACGGTGGCCGTCTGGTTCTGGGGGACGACCATGATATTCACGTTCGGATACTGCTCGCCTTCGTACGTGCGCGCCAAATTCTGCCCGATGTACTTCGTGCCGTTGTCGGTGATTTCGGCCTTGATGACCAGGTCGGCAGCGCGTTGACCGGTCAAAACAAAGCTGCCATTGGTTGTAGTAATAGCGCTACCATCGCGTCCTGTGACGACCGCACCCCGCGCGGGAAGCCCGTCCTCAAACGTGACCCGTCCACTGATGATCGACGTTGTGGTCTTGGGTGTCCCGCCACCGCAGCCCACGACCGTGAGTGCCAGTGCGAGTGCCCAAACGACAAAAATACGCGGCCATTGCATCGTGCTTAACTCCGGAGCCAGCCTGGGCCGGCTCTCATGCACGTTAACGATTCACGCCTGCGCGCGTGTCATCGGGTCCTAGGGCTCAGAATTCAGCGCTTCCGGGCGTGCGGTGGTATGGGATTACGTCGCGGATGTTCTTCATACCCGTAAGGTACATGAGCAACCGCTCGAACCCCAGCCCGAAGCCCGAGTGGGGTGCTGAACCAAATCGGCGGAGGTCCAGGTACCACTGGTACGGTTCCAATGGCAGCTCCATCTCCGCGATGCGCGATTCGAGAACATCCAATCGCTCTTCGCGCTGCGAACCGCCAATGATCTCGCCAATCCGTGGAGCAAGAACATCCATGGCCCGGACCGTCTTCCCGTCGTCGTTACCGCGCATGTAAAACGCCTTGATCTCGCGCGGATAGTCCGTTAGGATCACTGGCCGTCCGACTTTCACCTCGGTGAGCCACCGCTCGTGCTCGCTCTGTAAATCGATTCCCCAGCCCACCGGGAACTCCCACTTCTCGCCGCTCGATTCCAGATGCTTGACCGCCTCGGTGTAGGTCATTCGCTCGAACCCAGAAGTGACGACGTGCTCGAGCGTCTTCAGGAGCTCAGGCTCGATCCGTTGATTGAAGAACTCCAGGTCGGACGCGCAGTGGCTCAGCACATCGCCAATGACCGCTTTCAGGAACTCCTCCGCGAGGTTCATGTCCCCCTCAAGATCGCAAAATGCCATCTCGGGCTCGATCATCCAGAATTCGGAGAGGTGCCGGGCGGTGTTGCTCCGCTCCGCGCGGAAGGTCGGGCCAAAGGTGTAAACGTTGGTCATCCCCAGAGCGAACGTCTCGGCTTCGAGCTGACCGGAAACGGTGAGGAATGCGGGCTTGCCGAAGAAGTCCTCGGCGTACTCTGCGGTCTTTAGTTTCGCCTGTTGATCGTGCTTAGGCTCGTCAAGCATGGTTGTGACCGCAAACATCGCGCCTGCGCCCTCGCAATCGCTAGCGGTAATGATCGGCGTGTGGACGTAGTGGAATCCGCGGTCGTTAAAGAACTTGTGAATCGCGTACGCCGCCCGGCTGCGCACGCGGAAAACTGCACCGAACGTGTTGCCGCGCATCCGCAAATGGGCAATTTCGCGCAGAAACTCCATCGTCGCCCCTTTCTTCTGGAGCGGGTATTGCTCGGGATTCGCGGCTCCGTAGAGCGTGACTCCCGAAGCCTTGAGCTCGACCGCTTGACCCGAGGCGGGCGAAGCCACCACCTCGCCGGTGAACTTGGCGCATGCGCCGGTCGTGAGCGACTTCAGCAGTTGCTCGTCGATGGATCCGGATTCGATCACGACTTGCAGGTCTCGAAAGGTCGAACCGTCCGAGAGTTGGACGAAGCTGACTTCCTTGCTGTCGCGTCGTGTTTTGACCCAACCGTACGCTTCAGTTTGCGTTCCCGGTGCGAGTTCGAAGAGGTCCTTGAGATACGTTCGGCGGTAATCCATGCAATGGGCGGAGTTTACCGCTCGGGAGCTTGGCCAAACGGGGGTGCGAGCAGAGCGAACGGAGTCGTATCCATCGCCACGTAGAACCCGATCCCGCCGGGTTTGGTGTCGTCCTTGCGTCCGTTGAGTGGACCGCCGCCCCAGCGCGAGCCGACTGCGAGCATCTCGAACTGTGTCCAGGTCTGCGCGCGCCGATCGTATCGGGCTCGGCCCAGCACTTGCAGTTCGATCCCGCGATTCTGATCTGAGGGGGCCAAGCTGCCATCGTCCGCATCGAGACTCCACTCTCCACTTGCGGAGCGGGTGAGGGTACCGGCGATACGCCAGCGCACGGAATCGCTGTCTGCGCTTGACACTGTGCTGACGAACCGCCCGACTTGGATGGCATCGATGCTGAAACTGAGGGGCACCCCGCGCACCGCATCGAGCCAGAGCGTCGCCGCGGATCGCTGCAACAGCGCGGTGGGCCACACCGTCGCGGTCCCATCAATCGCGGTCTTCGGGGCAAAGGCGTCCAGATCAGCGGCGGTTAAGTCGAATGCCAGCGTGTTCACCGCCTTCTTGTGCCAATCGATGCTGGTCGTGGGTGTGGAAAGGTCTCGCACGACGGCCACCAGACGCATGGCCGGGGCCGGAGGGCGAGGCGGCTCCTCAAGCCAATCGCGAGCGGCGTTTGCGCCTGGCGCGGCAAAGCTCATCGTCTGTAGCCTTGCCAGTCGGTCGGCGATTTCGGCCGGGTCCGTACTTGCGATCCGGTCCACTACGGATCCGTCGGGAGCGACGATGACCAGCCCCTCAAATGGCTTGGTTGCGGCGAGCTTCGGAAAGACCGAACTCCAAAACTCGGTCTCGCCGGGTGTGCGCGGTTTGGGGGGAATCGACTCTGCAACCAGCACCGAACGTCCCAGATTCGAGCGCACTCGGTCCGAAGTGAAAACCTGAGTGCGCAGGACGACACCGTGCGAGGATGTCGTCCCGAGCGGGTGTCCGCGCTCAACCCAAACGATGAGCGGCTTGCGCTCGCGGATGCTCTTTCGTCGCGCTGCGGTCAGCGAGCTCTCCCAAGGGAGCGTTTCGAAGACGAGTTCGCGGGAAGTGGGAGCCAGCTTGGCGCGCCACGACTCGTAGCTCGCATCCGTGAGTTGGAGCGGTTGCGTTTGTGCTAGCGCGACCATGGCCAGTGCTTGAAGCATCACCTTGTACATTAGGACCGTCCGGCACCCGCAGAAGTTTCCTGCGCCCGAATCTCGTACAATCAGCACGTGAGCGATTCACCGTCCCCTGTGCAGTTTGAGGTGCCGCAAAGCACGCCCCGATTTCGCATGGGGTGGTACCTGCTGTTCTCGCTGATCGGCCTGCTCATCACCATGTCGGTGTGGTTTAGTTTCGTGCGTTCCGAAGACGGCACAGCGCTTGAAAGCAAGCAGTTGCTCTTCAATTTGGCGGGCGCGATGGCGCAACCCGACAGCGCCGCAAAGGACGCGTCGCTGGCCAAGCTTGTCCCGACTGGTGCGACCGCCCCAAACTTGGGTGCTGGCGATGCACTCATGCTGCTGGGAATTGAGCGCGAATCGAAGAAGCCGCTGCCCGCCAAAACGCGGGAGGCCGCGGTCAAGTGGCTCAAGGAGAGCTGGTACCCGGCGGACCGGATCGCCCTTGAGGTTTACGACAGCAAACCCACGACGGCCCGCGCGCTGCAAATCTCCCAACTGCTCCCTATGGAGAAGATCTACAAGCCCGCACGAGTTCACGCAGCGGAGATCGGAGGCGACAAGAAGCTGCGCCCTGCTCTGATGGGAACGATCGTGAGAACGACGATGATCTTCGGAGCGATTATCGTGTTCGCAATTGCGCTCGGGATCTTGGTTTGGCTGATTTACTTCATGTACGGCGACAAGGAGCCCCTGGCGACCAAGGCATTTCCCATAAGGCTTGCAGACCCGGGTGAGGCCGATTGGCTGGCATTCCGGGCGTTCCTTTGTCTGTGCCTCTTGATTGGCATGCAGCTTTTTCCGTTGCCAGAGTGGGTGATGGCATTCGCGGTCATCGGGTCGGTCATTGGGGTCGCTTGCCTCCGCCTGCCCGGGCCGAGAGTCGACCTAAAAACGCTCTTCGGCCCGTTCCGATCTCGCTATATCCTATGGGCGATCGGCGCAGAACTTGCGCTCGTCCCCCTTGCAACCGTGGCGGTCGTGGTTTCGAGCACTGTCAGCAAATACTTACCGGATCCGTCGCACCCGGCTACGGACCAGCTTGCTCAGAGCCAGTCCCTAACGGCGCTGGTTGGGCTCTTTCTATTAGCAGTTGTCCAGGCACCGATCGTGGAGGAGATTATCTTCCGGGGCATGCTAGCCCCTGCCATCGGGCGTGTTACCAGTGCGTCGCTCGGAATCTTGGCCAGCAGCCTCTTGTTCGCCAGCATCCATCCTCAGGGGATCGCAGGGTGGCTTCCGCTCATGGTCATCGGCGTCATGGCGGCCATGGCGTCCTATCACACCAAGTCGCTCTGGCCCGCGGTGATCATGCACGCCATCCACAACGGGGCCTTGATGATTTTTAACCTATGGCTGTTCTGAGCGATCGGATTTATCTGGATTACGCGGCCACCGCGCCGCTGCTGCCGGAGGTTCGTAGCGCCATGGAGCCGTGGTTGACCGGGCAACACGGAAACCCCAGCTCATTGCATGCGGAAGGGCGGGCCGCACGGGCCGCGCTCGACGAGGCGCGCGAGGTGCTGAGCGAGCGGCTAGGCTGCCTCTTTGGTGAAATCACCTTCTGCAGTTCGGGTACCGAGGCCGCCAACTTGGCGATTCTCGGAACGGCGCTCGGAAACGAGGATCGTCAGCGCAACCACATTCTCTTGGGAGCGGCGGAGCACCACTGCGTGTTGCACTGCCGCGAGCGGCTCGAACGCTACGGCTACCGCGTCTCGCTCATTCCGGTCGATGCGCAGGCGCGAGTGCGACCCGAGTCGCTGACGGAGAGGGTCGGCGAAGACACGGTCCTGGTGAGTGTCATGCACGCCAACAACGAGACCGGGGCGATCAACGGCATCCGCCAGCTCTCGGACATTGCACATGAGGCAGGGGCGCTGTTCCACTGCGACGCGGTCCAGACACTGGGTGCCCTACCCTGGACCGTGAACTCGCTGGACGCGGACCTTGTCTCGGTTTCGGCGCACAAGATCGGCGGGCCCAAGGGGGTGGGGGCGCTCGCGCATCGCGCTCAAGTCTCGCTCAGTCCGCTCATCTTGGGTGGTGGTCAAGAGCGTGAGATGCGCGGTGGGACAGAAAACGTCGCTGGCATCGTCGGATTCAAAGCGGCGGTCCAAGCACTCGCCGGACGCCTCTTCGGACCCGAGGCGCGCGACGCCTTTGCGGCTGGACTGGGCGTTGGGGTCGTATGGACTACTCCTGGCTTCGAAGATGTGCTGCCCGGCCACTGCCACATCCGCTTACCAGGCGTTCGGTCGGAGACCGCGCTGATCGCTCTGGATCGAGCTGGGATCAGTGCGAGTAGCGGCGCGGCCTGTAGCTCGGGCGCAGTCGAGCCGTCTCACGTCCTGCGGGCAATGGGGCTTAGCGAGTCGGAGGCCAACGAAGGACTCCGATTCACGCTGGGGCCGAGCTTCGGAATCGAAAACGCCCGGCACGCTGGTCAGCGCGTGGCCTCAGTGCTTGCCCCGCTCGCTACTTAGATCGCTCGATGGTGAACCAAGCCAGAGATCGTAGCCAATCCGTGTCATCCGGGAGATTGTCGAGCGCCTTGAGCGCCGAATGGACTGCCCGGCTCGCCAGCTCCCGGGAGTGCTCCAGACCGTACACTGCCGGATAGGTGAGCTTGCGCATGGCGGCGTCGCTGCCAGCAGCTTTTCCCAGCTGCTCCGACGTGCTGGTCTCGTTCAAGATGTCGTCCGCGATCTGGAATGCTAGCCCGAGACTCATGCCATAGTCGCGGAGTTCGACGATTCGTTCATGCGACGCCCCGGCGCACATCCCCCCGAGCGCGCACGCAGCGGAGAAGAGCGCACCCGTCTTCTCTCGGTGGATGCGCGTGAGCGTGCCTGCATCGTGCTCCGCGTTCTCGCTGAGAATATCAAGCGCCTCGCCGCCTACCACGCCACCGTAACCGACCGACTGCGCCAATTCCAGCACACCCGCGGCACCGCAAGGTGTTCGCGCAAGCGTCTCGAAGGCCAGTGCAAAGAGTGCGTCACCGGCCAAAATCGCCATCGGTTCGCCGTAGACGACGTGGCAGGTTTTCCTTCCGCGTCGCAGATCGTCGTTGTCGATCGCCGGAAGATCATCGTGGATGAGGCTGAAGCAGTGGACAAACTCGACCGCGCACCCGGCATCGAGTGCTTGCTCGGGTGCGGTACCGCACGCCGCGCAGCAGGCCATGGTCAGGGCGGGTCGAAGCCGCTTTCCCGGGCCCAGAACGCCGTAGCGCATGGCCGAAGTGAGGGGCTCGGGAGACAAGCCTTCTTTGGGCAACAGAGATTCTAGCCGCGATTCGATCTGCGGGACGTAGGTCCTCAGTCCTATCTCCACTTGCACAGATCGAGTTTACCAGTGAGTCTGAAGGACCCTTTGGTACACTCCATTCCGTATGGCAACGATCAGGCCTTTTCGTGGATTGCGCTACGGACCCGACGCGGGCCCTTTGGATAACCTCGTTGCACCCCCGTACGATGTGCTTTCGCAATCACAGCGCGATGAGCTTGCGTCGCGCAGCGCCCACAACGTCGTCCACCTGACGCTGCCTGAACAGGAGCCCGACGATCGGAGCAAGTTCGTCAAGTACGCGCGCAGCGCAAGCCGCTTGACCGGTTGGCGACAACAGGGTGCGCTCGCTGTCGAACCCGCGCCCACCTTCTACCGCTACCGACAGAACTTCAACATCCCGGGCAAGCCCGAAACGATGGAGCGACTCGCCCTGATTGCCCTGATCAAGGTTGAGCCCTATGAGAAAGGCGTCGTCCTTCCCCACGAGCAAACATTCCCGAAGCACAAGGAAGATCGACTGCGGATCCTTGAGGCGACTCGGTCGCACCTAGAGTGCATTTTCGGCCTGTATGAAGACGACGAGCGCGCCGTGCTCGACCACGTCATGAACTCGAATGGCGAATCCGTGGCCGATGTGACCACCGACGACGGCGTGCGCCACCGGGTTGAAGCGATCTCCGATAGCGCAGCCACGAAGAGTATCCAGGACGCCATCTCGACGAAGAAGATTTGGATTGCCGACGGGCATCATCGCTACGAAACGGCGCTCGCGTTCAGGCAGATGCTTGGCGAGCGAGACGGCGAGGTCGCCGAAGATTACATGATGATGGCGCTCACCAGCATGGCCGACCCGGGCCTCGTGCTTCTGCCGACCCATCGCATCCTCAAGCGGATGCCGTGCGACGCGGCGGAGTTGCGCGGGCGCATGTCAAACCACTTCCAGGTCGAGGATTGCGCGAACGACCAGCTGATGCCACGGCTGGAATCCCTGGCCGCCGACGGCAGGCGAGCGTTTGGGGTCGCGTTGCCAGGCGGGCAAGGCTTCCTCGCCCACTTTGACCCTGCGGTGCTAGCTGGGCAGGTGCACCCCGAGGGGAGCGAGTTGCTGCGCGAGCTCGACGTGACGATCCTGCATGACTACATTTTCGAGAAGCTACTGGACTTGACCGGGCTCGATTTCTTTGACTACACGAGGGACGAGCACGAGGCGGTCGATGCCGTCGAGGCGGGCGCACCCGCCGCATTCTTGATGAATCCACCCAGCGTGAACGACATGCGCCACATCGCTCTGGGCGGTGAGAAGATGCCTCAAAAATCGACGTTCTACTATCCCAAAATCCTCAGCGGCCTGGTGCTCTGGTCGCTCAGCGATTTCTGACCCAAGGGACCAACTTGAAGATTCAACTCCTCGGGACGGGCGCAGCCGATGGCATTCCAAGTGCCTATTGCGCCAGTCGGGTGAGTGACCATGCTCGCAAGGTGGGAAAGAAGGACATCCGCTCGCGCTCTGCGGCGCTGATTGACGATGACCTGAAGATCGATTTTGGTCCCGACACCTGGCACCAGGTTGTCACTCAGGATCTGAATCCGGCGGACTGGTCGGGGATCGTCTTCACCCATAGCCATGACGACCACTTGGCACGGAACGAGCTGCAGTACGCCTTGTATCCGTTCACTGAGGACCACTTCGCGCCCAGCACCATCTACGGCAACGCAACTGTGCTCTCCAAGATCAGCGACCGTTATCCCGACTGGCCTTTCGAACTCGTTGAGACTCACAGCTTCAAGCCGTTCCACCACGTAGGGTACAAGCTCACCCCAATTCAGGCGTACCATAAGCTTGACGAAGACAGCCAAAACTTGCTGATCGAACACGGAGGCAAGACGATTCTGTACGGGACCGATACCGGCATCTGGCATGAGCCGACTTGGGAATTCTTGCAGGGTTGGCACGTCGATCTGTTCGTCGTAGAGTGCACGGACGGCAAGAAACACTCAGACTTCTTTGGACACGTCGGCATCGAAGGGTGCCTGCACATCGTGAGCCGTTTGCGCAAGATGTCGGTCCTCGCGAGCGATACGCCGGTGGTCACCACCCACCACGCGCATCTAGGCGGTTGCACGCACGCCGAACTCGAAGAGGCGCTCGCTCCCCACGGCGTGACGGTGGGTTACGACGGCATCGTTTTCGAAGTCTAAGGAACCTGCATCGAACGCGCCCGCCCGCCCGTCTGTATTGGCGTCCCACGGAGTGGTGCACAAGGGGGCTATGGACGGCCAAACCCCACCCGGGATTTCCCACAGCATCTGCCCTATTTGATCGTGCATTCTTGCCGACAATCCGAGTAAGAACTCTATGGGCATGCTGTCAGTTCAAAAGTGGTATGGATTCGGTGGGCATGAAGCTTACGACCGCGCGATCCGGTGTTACGAAACGGGTCAGTACGAAGCGGCAATCGAAGCGCTGAACGAATTCCTGGCGTCGAAGCCCGATGCGGCGGGCGCAAAACTCGCGCGCCACTACTTGGCCGATTCGCTCAGCAAGATGGGCGATGCCGCGCTTGGTCAGGCAATCCCGGAGCGAGCGCTTGAGTTTTTCGAGCAAGCGGCCAGACTGTTCCCGAATTACGCCGACCTGCAGTTCAAGCGTGCTCGGTGCTACGCGGCAATCGGTCGGATGGAAAAGTGCAAAGCCGCGCTGGCATCTGCTCTCGATCTAAACCCGCGCTATGGTAAGGCAGCATTGCTGAAGGGGCTGATAGCCTATCGGGGTGGTGACGAAGATGAAGGGATGAGGCTGGTGCAGCTTGCATCTGAGTACGACGGCAGCCTCACCACCGAGCGGTACCGACTCGCATTGGAGTCGCTGGCGGCAGGCAACGAAGAGCGTGGACTCACGCTACTTGAGGCCATTGCTCACGATCAATCCTCAGACGCAAACACTCACGCCACGCTCGGCGACCGATTAGCCCGCGAGAAGAAGTGGGTCGAGGCGGCACAGGAGTACTCGATCGCGTTGCAGATCGCACCGAAGTTCGCAGACGTGCGGTGCCGCTACGCTCAGACGCTTTTGGAGCTAGATCAATTAGACGAGGCGGAAGAAGAACTGCGGGCGGCGCTGGAGCTGAACGACCGATACGCGGACGCGTGGGCATATTTGGGTGTGACCCTGCGCCGAAAAGGGGAACTGGAAGCCGCGCGTTCCGCATTTGCGCAAGCGGTGCAAGACAATCCCGATCATCCGGTGGCTGCTCCCGAGTATCGGCGCGCACGCTGATCAACTCTTGCGTCGGATAATCCGGCCAAAGCGCAAGGCGTCTCGAACTGTGCTGCTGACGACCACGAAGCGGTCGAATCGCAGAAGCTCGAGCATGCGGTTGGGTCTCGACCCGGCGGTGGAGACGATGCGCAGTCTGAGCCCCTTTGCTGAGCACAAGGCAGTGAGCTGCTCCAACCATTCGAGGTCTTGGGCAGCGAGCACCTGGGCATCACGTAAGTCGAGGATCGCCAGTCGGCGACGATGTTCGAGTGCGGCATTGGCAATTTCCAGCGGCGAAAGGCCCGCCGAGGCAAGACTGCCGCTGACGTGGAAGTACGCTGCCCGACTTCGATGGCGGATCGCGATGGATCCTGCTCCCTGATAAATTGACGTTGACACCATTGTCGACACGATTTGCTCGGAATGCAAGCTACAAATGACTGACAGTTCCGGGCACCCATTCGGTTCCTTCCATCGGAAAGATTCCGAAGGGCTGGCCAAGTTACTGGGAAACGATTTGTTCGATCAGGTCGCCGTCTGCATGCACGCTGCCCATCAGTATTGATCTACGTATCGTTCCGGTTACTTTGACGTCGGCGCCTGGCAAAATGACGCTGTCTTCGATCAACGCGCAAGTGACATGCGCGCCGTTGCCGATGACCACATGCTCGCCCGCTGTCCCTGCCAGGTCGGCCGAGTCGCCCAGTGTGAGGCCGTCTCCGGCGAGGAACTGGCTTGTTTCCAAAAACGAATCGAGGGTTCCGGTATCGAACCAGGTGTGGTGGTACAGACCGCCACGCACGTCCATGCCGCGATCGACCATCAGCTGGATCGCATCGGTGATCTCGTACTCACCGCGGGCCGAGGGCTGGAGGTCCGGCAGAACTTCCCAGAGTTTTGGGCCAAAGAAGTACAGGCCGCACAGCGCGAGGTTCGACTCGGGATTCTGGGGCTTTTCCACGAGCTTGGTCATCTTATCGCCCTCCAGATGGGCTACACCGAATCGACGCGGGTCCTCGACTTCCTTCAGCACGTTCAGGTTCGCACAGCCGCTTGATCGAAACTTCTCGGCAAGCTCCTGGAATCCGTGACTGTAGATTGCGTCTCCCAGGTACAGCACGAACGAGTCGCCATTCACAAACTGTTTGGCAAAGCTCACCGCATGCGCGAGGCCCTTCGGCTCCGGCTGTCGGACGTAGGTCAGTTCGAGCCCAAACCGCGAGCCGTCGCCGAGCGCACCGCGCATCGACTCTTCGTTTTCGCCCACCACAATGGCGACCTCGCGGATCCCAAGTTCTTTAAGCCGGTCGAAGGCGTACTCGATGGTCATGCGGTTCGCCAGCGGAAGAAGCGGCTTGGGGATGTGGTGAGTCACGGGGTAGAGCCGAGAGCCCTTGCCAGCAGCGAGAATGACGCCTTTCATCGTCCTAAAGATAGCACAGGCGGGGCTGCCTTCGGGGATCCTGCGGGGGCTCCTTAGCAGGTTCGCGGTGTACACTGAACCCCATGCGTTTTCGCCTGCTTGCTACCACCTGTGCCGCCCTTGCTCTCGCAGGTTGTGGAGGCTCAGGCGGATCGGGGGGCGGTGGCATCACGCCCGACACCGCGACCCTTCAAGCCCGGACTCGGTATGCCGAGCTGAACGGCACTTTTCCCACCGACACGATGGCTCTCGCGATCGACTCGCTCAGCAATCAGGTTGCGACGGTAGACGAGATTCATGGCATCTTGCTCTTCTGTGAATCCAACCGGTACCGGGTCACACGCGATCCTGTCGCCAAGGAACGGGTGGCCAAGGCATTCAACGCGCTTGTGGATCGGCAGAATCTCGACGGGGACGATGGACCAGGCTATGGTATCGGGCAGGCTTGGGACGCGTTCGGCGACGGTTCGGTCAATGGAGTTGATCATCCCTACACCGTCTCGACCGCCGTGTGTCTGGAAGGGATGCTCACCGCCCGGACGAGTGGCGCGCTCACTCCAGCCGAGGTGCAGGCCGCAGACGCACTCATAGCCGATGCCATCCGCTGGATCGTCAAGCACACGTATCTCCCGTTTGGCTATTACGCGTACAGCGCTGCTCCCGGAGACATGAACCCCGTGACAAACGTGTCTTCGTACACTTCGGGGATTATCTTGCGGGCTCTCGCCGAGATTCCGCGCGCGTTCACCGCCACCGAGATCAAGGAGTTCCGTGAGAAGTCGCTCCGAGCGGTCGAGGTCATCCTCGACGAACGCGTGATGGTTGATGGTGCGCCCCACTGGAACTACCACGGACCGAAGGGTGCCTTCTGGACTAAGTTTGCAAATCAGCCGAACGACTTGCGCCACCACGGGTACACACTGTGGGGATTGGAACTGGCGCGCAAGTACCAGCGCGAGATCCGGATTCCGTACACACAGGCTCAAGCAGCCGCGTCCCTGCGCCAGTATTTCCGTGGCGACCGCCTCGTGGGTTACCCAGACGCGTGGCCGTATCCACTCAGCAAGAGTTTTGACAAGCCGTCCCAGATCTGGGGTGCGGGGTATTGCATCGGCGTCTCGACGCTGCTGGGCGACACTGCCCTCGCCGATGAATTCGTCAAGCAGGTGAGTCAGGTGTATCCCAATTGGCCGACGCCCCAAAATTTCCCCGCCTGGTACGGTAAGTCAGACCCGACGTACTATCCGCGCTTTGGCGCGAACATCTTATGGGGCCTGACCACGCGGGCCTACGGTCCTGGGTTCTGAACTAGGCCTTCTCAGTGACCTTTTTGAGGTTGGCGAGGCCTTGCTCAAAGTCTTTGCCAACCATCTTGTCCATGTTCATGAGCATGTCGAACACCTTTGTCATCAGGCTCGCAGGCCCCTGCATGTGCCAGTTCACCTCGGTTCCGCCCCCCGTTGGGGTGAGTGTGAACGTCGTGATGTTCTTGGACGGGAACGGCTTGATGAAGCTCAGATCGATTTCGAGTCTCGAAGGTGGTTCGGACTTGAGGATTTCCATGCGACCTTCGCCCGCCCTCTTGTTGCCTGACCAAGCGTAGCTGGCACCGACCCCGGAGTCCGGACCGCCGTGCGTGCGAGTCATGTTTGGGTCAAGGTGTTCCCAGGGCGACCACTTGCCCCACTCGTGAAAGTCGTTCAAGAGTGCGAAGATGGTGTGCGGCTCCGCATGGATCGTCGCACGACGCTCGACGGTAAACGTGTCTGGGCGGCGCATTGCCGAGAACATCAACAGCGCGACGACGATGGCAACGACAACGGCAATGACTCCAACAACAAGCATGAGCACCCTCTTCGGTCTGGAATTGACCGATTGAACGCAATCTATCACAGTGCGCGATCGAATGTCAAAGAAAGAGCGACCGCCCCCTTGTCGAGGGACGGTCGCCCGGGATGCGTACTGTACTTAGCCTTTGGGTCGGCGTCGAAGCGCGAGGATCGACACTGCCAGACTAAGCGCCACAAAGCTCGCGGGTTCGGGGACGACGGTCGAGCATCGCTGATCGATCCACTTCTTATTGTCGTCCGTGATCCGAACGGCAAAGCCCTTGAATCCCCAATCAACGTCAAAACCTCCCACGAACGTGCGGCGCTCGAACGCATTGAAGACGCCGCGCAAGCTTCGGGTGAAGATCGTGTCGACTTTGGGTTGGTAGAGCGTGTCCGCGCCATCAAACAGGAGTGGCGAGCCGGAATCACCTGGCAATCCGGTTCCCTCGCCGGTCTTGGCAGCCGGATCGATGTTATCCAGCACCCACTCCAGGCCATCGTGAACGTAGCCTCCCGGAGCGGCGGTGTTGTTCGGCGCGAGGGTCATCCGATTATTCCAGAAGCGCTGCTTCTTGTCGTTGTGCGCGGGGTTGTTTGCGAAGTACTCATAGCCGGTGTCGATCGGTCCTCCGTTCTTAGTCAGATCTCCGGTGGTACCGAAGCCAGCAGAAGTGAAACTCAGATTTGCCCCGCCCCAGACATCCACGGAGTACCGCTGACCAGCCAGCAGGTCGTACTCGGTGTCGCGGAACCCCCAGTCGATTTCAAGAAGTGCAAGGTCCCACTTTCGCGCCCCGTTTCCTTGGGGACCGTCCTTGCCCTGACGGCCAATGACGGTCGCGTTGCGCGTCACCGGCGTGCCGATGCTGCCGTCCGGGTTTCGAGTCCCAATCTTGAGACCCCCGGCGATCCCGCCGCCCTGTGCCCCGGTCGTGCTGATGACGTGGTCCGCAGTCAAAACGCAAAGCTTGCCTTTAAGCCCGTTATCGTAAAGGAACCGACCGATCACCGATCCGGTGCCATAGCCGCCGTCTCCTCGCTCAATGCGGACGACGGGGCGGAAGTCGAAGGCGGATGTGACAATTTGATCCTTGGGCAGTCCGGCCAAGACCAGGGCCGGTGAGCAGGAAACCAATAGAGTGAGTGCTGTCCGTGATTTCATATGCGTTTCTCCCATAACAAAGCAAGGCAATACAGTAAATGTATCAGCAAACTTACTTTTCGCAGAAAAGTGTCACAATTTGTTTATCGCCTGGTCCAACTTCTGGTGAAAATACGGTGTGCTTGGCCCATGGTCAGACCGGCACCTTCAGTGCGCTGGTAGCATCTCACCTATGCGCACATGGGCGGTGTCCGGGGTCGGTTGTGGAGTGCTCCTTCTTGCACTGGTGGGATGCCGGAAAGCACCGGAGCCAGCGATCCGCACTTACAGCCCACCCGCCGAGCCGTTCGCGCCGAGCGCGAACAGCGGTAATGCGTACGATGGCTACGTTCTGGCCGGTCGAGCGGCTGCAGCGCTTCCGACCCGAATCACAAGCGCCTCGAATCCCGTAGGCAGGGCCCGCCAGGAGTTACTGTCTGCGCTGGGCCCAATGTTGTCGAAGGTCGCCACTTCGAGCAAGCTCCCCTGTAAGGTCAAATACGTCCCCACTAAGCCATTTTCGCTGAGTAGCGAGGCCCAAGGCTGGGCGCTCATCGGTCGGGCGCTGGCGTTGCAGATTCAGAGTGCGGTGCGCGAGAAGAACTATGGCCTCGCACTGGAGCACTACTCAGTCGCGATGAGGTTTGGGATGGATCTCACTGGTTCGGATGTGCTCGTGGCGGGTTTGGGCCTCACAATCGTCAACAATGCGCGCGCCGCACTTGCGTCAGGGCTGGATGGAATGGGTGCAGGTCAGCTGCAGCAGGTGGTGGCGACCACGAAGGGGGCCCTGGACAGGCGGCCCGCGTTTGAACTGTTATTGAAGAACGAAAGGGAATCGATGAACCAGTCGATCGACATGGTCCAAGCGGAGGTCGAACAGATTCGCAAGCTGAAGGACGACGAGCGGGAGAAGCGGCTGGAGGCATTCCAAGCGCGGCTCGGGTCGACAGGTCGCGAGGCGATGCTTCCGCTCACCAAGGTCTTTGACTCGCCCAATGAGCTTCGCTCAATCTTCGACGGGATGTCTCGGGAGGCGGATGCCCAGATCGAACTCGCAGCACAGCGAGCGACAAAGAGCACGGCGGATCGCGGCGAATGGCCGGAATCGGAGTCGCAAGGCAAACCCTGGGGCCGGCTGTCGAACATGTTCTTCGGCACCTTCGACGGCTACCAGCGCCTGGAGACTGCGACTCTCGCACGCTGCAGATTGCTTGCGGTTTACAGCTCGGCGTTGGCAATCGTCAAAGCGCAAAGAATTGCCCCAGCCCGGCTCGATGAGTGTCCGGAGTGGGCCCGAACCGATCCGTATTCGGGCAAACCGTTCATCTACTGGGCTTCGGGCAACGTGTTCAAGGTCTACTCAGTCGGCGCAGACTTGCAAGACGATGGCGGCAAGACAGACGATAGCTTCTCGATCCCGGACGTGACGCTCGAAGTCCCGGGCCAGTAAACACACAAGGCCCCGGAGAAGAATCTCCGAGGCCCTCATGTGGATTTCGTGCGGCGTTAAAGCGCCTTACGAGTGCTCGTAGTTACTTGGCAGCTTCGCCTTCAGCTGCTGGCTTAGCGGCATCTCCGCCCTCAGCAGCCTTGTCGCCGCCCGAGCAACCAGCGAGCACTCCGCCCATCACGCTCACGATCATCAGAAAAGTAAAGATCTTCTTCATAGTGTTGCAACACCTCCGGATTTGTTTTGTTTCCTACAGCTTCGCTGCAGGTGCAGGATGTCCCGCGAGCCGGGTTATACCCTAGTTCGCCCGAGGGTGGCCCGCGTTATCAGTGAAGACGTAAGTCATCGCCGATACGTTGCATCCCTTAAAAAAACCTTGTGCGCTCCCGAACCTCACCCTGAGCTTTAGGTTTTGCTATGCCGAGAACCTAGAGTGAAGCTTTATGGTTGAGTTCTTAACTCGCATCTTGGGTGGTGGCGCGCTGGTGGCGCTGAGTTTTCGCGGAATAGGCCTTCCGTTCGAGTGGGCCTGGCGCATCGGGGCGATCTACGCTTCCTTTGCGCTTGTCGTGGCTATCGCCCAGAAGCGTAGCCTCCGCGGACCCGGACTCTCGCTCCTCCTCGCGGGCATCGACGCAGGCTTGATTGCGCTTACCCTTGCCCGGCAAGACCTCCTGCTCCCATTTGGCTTTCTCGTTTTGATTCCGTGCGCACATGCGACTATTCGTCATCGAATTCACCCCGCCATGATGGCCCCCGTGTGCGCCGCACTTTTCTATGCCGCGACCCTCGTCGCCCGCACGCCGCTTGAGCCGCAACTCGCGATGCTCCAGTCGGGTGCGATCTTCCTGCTCGTGTTGATCGCCTGCCGTCCCGCCCCGGCGATCACCCAAGCCTCGGAGACCCCTGCCCTTGCGCCTGAGCCCATCACTGAATCGGCACCAACCCTAGACGAGGACCTTGCGCGCGCCTTGATCGATCTGCGCGAGAACTACCGCCGATTGCGCGATCACACCCAGACGCTGGAACGCAGAAGCCGCCGTGACCGCGTGAGTATGCAAGTCTTGGAGGCCGCCTTCGGAACCGGAGACCGCTTGCAGCAGCGCCTAACCGATAAGTTGCGCGAGATCACGGGTGCCAGCGGCGTCACGCTGTACACCGTTGCCCAGATGCGCGAAGTTCTGAGCGTCGTCGCGACGAGCGGCGACCAGCCCGATCGCGCACAGACCAGCGTTGTGCCCCTCACCGGAAATCTTAGCGAAGTCAGCCTACGCTCGCAAGTCGATTTGTGGCTGCGGTCGGTGAAGTCCCCCGCCATGCAGCTAATCTCCCGCAGCCTGGTTCTGAAAGATCGCGGTCGCATCCTGGGGGTCTTGTGCTTGCACGATTCGAACCCGAATCACCTCCAGCAGGCGTACGATCTTGCAGAAGAAGCGCTCCCGATTCTCAGCCGATTCGTTCGCGAAGAACTCGAGAGCGACGTTCTACGACGCCGATTGGCCGAAACGGAAACGCTCTATGCGATCGCCAGCATCACGACGGGATCGGACTCGACGGTTCACCTCGCTGCCCGTGTCGTGCGCGAGATGTGGACTACTCTGGGGCTAGACCACCTGGCGATCCATTTCCTCGATGACGGCGACTCGGTGTGCGCTGCCCGCGAAGGCGCGGCTGCCAGCCTGGTAGAAGCGATTCAGTTTGGAGATTCCCAAGGTATGCACGCTTGGCTTGAGGCGGGCGCGCCCGAAGTAGCGATGTTTGACACGACCGAGGACGATCAGATCGACCGCAAGATCGCCCTGCAGAAGCGCGTGGGTAGCTTTGCGCTCATCCCGATGCGCTGGAGCGAGGGCCCGATTGGATTTATCACCGCAGCGACCCATCGTTCGGGAGGCATCGACATTCCGCAATTGGAACGCCTGCGCATGATCGGTGCTGAATTGACCCAAGCGGTCGGACGTATCGAAGCCCGGTCCACCGCCGAAGGTCTTGTCACGCCACGCGAGTTCACCGAGCACATGAATGCCAAGCCCGACGGGTGCTTGGTTTACCTTGAACCGATTCGCAGGGAAGAGATCGTCGCCGAGTACGGTCCGCCTTCCTATGAGCACGCGACAACAGCGTTTGCCCGACGGTTGCGAGCGAGCCTGCCGCCGGGTGGGTTGCTGTGCCGCCGAGGCGAGGGCGACTACGTTGTATTCCTGCGCGATGTGGCCGAACCGTTTGCCCGAACATGGGCCAACGAAGCGACCGCGACCGCCGCAATGACCGCCGTCACGACCCCCGATGGACGCGCCCGAATTCCGCTGGCATTCAAGGCGAAGGTCAGTGTCCAAAAAGGGAATGAAAAATCACCCCCGCAAGAACGCCAGATTATTGCCATGAGCCCGTACGAAGAGGCTCAAACCTGAGAAATGTGCAATGGCAATCGCCACCGAAACCAGATACTCTGTGATGTCAGGGCTGGCCGGTGCGAACTGAGCCATTCATGGAGGAGAGCCCACAATGCGAAAAGCGAGAACCTATGGTGCGCAAGCACCTTTTGTTGATGCAATGAGTCGGATCCGAACGCTTCAGGATGAGATCACCGTGTGCGTTTCTGCACGGGAATGGACACAGGTCGTGCGCCTGGGCCGTCGCCTGCAGCGACTCGAACCCGGCAACCTCATCGCGCTTGAGGCCACGGCCCGCGCTCACTGGCACTTGGGGCAATACCCCCAGTCGCTGGAATGCCTGCGCCGACTCATCGCGCGCAACCCGCACGAACCAGGCTATTTGGGCCTCCAGGCCGCCTGCCACGAGCAACTCGGTCAGTTTGCTGCTGCTGGCGAATGCTTGCGGCGCGCCATTGGCGTCGAGACGCACGAACGCACTCGCGCAGACCTCCAAACAAGGTTGGACACGCTAGAGTGCGCGATTATCGCCACGATCGAGCAGAGCGCAGCTCAGCGCGAACTGCTCCTCGGGATGCGACCGCAATCGAGCCCGGGCCACGAGCGGCTCAGCTAACCGGCGAAGCGATTTCCCAAACGCTCTTGACTTCAGGAGCTGCACGCAGCGTGCTCACCACGGTGCAGTACTTCTCATCGCTGAGTTGAACTGCCCGCTCGACCGCAGCTGGGTCCAAGTTATCACCGGCGACGATGTGCCGCACCGTGATCGAGGTGTAGGGGCGGGGGTACGCGCCCTCGGGTGCACTGCGCTCGCCGTCAACCTCGACGCGGTACGAAGTCACCACCTGCTTCTTCTTCTCAAGGATCGATATAACGTCCATCGCGCTGCATGCAGCGATGCTGCTCAGCAGGGCTTCCAAAGGGGTCGGTCCGCGGTTGGCACCGCCGGCCTCGGGGTATGCGTCCATGACAAATCGATTGCCCGAAGGCGGGTTCGCTTCAAAGGCCATCTGGCCCTTCCATTCAACGTTAACCATCCCTTGTTTCTACTCCGCGGAGGGCACTTTCGGCTCGGGTTCAGAAGCGAATTTGGCTGCGGAGGGTGAGCATGCGGGTGCGTCCGGCAGGCTCTCGGAACCATTCGATGGCTGCCGTCAGGCGGGTGTTGGGATTCATGTCGTATGAGTAGCCCAACCCCATCGCACCGACCACATCGCGGCGCGTCAACGTGTTCGGGTCGAATTCCTCGAATCGTACGAACGCGCGCTGATTCGGGCGAGTTCGGTATGAAAGCAACGCATGCCAACCGTTCAGATTCGCCTTGTTGCGGCTCACGCTGGCCGAGTTGCTGCCGAGGTTGTTGCGGTCAGTACCGAACAGGTACTCGCCGCGGAGATCAATCTTTGAGTCCCAGACCCCGAGGGCCGATGCATCGACGAGTACGAATGACCGTCGAACGGCCGGAGCAATAATCTCCTTGCCGTTGGTGGCGGTGGTGCCGGTCGCGAATGCAGGACGGACGCCAGTGAACCCGCTCAGCCCCACCGAGAGCCCTCTGCCGTCGCTGTAGCGCACGCTTCCAATGACCGCTTGGCGACGTCCGGGACCACCCTGGGCGAGGTTGCGCTGCTCTGGATCGTACGTGGCGAGCGAATTCACCACCGCGCCGGTCACGGACAAGCGCTTGTCCACTGCGACGGTGCCAGAGACGCCGACCACAAACTCGGAATCGAAGAGCGTGCGGTTGATGGTCGATTGCTCAGGCATCTCGCGGTCCGCCGAAGAGCGCGGGATTTCGTAGCCCATCGGAGCGGCAAACTGCCCAAGCCGAAGCGTAAGAATCCCCCGCTGGTTTTCGATCGACGCTTCGCGGACCGTTCCCGTCACCGCACCGACGCCGGAAGCGAGCTCATACGAGAAGCGTCCGGTGGTCTGAGGATCGATCTGCACGCGTCCGCCAAGTCGAACACGGCGCAAGTGGAACGAGTTCTGCCGCGCGCTAGGGCGATCGCTATCACGGAACTGGAATTGGATGTATCCGTTCGGAGTCGTGATTGGGAATTTGGGGGCCGCGGGCTTGGGCTGCTGCGCAATCGTGGCTTCGAGCGCCCGAATCCGCGCGTTGACATCCTTCATCTGATCGACGAGCTCCTGCAAAAGCTTCATGCCCTCTTCGGTGCTCAGCACATCGCTTTTCTTGGTGAGATCGCCGAGCCGTGAGAGGATGTTGACGCTCTCGTCGCGCAAGCTCGCCAGCTGTTCGGCGGGATCCGGGGCAATAACTTCGCCCCAGGAAACATGGCATGAACACAGGGCAATCGCGAGAAGAGCAGCAAGTCGGGCGTGCATAAGAATGTTAAGAAGTATAACAGTTGGACATGGGTCCCCCTCTGAAACGCGTGTCGATTGCGAATCGTAAGGGCAGTATGATGACAAATCTGGTGAACGCCGAAGTATCGAGTCACGGCAAGGTCCTTGCTGCCGGCGCGTACCTGGTCAGCATCCCCGTACCGGTTTTTGGCCCACTGGTGGCGGCGATGGTGTTTCCCCGTGGGACGTACGAACGGCATCACGCGTGGCGTGCGTTGCGCGATGACTTGATTGTTTTCGGAATCACCGCGTTGGTGGCGCTTATCTTCATCGGCCACACCATCTGGACCCTGTGGAACGCCAGCCAGCAGGGGCTAGATTCCATCAACTGGTGGTCGGTCATCCTCAAGCCGGTTCTATGGTGGATTCTTGCCGCGATCTTTGGGCTCATCAACACGATCTCGTCGCTGCGGGCGGCGTACCTGGCGTACTTCCGCCCTAAGTGGACCGGTTAGTTATCCGCGACGAGCTTAGCGCGAAGCGCCTTCATCGCCGCCTCGGTGCGGCTGTTGACCTGAAGCGCCTTGAGAATATTGCTCACGTGGTTCTTCACCGTTTTCTCCGCGATGCAGAGTTGACTGGCGATTTCCTTGTTTCGGAGCCCTTTGGCAATCAGATCAAGGATCTCTGATTCGCGGTCGCTGAGGACGTACAGTTCGGTGTCGTCGGTGTCATCGTCCTCACGGACTCGCCGGAAATCGGCGAGCACTTGCGCGGCAATCTTCGGCGTGATCTTGGCCTCGCCGCGCTCGGCAAAGCGAATCGCATCCACTACATCGTTCGGCGTGGAGGTCTTCAGCAAGTAGCCTAACGCACCTGCGCGGATCGCGTCAAACACCGTGTCCGAGTCTTCTTGAACAGTCAGTACGACCACCCGGACATCCTTTTCTTGCTTAAGCAGGCGCCGGATCAGCTCGACCCCGTCCATCCGCGGCATGTTGATGTCCGTGAGCAGCACGTCGGGAGGATTCTGCAGGCACGTGTCGAGCGCCTCCTGACCATCCTTGCAGATCGCCACCAAATCGCATTCCGGCATCAGACTGAGGCACTTTTGCAGCGCATTACGGTACGCCGCCTCATCTTCTGCGACGACGATCTTGATGGGGCCACTCATAGACGCGAGTATACATGCGCTGGGTCGCCCATAATAGAGCCCGATGTCGGTGCTGGAAGTGAACGACCTGCGGGTCGCCATATCGCAGACGCAAATCCTGCGTGGGGTCAGCTTCGACCTGCAAGCAGGTCAGACCCTTGGGGTGGTTGGCGAATCAGGTTGCGGCAAATCGATGACGGGCCACGCCCTTATGGGCATGGTGCCAGCGCCGGGCGTGGTCACCGGATCGATCCGGCTTGCCGGGCGCGAGTTGATGAGTTTGCGCGAACGAGACTGGCAGCAGATCCGAGGATCAGAGATCGCGGTCGTGATGCAAGATCCATTCAGTAGCCTGAACCCCGTCATGCGCGTGGGGCACCAGATCGCCGAGGTCTACGAGCTTCACCGGGGAATGGGCCGCACCGAGGCCAGGAAGGCAGCCGTGACAATGCTTGAGCGCGTGGGGGTGCCGGAGCCCGAGAAGTCAGCGCGCAAGTTTCCCCACCAGATGTCCGGCGGCCAGCGCCAGCGTGTGGTGATCGCGTGCGCCTTCGCGTGCCAACCGAAGGTCCTGATTGCGGACGAACCGACCACCGCGCTCGACGTAAGCCTCCAGGCGCAGATTTTGCAGCTACTGAAGAGGTTGCAGGAGGAGAACGGTACCGCAGTGCTGCTCATCTCGCACGATATCGGAGTCATCGCCGAGGTGTCGCAGCGGATGGCGGTTTTCTACGCTGGACGCGTGGTCGAACAGGGAGTCACTGGTGAGGTTCTGACCAACCCAAGGCACCCCTACACCCGTGCGCTCCTGGCTTCCGTCCCCCGAGTTGGCGCGCATCGATTGGAATCGATTCCAGGTCAGCCACCCGCATTCAACGCCATGCCAATGGGATGCGCGTATGCGCCGCGATGTCCGCTAAGGGCTGAGCAGTGTGAGCAGGACCCCGCGCTCGAGTCAGATGGAAGTGGCCACCGCGTGGCTTGCTGGCGACCGAACGGTTAGTCCGGTTTGCGCTCAAAAACGGTGTCGACGATCTTGTCGATCCGGAAGCGGGTGTCGTCCAGGTTCTGGTGCAATTGCGCCATCAGCCCTAGCCCGAGCATCGTCGCAATGAACGTGTACGGCTCGGCGAGCGGTCCTTGGCTTAGCGTCGTGGCATAGCCCGCGAGGTTCTTCGTATCTGCGAACCGCTGGGTCCACACGTTGCTGAATCGGCGCAGTCGATCGCGCAGGACGTCGCTCGATTGGGCTGCAACGAATAGCGACGTCCAGACGCGAAAGAATCGGCTTGCGGGGCGGCAGTAGGCCTCGTACAAGGCAATCTCCGCCTCCATCTTCGAGATCGGATCGGATGCTCGCGCCAGGATTGCCTCACGGTCTTTGAGGAACCGCTCCTCGGCATAGTCCACGAGCGCCAGAAGCAAGTCGTTCCGAGTCGGGAAGTAGTAGTGCACGGTCGCATGGTTGATCCCGAGTTCCGACGCGACTGCCCGGGCGTGCAGCCCTTCGAGCCCATCACGCCCTACGATTTCGTAGGCGCATTTCAGTAGTTCGGTTCTTCGGTCCATAAGCGATTGTGCTCGGTTCAGCGGCCAGCGAAATCACTGGCGCTACTCATCTTGTTCCACGATTTTCTACCAGGATGAGGTCTATCTGCAAAAGTTCGTACAAAAATGCACATTGGCAAAGAGTGCGGCGTGACCCACGAGGAGTCACGCCGCATCGAGAGCCTCTTTGGAGCGTTAGCTGCCGGTCGCGCCGGACTTGGTCTCCTTCAGCTTTTTGTCGAAGTCGCCGTACAGAGCCTTGAGCGGGTCGTACTTGACGTCGATCTTTGCTTCCTTGAACTTGTTCAAGAGGGTCTTGTCGATTTCGCGAGCTTGCATACCCTTCTGGATGGCCAACTGGCGTCGAACGCTTTCCTTCTTGGTGTCGTCGATGGTCTCCTTCTTGGCTTCAGTCTTGTTGCGGACGTAGAACTTGACGAAACCGTCGTCCATGCGAATCCAATCGGTCTGGGTGCTGACCGCTGCCTTGACAATCGCGGCGCGGAACTGGACCGGCATGCGCTCAATGACGCGCTCCTGATACACATTGCTGCCGTCCGGGCTCTGATTCTGGCTGTACTGCGCCGCAACGGTGGCAAACGCCTGACCGCGAGCGAGCTCCTTCTCGACGACCGCCCTGCGGTCCTCATTGCGAGCGAAGATGTACAGCGTCTCAGCCATCGCTGGCGTGGTGAAAGCCTGGGGATTGTCCTTGATGTACTGGTCGATTTCTTCGGGCTTGACCGTGATGTTCTTCGTGAGCAAACGCTCCCGAGCCAAGTCGACCTTGAGGCGGACGCGAATATCGTCTACGGTGAGACCGATCCGGGTCATGTCGCTCATAAAGGTCGATCGAAGCTTCTTCTGGAACTCAATCTCCTTGATCAAATCGTCTTCGGTGGGCAGCACGCCCTCGTCCTTGGCCATTTGCAGAACGAGCTTCTGCTGGATCAAGTCCTGGAGCGACTGGAAGCCGACCGTGTCCGCGACCTGCGCGGCGGCGACCTGACCGTCACCGGTCACGACCCGCATCTGAGGCTTGTTCTCCATGTACCGCAAGTACTCGTCGAGAGAAATCTTCTCACCGTTTACGATGGCAAGGGTGTCGCCCTTCGAGGCAGCTGGGCCGCTCTTGCCGCAGCCTGTGAGGCCGACCGCGAGTGCCGCAAGGATGGGTAAATACTTTAAGGTTTTCACTTTCAAACTGTTTATCTCCGCAAGAATGCTGGCGTTAGGGTACCCCACGCAGGATTGACGAACCTACCGCGAGGGTTCAACACCGCGAAGGCAAGATTCGTGCCTGGCCCATTCAATCTTCGGTGAATCAGGCAGAAATGTCCAGGTGTCCGGGGGAAGCATCAGGCCCAAAGATGAGGTGGACCGCCGTCTCGGGTTCTTCGTCGGCGTGCAATTCCACCACATCCTGCGGGTCCTCCGGGGTGTGCTGCTGCGGATGGCGTCGTTGCTCTTCGCGCGCACGAATGACCAACCGATCGTGCGCTTGCTGATCAGACAGATGCGTGAGCGGACGTACAGGATCGATTTCGCCTATAGGGCACCACCGTTATGCGACCGGAGCGGCTCCCTGCTCGCGCATAAAGTTGCGCATGCGGGTCATCGCCTGGGTGTGCAGTTGATACACGCGCGATTCACTGACGCCGAGTACCTTGCCGATCTCTTTGAAGGTCAGCCCTTCAAAGTAATAAAGCGCGACGACAAGTCGTTCGCGCTCAGGAAGCCGATCGATGCCCGCCGACATAATCCGTCGGACTTCGCGTCCTTCGGTTTCGGCGGCCGTGCTCGCCCCCTGATCGACGATCATGTCCACGAAGTTGATGTTGTCGTCGCCATCGCCGGTCGAGAGTACGTCGTCGAGGCTGTAAACGTTGGTTCGGCCCAGGCGGACGAGGAGTTCGCTGACTTCTACGTCGCTGATGCCAAGGTTCTCGGCCAGCTCACGCTCCGTCGCCGGGCGTCCATTCTTGCTTTCGAGAGCCATCTGGGCGCGGTCGAGCGCCTTAAGCTTTTCTCGGATGGAACGTGGAACCCAGTCCTCGTCGCGTAACATTTCGAGAATTGCACCGCGAACAAGCGCGATGGCGTAGGTCTCGAACTTGACGTCGCGAGTAGGGTCAAACTGATCGACGCTCTTGATGAGCCCAATCACTCCAGCTCCGACCAAGTCTTCTCGGTCGAGGCCACCAGGGATCGAAGTGACCAATCGGCCAGCGGTGATCTTCACGAGGTAAGAGTAGTGGTTGATCAGCTCGACACGAGCATTCGGGTCTTTGTAGACCTTGAAATCAACCCAGGCACGCTTCAATTGTTCGGGCGAAAGAGCCATCCTTGTTCACCAACCTACGATGCTTTTGCTACCGGTTCGGTTATTTCATCCTGATCCGAGGGTTCCGGTTCCCCAGACTGTACCGCTTCCGCGTCCTCTGTTGCCAATTCAGATGCCTTCTGAACTCGTATTGTAAAGAAGACATACCATAGTTGGGTGAAAATCGAACCCACCCAGTAAGCAATGAGGCCTCGTGTCAGGCAGGTGATCGGGTCGACTTCGGCAAGCATGCTCGCGCCAAGTGCAATCAGAGCTAAGATTCCTCCGACAACTTTTGGCATACGAAATAACTTCCCCTCTAGAAGGCGACAGACCCCCTGTTAGGAATGCTATTGGACGATTCCACCCGAATGATTAGGCCAAACCTAAGAACTTTTCGAGAAATTTTAACCTAAGGGTTAGAAATCGACTTTCGCTTCGCGATTTCACCCTACAGAATGTCGATGCGCAAGCCATCGAAGGCTAACCGTATGGTGGGGGGCAACTCGTCCCGCTCGGTGATATCGTGATCGTAGTCGTGGCTCAGGTGGGTGAAGTAGGTCATCTTTGCCCCGAGTTGCTCGGCGACCTCGATGGCCCGTGCAAAGTGGAGATGGTTTGGGTGAGGGCGGCGCCGCACCGCGTCGATGACCAGAGTGTCCAGGTCGCAAAAGTGCGGCCAGACCTCCGCCGGGATCTCGCTCACGTCCGTGATGTAGCCGAAGCGGTTCACCTTCAGCGCGGCAACCTCCGTTGCGCCGTGCCGAACGCGGAAGCTCTGCACCTCCATTCCGCAAGTCTTTAGTACCGGGGGCAAGTCCATCAACTCGAAGCGCGGGACTTCGATGCCGGGCGGGAGTTCGGCGAAAGCATAGGCGAACACGCGACGGATATCCACCTGGTGCTCAGGGTAGGCATAGACGGGCATGTCGCGCCCCGTCTTCAGAACAAATGCGCGGAGGTCGTCCATGCCCATGATGTGGTCCGCATGCGTGTGCGTGATGATCACCGCGTCCACTTGGCTGACATCTTCGCGGAGAAGCTGCAACCGCATTTCAGGGCTGCAATCGACCAGCAGATTGCCCTCCGGACCCCGCAACAGCAGGCTGGAACGAGTGCGGTGATTCTTAGGCTTGGCGAGGAACTCCGCCGAGTACTCGACGCCGAGCGTCGGCACTCCATTGCTGGTTCCCGAACCGAGAATAACCGCCTCAACCATGTGGTTAGGACGGGTTTCGGTGCAAGAGATCGTAGGCGACCATTGCGCTGGGGATCTCGGTGTACTGGGCCACACGCTCGATGCACCGGGCGAAGTTACGCTCGTTTAGATCGTCTTCCACCGAGTGGGTTCTGAGCGCTTCTTTGAGCAATCGGATTGCCTCGTGGTAGAACTTGGAGCGGTTCTGGGGCAGCGACTTGTTGGGCATGCTCGCCCACTGCCGGCTGATCTGTTCGTAGATTCCTTCCCAGCTGCTCCGCGCCGCAACTTCGGCTTGCACACGCTGCAGAGCCGCCTCTTGCAGTCGCTTTGCCTCTTCGTCCTTTCGCTTGACGAGTTCCCAATCGTGCGAGCTGATCCCTTCGATGACGCGCAGGTGCACATTCTTCATCAGCACGTCGGCAAGCGACCGCTCGATGATCAACTTCGTGGACTGCATGCGCAGGTGACCGGCGAGATCACCGCTCTCGTGGGGGACTCCAATAACGAACTGGTCACCCTCGTACGCGACGGCAACGCTCTGGTTGAGCGCGGTCCAAAGACCCACACCCGTCACCCGATTCTTTACGTAGGGCATCACTTCCTGCCAAACGACTGCCGCATCCGCCATACCTTCCGATTATGACGCACCTTAGTTCAGCGGGTGGGGACCTTGCAGCGGTATCCTCTTCGGTTGATGCTGAACCTGGAACAGCAAAACGCTTTTGATGAAGCGCGGGCTCGGCTTGAGTCGGTAGCGGTTCACTTGGATCGACCGCGCCTGCAGAGTCAGATTGCGGAGTTGGAAGAGCAGTCCGCGAGCCCTACACTTTGGGACGATCCTTCTGCTGCCAACAAACTTCTTCGAAGACTGAGTTCTCTCAAGGGTCGCCTCACTCCTCTCGACAACCTGCTCAAGGCGGAGCAAGATGTGCGCGAGCTGTACGAAATGCTGCGCGCTGAGCCCTCAGAGGACATCGAGAAAGAGGCCGACCAAATGGCCCTTCAGTTGGTGAAGGACATCGACGCGTACGAGTTGCAGACGTTGCTCGGCGGCGAGTTTGACGACCGCAATGCACTCCTAGAAATCAACGCGGGAGCCGGAGGAAGCGAGGCGTGCGACTGGGCATCGATGCTCTACCGCATGTACCTGCGCTGGGCGGAACTCAAGAACTACAAGGTGGAATTGCTCAGCGAGACCCCGGGTGATGTGGTGGGTTACCGCGGAGTACAGATTTCGATCCAGGGTCCAAACGCCTATGGCTATCTAAAGGCCGAGAACGGGGTGCATCGACTGGTGCGCATCTCGCCGTTCGATGCCAATGCGCGACGACACACGTCGTTCGCCAAGGTCGAAGTACTTCCAGAAGTTGAAGAGAGTGAAGTCGACATCAACCCGGATGATCTCAAGGTTGAAACGTTGCGCGCGGGCGGTGCCGGTGGACAGCACGTCAACAAAACCGAATCGGCGATCCGCATCACCCACATCCCCACCGGAATCGTGGTGCAGTGCCAAAACGAACGGTCGCAGCACAAAAACCGAGCGTCCGCCATGTCGGTCCTCGCGGCGCGCTTGGCCGAAGTGCAGCGCGTTCAGTCAGCGGACAAGCTCAAGGAATTGAAGGGCGACGGGGGTCCAGCGGCGTGGGGTCGCCAGATCCGGAGCTATGTGATGCAGCCGTATACGATGGTCAAGGATCATCGAACGGGTCACGAGACCGGTAACACGATCGGAGTCATGGACGGCGACATCGATGGTTTCATCGAGGCGTTTCTCAAGCGCCCGCCGAGTGGCGACGAGTTCATCGAATAGGTCAACGGGACGTTCGCCGGAACTTGAATTGCCCTTAGGTTGTAAAGTGTCAAAGTATGCCGGTTGCCTCCATTCATAACCTCACCGTTCAGTACGGGCGATTCGTCGCTCTGAACCAGTTTTCCGTAGAGGTGCCGGAGGGCTGTGTTGGGCTCCTGGGACCCAACGGTGCGGGGAAGTCCACGCTCATCAAGACGCTTTTGGGGCTCGTGAAGCCCGCGGGAGGGACTGCCTCCGTTCTGGGGTTAGACATTGCCACGCATCCGGCCGATATCCGATCCGTCGTCGGCTACATGCCGGAGCAGGATTGCCACATTCCTGGCATGAGTGGAGTCGGATTCGTGGCTTACGCGGGCGAACTCTCTGGACTGAGCCCTTCCGAGGCGTTGCGCCGAGCCCACGAGGTGTTGGAGTACTCCGGCCTGGGGGAGGCTCGCTACCGACTGGTGGAGACCTACTCGACCGGCATGAAGCAAAGAGTTAAGCTCGCCCAAGCGTTGGTACACGGCCCAAAGCTTTTGCTGCTGGACGAACCCACCAACGGCCTCGACCCGAAGGGTCGCGACGAAATGCTCGATCTGATCATCGACATCACCCGCACCAAGGGGATGAACGTGATCGTCTCAAGTCACTTGCTCCCGGACATTGAACGGACATGCGAAAAGATCGTAGTCGTCCTGCGCGGCGAACTCCGGTCACAGGGCGCGATCAGCGACTTAACTTCGCTCGAAGGCTGGCCCGTGGACGTGGAGCTGCGCGAGTCGAACACGGCATTCCTGGATCTGGTGCGGCAGCGGTCAGGTCAAGTGATCCAGTCGGATGCCCATAGCACCCGGATCGTCGCCCCCGGAACCCCGGAGGAGGTGACTCGATTCCTGCTGCAGTGTGCGGCGGAGACCGGGTCACAGATCAGGAGCGTAAGGCTAGCGCACCGCTCACTTGAGGAAGTGTTCTTGGAGGTGCTTCGATGAGTTCACCGGTCTTTGATCTCAGCTATCGCAACGCGCTATCCAGCAAACTGCTGTCCCGCGGACCCTGGTGGGCGATCGCCCGGCAGATTCTCAAAGTCAACCTGAAGAAGCGGGGCCTTTGGGTGCTGACCGCATTCTCGGGCTGGTGGTATCTCATCCTGATCATCACCGTGTACGTGTTCGAGCAGATCGCGGTGCAGGGGCAAGGCAATGGAATCCATCGTGCGAACACGTTCTTCCAGCGCGTCCAATGGGGAGATCAAATGCTCCACGCCATGCAGTTCGGACAGATCTTCCTGCTGTTCATGGCGCTCATGTGCGGGGCGGGCAGCATCGCCAATGACAACCGCTCGAACGCCTTGCTCGTGTACCTGAGTAGACGATGCACGAAGGCCGATTACCTCTTCGGAAAGTGGCTCGGCATCTTCTTGTCCATTCTCATTGCGTACAGCGTTCCGCACCTATTCTTCTTGCTCTATGGGTCGCTGACCTATCTGGACTACGGGTTCATTTCCCGCGATCCGTGGGTCCCCCTGCGTCTGATCGCTGCGCTTCCGATCATCGCCGCGATCTATGCGAGTCTGGTTGTGGGGATCAGCAGCATGTTTAATCAGGGCCGCATCGCAGGTGCTGTGCTAGCAGCGACGTATTTCCTGTCGAACCTCTTCACCAAGGCCGTGCAGATGGTCTTGATGATGCAGATGTTCGGTCACGAGCCCGATCGTCCATCCCGTCGCCAGATGGCTCAGGACTTCGCCCCTGCCCAGGGCTTTGTGAACATGTTCCATCTGAGCATTGACGGGATCGTGAACGGCCTGGCCAAGCACGTGATGGGCTTCAAGGGCACCAACTACTCGCTCCTCCAGAATTCGGGACTCCCCGCGATCCACGCACCTACGTTAGGCATTTGGGTGGGGTTGGCCCTGGTCGTGGTCGTCGGGTCGTTGGGGATCGCCTGGAGACGGATCCGCGCGGTGGAGGTGGTCCAATGATCGAGTTCCAGAACGCGTCCCGTTGGTACGGCGAGGTCATCGGGATGAATGACATCACCTGCACGATCCCAGCGGGCGTGACGGCCCTGCTTGGCCAGAATGGGGCGGGCAAGTCGACGCTACTCAAGGTACTCACGGGCCAACTCCGACCCACAACCGGCAAGGTCCTCGTTAAGGGCATGGAGCCTTTTGCGAATCCGGAAGTGCACCGGATCATGGGCTACTGCCCGGAGATCGACAACTTCTACGAGGACATGACCGGCCGCGCGTTTGTGAACCACCTAGCACGGCTGCACGGCCTAAGTAAGGAAGTGGCCGAGAAGCGCACCGAGGAAAAGCTGATCATGGTCGGGATGGCCGAGCGTGCGGCAGGCAAGATTCGCGGGTACAGCAAAGGCATGCGGCAGCGGATCAAGCTCGCCCAGGCGATGCTGCACAACCCGGACATTATTCTCCTTGACGAGCCACTGAATGGGCTGGACCCCGTCGGTCGACGCGATCTGATGAACCTACTTGGTCAGCTCGGCAGCCAAGGCAAAGCGATCGTCGTCAGCAGCCATATCCTGTTCGAAGTCGAGCAGATGACTCGAAACATTCTGCTGCTGCACCGCGGCCGCCTGCTGGCGAGCGGCGACTTGCGCACGATTCGCGAACTCATCGATAAGTTTCCGCACCGCGTTTCCATCGAGACTGAAACGCCGAACGAGCTTGCCTCAGCTTTGGTACGACTTCCGTTTGTCACGAACCTGAGCTTTGAGCCAACCAACAAGTGTATCGAGATTCAAACCCGTGATCTGGACAAGTTCTTCACCGAATTGCAGCATGTGATTCTCGCGGGTGGGGTGCGCGTTACTGGGTTTACGAGCCCCGACAACAACCTGGAGTCGATCTACCAGTATCTGGTGGAGGCCTGAACATGATCGGATACATCTACAGTAGTTCCCTTCGATTGTTCACACGGCCTGGCCGGGTGATGACTTGGCTTGTCGTGGTGATGCTCCTTGCAGCTCTGAGCAGGTGGCTTCAGTCGGAGCTCACAGCAACCACCCCGGGCGAAACCTACGCTCAGCTGAGCAACCTGTTTTCGTACCGTGTCTTGGCGCTCGCGGGCGCCATCTTCTCGGCCGCTGTCACCAGCCAAGAAGTCGAGCAGAAGACCATCGTGTACTTGCTCACTCGCCCGGTCGCCCGGTGGAAGATGCTCACGGGAAGAATCCTTGCCGCCGCGACGATCACCTTCGTCATCGGCGCACTGTCTCTCATTCTCGTCAGCATCGTGATTCCCGGGGTCGGCCCGATGAGTTCGCTGGTACTACGAGACTTGGTGGCGTTTGCGGTCGGGGCATTGGCGTATGTAGTGCTGTTCGTGTTCGTTTCGCTGATCATCAACAAGTCGATGATCTTCTGCCTGCTCTTCGCCTTCGCGTGGGAGCTGGCGGTGCCGAGCATGCCCGGCTCGATCTACTTCCTCTCGATCACGACGTACCTGAACGGCATTGCTGGCCACGGTGATGGAGGCGTCATCCCCGCGCTCTTCGGCGGTTCGAATGTCCTCGGTGCGAGTCAGCAGATTGCGGTCTGGGTTGGCTGGACGGTCATGATTGGGCTCATCTCCGCGGTGGGCGGGCTGTCCCTGTGGTGGTTCAGCCGGTTCGAGTTCGTCCCGCGCGAAGATACCGAGTAGCGATTACTCGGCTGCGACCGGATAGCTGCCCAAGATTGTCGTTTCTAGCGCACAAAGCTTGAGGCTTTCGATTGCCATGTGGACGGTGCTGTCGCTGTGATGGCCCGCGCAGTCGCAATAGAAGATGTACTCAAACGTGGCGCGCTGCGCCGGGCGTGACTCGATCATCATCATGTTCACGCCGTGCGCCACAAACGCACCAAGCGATCGATACAACTCGCCGGGGCGGTTGCGTAGCGAGAACATGAGACTCGTCTTGTCGTTGCCAGTTTTGGCAGGTTCGTTATAGCCGATGACGATAAATCGGGTGCGATTGTGCGGGTTGTCTTCGATGTGCTCCACCAGAACAGGAATCTGGAACACCTCCGCCCCCAACTTGTTCGCGATCGCCGCGCCCTCTCGGTCCTCCATTGCGCGCTCGATGGCGCGCGTGGTGGGCATGCACTCCACAATTTCGGCGTGCGGGACGTTTCCGCGTAGCCAGCGCTTGCATTGGTTGGCCGGTTGGGGTCCGGCATAGACGCGCTTGACCGCGCTCAAATCGGGTGCAAAACTGCACAGGTGGTGGTGAATGTCCACGTTCGTCTCGGCGCAGATTTTCACATTCGTCTGCGGGAACATGTCGAGGGTCTCCGGCACCACGCCTGCGGTCGAGTTCTCAATCGGACAGACGCCGTAGTCGGCTTGTCCGTGCTCGACGGCGAGGAACACATCTTGGATCGACTCTTGCGGTACGTGGCTAGTACTGCTCCCGAACGTCTGCAGAGAGGCCATGTTTGAGAACGTGCCGGGCGGACCCCAGTAGGCGACGTCGAGCGGTTTCTCGGCGGCGCGGGCGGCACTGATGATCTCGCGGTAAATCGCCTGCAATTGCTGCGCATTGAGGGGACCAGGGTTGGACTCCTCCAGCTTCCGGAAGATCTGCCGCTCGCGCTCGGGGGTGAAGAACGGTGCGCGGTCTGCCCCCTTGACCCTGCCGACTTCTTGGGCCAGCTCCGCCCTCTGATTCAGCAGCCGAATGAGTTCTCCATCGAGCAAATCGATCTCAGTTCGGATCTCGTCAAGCTTGCGGAGCAGGTCGTCGGCCATAGGTTGAATTCTATTCTAACGGTCGAGTTTCTAACATGAACATTCTGTGCCGAGAAACTAGCTAAAATCGGATTCGACTACGGACTTTCGTGAACGAGATCATTAGCCGATTGCAGCAGTTGATGCGACCGAGCGTGGACAACCTGATCCACCTCGTCGATATCTTCGTTGTCGGGCTCCTGATCTACTTCATGCTCCAGCTCGTCCGATCGACGCGCGCATGGCGGATTTTCGTCGGGATCACCATCTTCGTTGTCGTCCTTTTCCTCAGCGAGTTCCTGCAACTGCGGACGCTGCATTGGCTGCTGGAGAAGGCGACGTTGCTCGGGCCCGTGGCGCTCGTCATCTTGTTCCTGCCCGAGCTGCGTCAGGCGCTCGAAGGGTTCGCCAAGTTCGGCTTGATCACGGACGGTACGCTCGCCCGGTCTGACCTGACCACCGCAGTCGCCGAGGAAGTCGTCTCGGCTGCGGCTGAGATGTCGAGCCTGCGCGTCGGGGCGCTCATCGTCTTCGAGCGTGGCAACAAGCTTGACGACATCGTGGGAACGGGGGTGCCGATCGGTGGCAACGTCACCTCAGCGCTCCTCAACGCGATCTTCTACGGCGCAAACCCGCTCCACGACGGAGCCGTGGTCATCCGGGGCAATCGTGTCATGGCTGCTGCATGCCGACTCCCGCTGAGCGAGTCGCGGGTCGTCGAGAAGGAATATCACATGCGGCACCGCGCGGCGATTGGGCTCAGCGAGCAATGTGACGCGTTCGTCGTAGTCGTCAGTGAAGAACGGGGCTCGATCAGCATTGCTGAGAATGGTCGTCTCGAGAAGCTGGCGGACCACCTCGCGCTCCGGACGCGCCTTCACCAACTGTTGAAGCTGGCGACGTCGAGCCCACGTCACGCCGAGCCGCAGACCGAACCGTTGGTTGAGGCAGTTGACCGAGACGAGGAGCTTGCGCCGTGACGAGACGTACCGCCGTTGAGCGGTTTGGCCTGATCGTATTCAGTGCTGTCTTGGCAGTCCTCTTGTGGCTCCAAGTCTCGGCGCTCGATGACCAAGTGGTGCAGCAATCGTTCCGTGTGCCATTGCAGCTTCGTGGTCTGCCTGAGAGCTTGGCGGCGGTGAACCCGCCGCTCGAAGTGGACGTCGTCGCCGAAGGTCGCGCGAGCTTGCTACGGGATTTCGAGACGGATGCCTACTCTGCAAACGTCGATCTGCGCAGTGCCAAACAAGGCGAGCAGCGGCTGCGCGTCAACCTCAGTGGCCCGACGCTTCAGGCGATCACGGTCGTGCTGAAGTCTCCCACCGCGCTGATCAATCTCTCCGCCGTGGTGCGCAAATCGTTCCCGGTCACCGTGGCCGAACGGGGACGATTGGCTTCCGATCTGGAGTACGGCGGTGCCGTCACCGAACCCGAGCACGTCACACTAAGCGGACCGGCTTCGTTGCTCGCTCGGGTCCGCGAAGTGCGGGTCTTCCTCGATCTCTCAAAGCTCCGCACGGGTGAGACGCCCGTCCAGCCAGTGGAGATCGTGGCGACTGACGGCGGCAACCTCAGCGAGGTCCGCGCCGAACCGGGGACGGTGACGATTCGACCGAGGGTGGCCGCAGCTCCCGCCACGCTCAATGTGCTCGTCGCCCCCCGATGGAAGGGGAATCCGCCGTTCGGCTATCAGGTCGATGGATTCGAGGTCGTCCCCAACCAGATCACGATCTCGGGCGAAGTGCGCGTCCTCACCGCGGTGCAGACGTTGTGGACCGAGGCGATCGATCTCTCGGGCCTGAGGCAAAGCAAGTCGTTCACCGTTCCGATTCAGTTCCCGAGCGGCATCCGACCCACGGAAGTTCGCGAAGTCCGCGTTAATGTGCGCATCAACCGCGTGGATCCCGCAACGCCATGATCGAGATTCGGACCATCCAAAAATCCGAGGCACCCGACTTCTTGCGCCTTTTGTGCGAGGTGTTTTCGCTTGACTTCCAGCGCGCCAGTTCGGTGTTCTTCGCCGAACCGCTTTACGATCTGAACCGCAAATGGGCGGCGTTTGAGGATGGCGTGATGCAGAGCATCCTTACGACGACTGCGCTGGAGTTTGGTTGGGGCGCAGCGATTGGAATTGCGGGCGTCGCAACCCGCCCTGAGCGCGCGGGCCAGGGGATCGGGACCCAGTTGCTGGAGCGTGTGCTCCAAGCGTCCGAAGACCGCGGCGAAGGGCCAGCGCTGCTCTTTGCCCACCGAGAGTCTCTCTACACCCGGGTCGGATTCGAGACGCTGGATAGGGTCTTGCGCGGCTCCGTCGCGGCGGAACCGGAAATGACCGAACTCGGCGAGATGTCCACGATTGAGATTCACGAACGCTATAGAGAGTGGGCGGAGGGCTCGCCGAATCGCATGCGCCGTAACGATGCCCGGTGGCGCTTCTGGAGTTGGGGATTGCGGGTGTGTGACCGCGTGGGCAACGGCTACCTGTGCCTCGAAGGCACGACCGTTCGTGAAGCGGTTGGGCAGATGCCCACCGATGTTTGGCCCGTGCCCAAGGGGACAGAGTGGATTGGGCTGAGCAGCTTGACAGAGAAGATCGGCGTCCCGCTGCTCGCGTCGAACGCCGATCTCTACTTCATGGGTCGCGGATTCACCGAAGTTCCGGAGATGTTCCTGACCGACCAGTTCTAGTCGACCATTGTCCTGAGCATGATCCTGGCCCCGAAGCCAAGGAGGGTGTACAGGATCCCGATGATCATGAAGATCTGCGAGCGCTGCTTTCCATTGGGAGTCACCGCCGTGAAGAAGGCCACAGTCGAGAGGATCGTCATGGGCAGCGCACAGCAGAGAAGCCCGAGCACAAGGAACGCCATGTGTGTCTGGAGCATCTGGCGCTCGGCCCAGCCCATTGCGGGCTGCGGTGGGTCCCGATAGTAGTTGCTACTGGCATTTTGGTACGGATTCTGGGGCACATCCATGGGTCCTGGGGGAGTCATCGGGGTCGGTTCAGGCGGCGCGGTCATCGGCCAAACAATGTCCGACACGGAGCCCGCCTGTATCCGTTGGCCCGTGGAGGCATCCTCCACCATCGAATCGCGGCTTAGCCGCCCCTCGGCAGCCCACGCGCTTAGCGTCTGAGCATCAGCGGGACCAAACTTCTGACCATCAGGCAAGACCACGAAATATTGCATAAGCACTCATCGCGCATCATACACCTTTGAAGCACCAACAGTGGTCAATGCGCGTCATAACAGTGAGTGGCGATGTCTGTTTGGGGTGCGTTGGCGGGGCTTCTGGTGCCGGTCGCATGGCGGGTTGAACCGCAAGTGGTGACCCTCCCTGAGCTATGTGCGCTACTCTCTACGCGCGACCAAGTGTTCACTTGTTCAGCTCCGCTGAAGAATCGGGTCGTTGCCGTGGCACTTCACGAACGAGCGCTCGACAAGACCATTGAGATCCTGTCGCAGGCGCTCGATGTGAGGTTTGAGCCCGCGGGGAGCGGTTTCAACGTAGTCGCCGCGCCCGAGGCGAAGGCCCGCGACTCTGCGCTCTACCGCGAGTTGACGACGACGGTGAACTCCACGTGGTCAAAGGTCTTTCGGGTGGCCGCACCATTCACGAACAACCTGACAGTCCCGCCAAATCTGGAGCCGATCACGCGGGCCCTTGAAGCGGCAAGCGGCAAGCCGAAGGCTTCGCCGGAAAGTCAATTGAATCGGTGGTGGACCAACGGCCTTTGGAAGGTCGATCTGCCCTGGGAAGAAAGGGCCGGGCTGGCAGTCGCGCGCGGCCTGCTCAGTAGCGACCTTGCCGAGATGCCCATGAGTGGACCGCTGTTCTACACGCTGCGGGCCACAGAGTCCGCAAGACTGCTGAATGAGGATCCCATCATCACTGGCGACGCCTACTGGTGGCGCGACAACACTCGGTGGCCCGCATGGGTGAACTGGTACGCCACGGCTCACATTCGCTCCTACGAGACCGAATTGAAGGCCTCCAAGCAGAGCCCGGAGGAGCAGCGCGCACGATTGGACCGCCGGGCGCGTTCAACGACGGTCACGCACCGCATCCATCTTGATCCGCTCGACCTTTCTGTTTACTACGAGTACTCCGTGCATGCCATGGACGGCACGACGACCGTCGAATGGTACGCTGCAGACTTGGTGCCGGGCCTCAGCATGCCCAGCGACGAGAAGTGGCTGGAGATGATCTACGAAGGTGCTGGATTCGCTGAACGGTGGGACCGCTGGGTAACCGGCCAACCAAAAAGCTGCCCTGCTAAGTTCAAGGCAGGGGTAAACCCCAAGTCGGTCGCATTCCTGCTAGTGGCGCTTGCTCAACAATCGGGCAGTGAAGTGGTCATGGAGGTCAGCCCAGTCCGCGATCTTGCGGCACCCGCCGGGCCAGAAGCGGAGCTCGCAAAGCTGGCACCGGCGATCGGGCAAACCGGGTGGAAAGCGCAATCGGTGGCGATGCTGGGTGGGTCAGTCGAGCCAGACACGGCGGTTGCAAACATCCCCTGGGCAGTGTACGAGAAGATCGACGGGGTTTGGGTCGTCCGTAATGTGTGGGCGTTTCTGGATCGTCGGTACGAGTTTGCGGGCGCATCCGAGTGGCTCACCCAAGCGAAGAAGCCGATGACGCTGCAGGAAGCGATGAACTGGGCCAAGGGGTTGAGCATCGCAAAGGTCCAATCCTTTGGGAGGGCGAAGCCGTCCGCTGGCATGGGCAATCTCCCTCGGGCGACCGTCATTCTCAGGTTCCTCGCCGCGCTCCCGGCGGACCTCCGCGCGAAGATTGAGGCTCTGCCGCCCGGGAGTTCGCTCACGATGGCCAGCGCGCAGATCCCGCCGTCCACGCTCCAGACCTTCGCTGCTGACCTGCGCTCCGCGAGCATGGCGTCCATTCCACTAAGCCCCAATCGCGGGGCGGCTCGGCACATTGTGTTTCGATCCGACCTGACGCAGTTGCTCAGCCGAAGTACGATCAACGTCTACCGCGACCGAGCAGGCGCAGAGTCCCGGTATCTGTTTGATGCGTTGCTGCCAGGACTTGGGGTCGTCGATCCGCTCCTCAGCGATCGAAGGCCCACTTCGCTCGTGAGCGACTGGATCGGACCGTTCGTGGGCCCCAAGTAACAGAGCCACAAACCGTTCGGTTCGTGGCTCTGCGGGATTCCGATGGACCGGCTTAGATCGTGCCAGTTTCGCGGAACTTGCCGTAGTGACAGTTCTTGAATTTCAAGCCGCTGCCACAGGGACAGGGGTCGTTTCGACCGATGAACTTCGGATCGATGTTGTCCGGCCAAGTGCCCGGTGTGCCAGTGGGTTCGGCAGTCGCGGCCATGGCAGGCGCAGCCTCCGACTCGTAGCTCTCCTCGGGAGACTGGACCTGGATATTCGCGCGGAAGACGAGTCTGACCATCTGGTCGCGGGTCTTGCGTTCAGTCGCCTGGAAGAGGTCGTACGTTTCTCGCTTGTAAGCGATCAAAGGGTCAACCTGACCATAAGCGCGCAGGCTGATGCCTTCACGGATGTAGTCGATGATCTGCAGGTGCTCCATCCAGTTGTCGTTGACTGACTGGAGCATGACCTTCTGTTCGAGCATCTCCATCATTTCGTCGCCGACGGCGGAGCGCTTGGTTTGGTAGGCCTCGTGCGCCTTCTCCTGTAGGAACCCGACCAGGGCCGGTCCCTCCACGGTGCGTACCTCTTCGAGTGTGGCGTAGTCGACGAGCGGGAAGATCGTGTTGATGCGATCGTAGAGTCCGTCGATGTCGAGAACCTGATGCCCATCGTCGTCAAGGACCCACGACTGGCTTACTTCGTCTTCGATGACCTCGTCGATACCCTTCAGGATGTCGTCGGTCACGTCCTTGCCCAGCAGGACTTCGCGGCGCATGCCGTAAACGTGCTCGCGCTGCGAGTTCAAAACGTCGTCGTACTCAAGAACGTTTTTACGCGCCTCGAAGAAGTGATTCTCAATCCGCTCCTGCGTTTTGAGGATCATCTTGCTGAGGAATCCAGCCTTGACTTCTTCCATCGAGGGCCAGGTCTTCAGCATTGGGTTCTCGAGCATCTTCGCGTTGAAGATCTTCCAGAGCGTGTCCTCCAGGCTCACAAAGAACCGCGACTCGCCAGGGTCGCCTTGGCGCCCCGCGCGGCCTCGCAACTGGTTGTCGATGCGGCGACTCTCGTGGCGTTCGGTACCGAGAATGTACAGTCCTCCAAGCGCGCGAACCTCTTCCGCGAGCCCGCGGCGCTCGGCGTCGTCGACGGGCAGCGGGGGAGCAGCGCGTTGCTTGCCACCGCGGCGGAACCCGGCCATGGTCTCTTCGTACTCATGCTTGAAGGCGTCGACACCGGCCTCATCGTCGGCGTCGCGTGCCTGCTGGATGATCTGGTCGGCGATGCGTCCGCCGAGCAGAATGTCCACACCGCGTCCAGCCATGTTGGTCGCGATGGTCACCGCGCCCTTGCGACCGGCTTCGCTGATGATGAGCGCCTCTCGCTCGTGGTATTTCGCGTTGAGGACGTTGTGTGGGATGCCGTGCTGCAAGCAATCCTCGAACGTCTCCGCGCAATCGGCGCTGATCCCGTTCTTGGCGAAGAACCAGTCGCGGTGCTCGGCGGCGAGCGGATCCCGGGCGATGCCGATCTCTTGGGCCAAGGTCTTCAGCGTTTCCAGCTTGGTGTCGATGAGCGAGAGGTCCATCACCGAGTTGATACTGCGACGCGTTTCCTTCGTGAGGTCCTTTCGGTTCTCGCGGGCATCGTAGAGGCGGTCCATGAGTATGAGCTTTTGCAGTGCTTCCGAGCTGAGCCGCTCCGAAACGACTTCGGACATCTCGATGGAGCGCGTACCGACGAGGACCGGCTGCAGGTGCGAATGCGCGCGGAGGAGTTCGCGGGCGATGCCGCGCCACTTGCCCTCGGCCGTTTTGTAAACGATGTCGTCCTGGTCCACACGCGTCATCGGGCGGTTCGTGGGGATGCTCACCACGTCCAGACCGTAGATCTTGCGGAACTCGTCCTCTTCGGTCTTGGCCGTGCCGGTCATGCCGGCGAGCTTCTCGTACAAGCGGAACAGATTCTGGAACGTGATGACGGCGACCGTTTGGCTCTCGCGTTGGACTTGGACCCCTTCTTTGGCTTCAAGCGCCTGGTGCAAGCCATCCGAGAATCGGCGGCCGAACATCATGCGGCCTGTGTTCTCGTCGACGATGACGACCTCGCCCTGGCGGACGACGTAGTCCACGTCCTTATCAAAAAGGGCATACGCCTTGACCGACGCATTCAAGTGGTGGAAGACCTTGGGGTCGAGCGCGATGTTGGGGATACCCAACTGCTCTTCGGCGAAGTCCATCCCCTCTTCAGTCAAGCTCGCCGAATGGTTCTTCTTGTCCGAGGTGTAGTGGGTCTCGGGCTCCATGCGGCGCACGACTGCGTCGACGATGCGGTAGTGCGAGACATCGTCGGCCGAGGGGCCGGAGATGATGTGCGGGGTGCGCGCTTCATCGATGAGGATCGAGTCAACTTCGTCAACGATGGCGAAGTGGAGTTCGCTCATCACAAGCTGCTCCTTCTCGAACGCCATGTTGTCGCGGAGGTAGTCGAACCCGAACTCGTGGTTCGTGCCGTAGACGATGTCGCAGAGATACGCTTCGCGTCGCGTCGCGGGTCGCAGACTGGCATAGCGTGGATCTTCGTGCTCGAAGCCGGGGTCATAGATGTACGAACCGCCGAGCTCATCGTTATCTACCGACTGGCCCTGGATGACGCCGATGCTCAGCCCGAGGAAGTGATAGACCGGACCCATCCAAACCGCGTCGCGTCGAGCCAGGTAGTCGTTGACGGTGACGAGGTGTGCGCCGCGGCCGGTAAGAGCGTTCAGGACCATCGGGCAGACGGCGACCAAGGTCTTACCTTCACCGGTCTTCATCTCGGCGATGCGGCCCTGGTGCAGGACGACGCCGCCGATCAGCTGGACGTCGAACTGGCGCATTTTCAGCAGGCGCTTGCTGACTTCGCGCACGACCGCGAAAACTTCGGGCAGGAGTTGGTCGATCGTCGAACCTTCGGCGAGGCGGCTGCGCCAAAGCGCGGGCTTGCCTTTGAGTTCATCTTCGCTCATCGTAACGATCGATTCTTCCAGATCGTTGATTCGCTCGATCGTAGGAAGGATCATCTTGACGTCCTTGTCGCTGGTGTCAAAAAACTTTCGGAGTAAGGTCTGTAACATAGGAATTTCGGTGGGAGAAAGGGGCACGCTTGACCTACAAAGAGGTCTGACCGTGCGGAGCAGTCGAGAGAAACTGGGGCTTAGGCCAGGGGGCCAGCGCGCACGATCAACGAAGAGGCGACCGAGCGTAGATCGGGCGGCGGGACATCGTTGGATGCGACGGGCGGCGGAGTGCGCTTGGTTACGACTTCCTCCGCATCCAGCAGCGGCGTCTCGGTCGGTTGCAGGTAGTAAGCGACGACCAGTCGGACGAAGGAGCGCTGCGAGTACGAGCCGAGCTCGGGCGAGCCAGCTTGGACCTGCGCATGGGCCAGAGCTTCGAGGCTCTGGACCGACATCGCATGGGGTGCGACTAACCACTGCGACGCACGATTCTGCTGCTCGGCTCCGAATGAGCCGTGCATCAAGAGAATCAGGAGCGCGGGCAGGAAGTTCAGCATGCGATCAGGTCTGGTCTCAATTATAGACGAATTGGTCCGTCGCTCCAGACCTGTGAAACATCGAGGTTTGGGTGAACGTCCGATGAGGGGGTACCTTCAATCTAACGATGTTCGGCACGGTTCTGTTCGGAATTGCGATCCTTAGTGCGCAAACTTCACTCAAAGTAGGACCGTCGGTCCCGCCCGGTGCTCACGCAGCCTTTGCGGCGACGTTTCTGGGAGTACAGCGCCACCTGGAGGCAGGCGACTTCGACGCCGCGAGCAAGCTCGCTTTGAAACTCCCGAAGAAGCAGTTCTCGATGCACTGGGAGGACAAGGACGTTCGCGCTCAAGACCAAGTTGAGTTCCGCACTGCCCGTGATGCGGCGATCTCGGAGTGGAAACGTTACGTCCCCGGACTCGAAGTGATCTTCCTGAATCAACGTGCGGACGTGGCATTCTCGTTTCAACCGACACTGCCACCGAATGCGGATTCAGCAGGGCCCGCAGGCGCGGTGTTCTTCGATTCGGACGCACCGACCGATCCACGATTGGAGGTCGTCCTTGCGCTTCGTCGCGGCGGCAGTCAGGTACCGATCACGAAGACCGAAATCCGGAACGAGGTGACGTACTCAATCGGGCGGTACTTGGGGCTTGAGCGCACCTACAAGACGAATTCGTGCATGGACCGCGGCGAAGGGTTGTATGCCATGGAGCATAAGATTCTGAACCTGAACACGAGCGCGACGACCGCGATTTTCAAGGCGGTTGACGATCTACAGAAGTCAGTTCGACTGCGTGAGCGACTGACGCCAGCGGTTCCGACCGCTGTGCTTGAACCACGTGTGGTCGACCTTGGGTATGTCAAGCAAGGCGATCGTCCGACTGCAACGCTGACGGTCACCAACACGGGCAACGCCGATTTGAACCTGACGCTCGTCCCCGACTGCGGATGCTTCGCGATCAAGAACCCTCAGACGATCGCCGCGGGGAGTACCGGACTAGTCACCGTCACCATGAGCACGCGTGACTTTATCGGACCTCAGGACAAAGCGATTTACTTTTACACGAGCGACCCCGAGCGTAGCGTGATCAAGGTCCCGTTCAAGGTCATGATCCAACCCAAGTACCGGCTGATGCGGCCCGAGTCGAAGCGAGTGTTCATCGCTGAGGAGAACGGCTTGGTCGTGGACTACTATCTGTTCGTGGACGATCCGAAGTTCGAGATCAAGTCCGCCACCGTTGCGGGAGTCGTCGGCATGGCGGATGTCGAGCCTTGGGGAGGGAAACTGGCCGACCCCGAGATGGGTGAAGGCTCGAAAGTGCGCGCTGGCTACCACATCAAGGTACTCCTGAGCCCCAACATCCCGACTGGTCGCGCGCTGGTTAATCTTTTGGTTGAAACGAACGATCCGGATTGGCCGACGCTCATCGGCCCGTTCGAAGTGCAACGAGGCATCGCAGCGTTTCCGTCTGCGGCCTACCTAGGGGACATGGTGGCGACGGGAGTGAGCACGACGGTCACCTTCAATCGTCCGGGAAAGCCGTTCAAGATCACCGCCGTCCAGACGAGCCACCCGTTTTTGAAAGCATCGTTCGTGAAGCAGCGAGCAGGGGACGAGTTCTTCGTAACGCTACGGTACGTCGGCGGAGCCCCGGTGGGCGACTTTGACGGGTGGGTGAAGATCGCGACCAATGACCCCAAGCAGCCGCAGATCACGGTGCCCGTGCTCGGCGTGGTTAAGTGAGATGAGGGGGCTGATCGTCGCAGGATGCGCGGTGCTGGCGAGCTTGCTAGCGCCGAGCGATCCTGAGACGACATTCCTGATCACGGGCAACTTTCGCGGCTACCTCTCGCCGTGTGGATGCACCAAGCCGATGTCGGGGGGCATTCGCCGCTTGGCAACGGTTGTGCGGGATTTGCGCCAGGAGAGCACGGTGCTCCTGTGCAGCGCGAACAGCGTGGTCGAGGCAGGACGCCAGAGCGAACTCAAGGTTGACGCAGTGCTCGACGTCATGAAAGAGCTTCGTGCCGATGCAATGGCACTCGGGAGCGGCGACGCGGTGTTGGGAACGGCCTACTGGCGTGGCGCCCAGACTCGAACCGGATTATTGATTCAGTCGGAGATCGACGAGGCGTCACTTGCGAATCCATCTGCCGAGGCCGCCGGGTGGCAGATCCTTGCGCTCGGTGACCGCGCGGGCTCGCTCCGCACGCGTTTGGGCGCGGGTCCCGGACTTGCGCTGGACTCGCATCCGCGGCAAGTGGTCCTGTTTGAAGGTTCGCTTGAGGCGGCGAAGGCTCGCAATGAGGACGTTAAGGCAGCGCTCGTGGTTTATGAGACCGATGGCTCGACTCCGCCCGCGACCGTGATCCAAGACGGCACGGCGTACGTCTCTCCGGGCAGCCAGGGCCGAAGTGTTTTGGTCGTACGGATGCGCGGCAATCGGTATCTGAGCGCGACTGCGGTGTCGCTCGGGCCGGACGTGGCGGACGATGCCGCGGTAACTCAGGTCTTCCAGCGGTACCTAAAGCGCGTCACAACCGAAGGGTTGTTGGATGCGATTCCCCGCAGCGGCTCAGCAGGTTACGTGGGAAATCGCACGTGTCAGAGTTGCCATTCCCCGGCCAAGAGCGTCTGGCAGCACTCTAAGCATGCACAAGCGTTGAAGACGCTGGAGGCGGTCAACCAGGACCGCGATCCGGATTGCGTCGGCTGCCACGTCGTGGGGTTGACCGCAAAAGACGGATTCCAATCACGCAAGAAAACGCCTAATATGACCGACGTCGGATGCGAGAGTTGCCACGGCGCGGGAAAGGCCCACGTGAAGAGCCCCAAACGCTCACCCATGCCCAAAGTTGGGTCCAAGAGTTGCGCAAATTGCCACACTCCCCCGCACAGTCCTAACTTCGAGTTCGAAGCGTACTGGAAACGGATCAAACACTAGGGATCGTGGGGATAACGCGGGGACAGCGGCGGGGAATTGAGTGCGCAAACTCCTTCGAAATTTACAATTATTGCGATTTGGTTCGCAACAATCCTATGTTTTGCCTAACCATCCGTTAACGTTCGAAAGTCAAGCCTTGACCGCCTGCAGACGCCCCATGGCACACTGACACAGTGATTTTCTGAGGGGCCTGGGCAACTGGGATGAAGATCAAGAGGGAAGTTATGGATGTTTCAATGACCACCACGTCGAGCCGCAGGATTCGGTCCCGGGTTACGCAAGGTGGCAAGCTGTCCGATGCCCTCTTTCGGCCTTCTGCCGTCGACTTTGCAAACTTCGCGGCACTGCCGAGTAACGTGCGTGCGGTCGAATCGAGCCTATTGTTCGCGAATGGTTTGCTCCCGTTCGTGGCCCTGGTTGGCCCCAGCGGGTGGGGAAAGACCCACTTGCTGGCGTGCGTCTCAGAGGTAAGCAAGCGTCGCTTCGGCTACGAGCCGATCACGCTCTCGGTCCCTGAACTTCAGCAGGACGATCCACGGCTGGAACTCCAAACTCCGCTACTCCTCGACAATGGGCAGGCCGTGCTCCGGAATCCCCGGGCGAAGCACCGGTTGAGGCTGGCTTTGGAGCACCGGATTCGTTCGGGCAAGCCTACGTTGATTGTTTTCGAGCAGGCCAAACTTTCCCGCTGGCTCAAGGCATTCTTGCCCTGCACTCGTCTGTGGTCGTGGAGCGAGATCGTCGAGCCAACTTTCTCCGAGCGAGCCCTGATTGTGCGGCGCATGGCGGCAAGTTTAGGCGTTATGCTCTCCGATCGGCTGATTTGGCTTATGGCGCGGTACTTGCCCGGCAACGGGCAGTCGCTGAGAGGCAACTTGCTTCGGCTGAGCATCGTCGACAGCGAGTGGCTGACCGAGGATCGTGAGCACAAGGCCCTAGGACTCGTGTTCGGGGCCGGTGTTGCGCTCGAAGGTTGGGACCTTCGGGACGTTATTCATGAGGCGGTCGAAGTCGCCGCACGTTCATTTCCTGAGATTGCTCCGAACGATGTCCTGAACCTTGCGGTCTACGTGATGGCGCATCGGTTCGGCATTCGCGAAGAGCACGTCGCGGGGTACTTTGGGTTGACCACAGGCCAGGCGTACTTCCGACACGATCAGATGATTGGGCACCCATTGACGGAGCGAGAGGACCTGGAAGACGCATGGATCGTAGCGTTTAACCATTTGGTTGACAAGGGTCATCATTGAACTGCAACGTTTCGGGCTTTTGGGGCGTCTGAGCGAACGTGCTGCTGAGTGCTCGTAGTTCAGCGGGATTCGCCCCGAACCCCGTAGATCGGTCGTTGCAACCGGCGTACAAACGTGGATATGAGGTTACAGCCGACATCTCGGCATTGCTTGGAATGAGAACTTTAGGAGAGCTGAACTTGGTACCGGTGTGGGTAAACGCTGGACACCGGGTCGATACTGCAAGAATGCTCACGCAGGGGCACCATCTTCGCGCGCTCGCGGTGATGGAAGGCCGCTTGGTGCTGGGCGTGGTCACCACGGATCAACTCTCCACTGCCCCCGCCGACATCGTTATGGACGCGCTCATGCAGCCCGCCAAGCTCGTCATGGAGGCCAGCACGCCGATCCACAAAGCGGCCCAGCAGATGCATGATGCGGATGTCGATTTCGCAGTCGTCATGGACGAAGACCTCTTCATCGGCATGGTCACCTCGACCATGTTGCTGCGACACCTCCTGCGTCCGTGGGATGCACGGACGAACCTAGGCTCCGGCGAGCGGCTGCGCGAGTGGGGCATTGAGATGCTACGCGAGGGACGCGAGATCTCCATCCTTTTCTTCGACCTCAACGATTTTAAGCACTACAATCGCGAGTACGGCCACGTCTTCGGGGACAAGGTTCTCCGGCGGGTGGCGAACCTATTGCGCGATTGCGTGGACCCCAAGCGCGACCTATTGGTTCGGTACGGCGGAGACGAGTTTGCGATTGGTTCGGTCCGTGAACGCAGCTCGGCCGAAGAGCTTGCCCACGTGATCAAAGAGCGCGCGGAAAACGACTTGACAGACGAAAATGGTCGCCCGATCACTTTTTGCATCGGCGTGAGTGGCGGACGACGTTCTGCGCTCCGCGACGGCTTGCACCCTGACGCGACGTACGATGACCTCGTGACGGCGGCGAGCAAGGCTTGCATGGCCGCCAAAGAAGAACTCAAACGACGCCGTCGACCGGCGGGTGTAGACGAGCCATACGAAGACGACCCCGAAGTTCGTCGTTGATCCATTGCCCAACCAGCGACCCGTGACCGCGATTCGGCGTAGAATCGGCTATGTCGGAACATGGTGATCAGCTAGAGAAGATCGTGCAGAAGCTCGAAGAGCTAGCTGGCCAAGATACCAAGGCCCGCGCGTACCTGGACGCCCTCCAAGAGCAGCTCAAGGCACAAGCGCGCCGTGCCGAAGAGCGAGACGAGCTGCTCGCCAAGTACGAAGAGGCTTACCAGAAGTTGACCCAGCCGGCGAATAGGATCGGCATTTTCCTCCGCGAGCTAGAAGGCGAGAAGATCCTCATCTGCCAGGGAGACTCGGAGATGGTAGCGCTGTGCGACCCGGCGGTCGATCGAGCAACTCTCAGGGCTGGTACGCGCGTGCTTTTGAACGAGGCATACGCCGTTGTTGGGATGATGCCGCCGAATGAGTCCGGTAACGTCGTCAAGGTGGCGGAAGCCCTCGCGGACGGTCGGCTGAGAATCAGTACCGATGGCCAGGGCCAGCAATCGCGATTCATTGGGCGATCCGAGAGCCTGCGCCAGACCGTCATCAAGCGCGGCGACGATGTCCGGATGGACCCAAGCGGGCGGCTCGCGCTTGAGCACTTCGCTCAGACCGAGACGCAGGACTACTTTGTCGAAGAGGTGCCGGTAACACCGTGGTCTAGCATCGGCGGGCAGCAAGAGGCGATCCAGCTCATCCGTGAAACCATCGAGCATCCCATGCTCTATCCAGAGCTCTATGCGAAGTTCGACAAGCGTCCGGTGAAGGGGATACTCCTCTACGGTCCTCCCGGCTGCGGCAAGACGCTGATAGGGAAGGCGATCGCATACAACCTCGCCAAGGAGTACTCCGAGCGGGTCGGACACGACGTGAAGGAGTACTTCATGCACATCAGCGGCCCAAAGATTCTGAACATGTGGCTGGGAGAGACCGAGCGGATGGTTCGTGAGATCTTCGACACGGCGCGGCAACGCGCGAAGGACGGCCGTCTGGTGGTGATCTTCATGGATGAGGCCGAGTCGGTGTTGCGTACTCGGTCCAGTGGCCGCTGGCTCAACATCAGTAACACCGTGGTCCCGCAGTTTTGTGCAGAGCTTGACGGGCTGGTGAGCTTGGACAACGTCGTCTTGGTTCTGACCAGCAATCGTCCGGACTACATTGATCCTGCGATTCTGCGTCCAGAGCGGATCGACCGCAAGGTTAAGATTCGTCGGCCCGACCGGGACAGCGCTCGCGAGATCCTCGGTATCTACTTGCACGAGAACTTGCCGCTAGATCCGGAGTGGGTTGCGGAGAACGAGGGCGAGCCTGCCTGCGCGCGCAAAGCGCTTGTGGAAGCCACCATCGCGGAGTTGTGGCGAGAGACCTCCGCGACGGAATTCTTGGAGCTTGGGCTGAAGAACGGCTCGAAGCAGACTCTGTACTACCACGACTTGGTGAGTGGGGCTCTGCTGAAGTCGGTGGTTGACCGGGCCAAGGACACTGCCATTCGCCGGGCGATCGAGAACGACGGCGAAGGAGGCGTGAACATGGCGGACCTGACCGAGGCACTGCGCGCCGAATACTCCGAGAATGAAATCTTCCCCAAGAGCGACGTGATGGACGATTGGCTGAAGCTGATCGACGTCGAGCCGGAGAAAGTATCGGTGGTCAAGCCGGTGGGCAGGATCGACCGCACTCGGGATCAGAAGTCCATCATTTGAGTTCGAGAATCAGCATTCCCCAGACGTTCAGTTCTGGCAGTTGAACCTCGCCATCGCGAACAGGAAGCTCCATGCGAATTCCTTGGCTGGTGTCAGGACTGGCCCACCACACCCGGTGGCACCGCTGCGGGACGGTCGCGTGCAGATGCGCTTGGGGCCGGATGGGCGGCTGAAGACCGTCGGTGTCGCGCCACTCGTTGCTCGTCGCGCTCACGAGGTTGATGCAATGGACGGTGGCGAACTGCCCGGTGCGCGTGGCGAACGCCCAAACTGTCCCCGGTTCGGCATCGCGGCTGAAGGCTCCCCCGCCTAACCGCACGGGTAAGTCGATGGATTCAGTGTCGGGCCCGCGCAGCAAGTTCTGGTAGGCGATAGCGAAGTGGATCTGGTCGCGCACGACCGCGAGTAGCCTCGGTGGGACGGCAAGATTGCGGTTGGGGAAGTACTCGTGGCAGAGCATGCGACCATCGTCACCGAGGGCGATCTGAAATCCGCCGCTTGCCAGGAGTGTCGCCTGGGTTAGCAGGACTCCCGAGGTGTTGAATTCTCCCTCGCCGCGCTGGGCCTTGCGGTAGTTCATGTAACCGGCGACGGTTCCTTGCCTCCCAGTCGAGCGGAGCGATCTAACCAAATGGTTAAGATCTAGATAGGTTCGCTGAGCGTCCTTATCCCAGCATTCCATGTAGGTCATTGCGGTTGGGCCCGAGGCGATGGCAGCCAAGCCATACCCCGCGACCGCGTTCATGACTAGGTCGCCCGAAACTCGCTGGCGCACTCCCCGCAGAAAGGCTGGGAACGTCTCATCAAGCTTGACCGCGGTCCCACCCGAGCGGTAGGCGGCTCCGGGGTCTCCGAGGGTGTCGATGTGCCACCCATCGAAGCTAAAACGGTCCATCACGCGCTGCTGTTCTCGGGCCAGGTGGTCGATGAGGCCAGGATCGTCGGGCGCGAAGAGCGCGATCGAGGGGGTTGCCCAGCCACTCGGCAGCGACGCAGTGATCTGCCGTTTGCCCAGAGGATCCGAGTAGAGCCCCCACGCTGGCGACATCCCGTGCTCGGCGTAGTCCGCGTATCCTCCGTAGCCCAGGTTGTACGCCATCGCGGCAATTCGGTTACGCTTGCAAGCTTTGACTAGGGCTTGGACAGTCGAGGCGCAGGTTGGACGGTTGGCGATGTCGGGCCAGATGGGTTGGTCACTCAGCGGTTGATCGTGGCGGAACTGGAAGTCGTAGAACTGCAGAACGTTGAGGCCGAGATCGCGCAAACCGTCAATGATGCCAGGCGCGCGGGTTTCCAAATCTGGACCGAAGTGAGCGAGGTAGCCGTACCGCGGGTACAGGGTCCAGCGGCTGGAGACATCGAGACCACATGTGGCGAGGCTCGTCCCGCGCCGGGCGATCAACAGGTATCCCGTGCCGTCGGGTGCGGGGGCCTTCCACCTCACGCGCGTCTCGGTCCCCGTGCCGTCAGCCCGGATGCGGATGACGCGGCCATCCCATCGCATCGCGTCCAGAGACAGGGCTGCTTGGGCATCTCCGCCGCGTACTTGAATTTCGACGACCTGACCCGGAGCTACTCGAGCGCAGTCCGTGGTGATGGTCATCGCCGCGGGAGTCGCATAGAGGAGTGGCATGCTTGGACGTTACTCGCTCGTGGTCGCTCAGAGCCGCCCCATCGGGTTCACGGGTGAGCCGTTTACGCGCACTTCGAAGTGGAGGTGAGGGCCGGTGGACAGTCCGGTAGACCCGACGGCAGCGATCTTCTGGCCCGAGCTCACCCGCTGTCCAGCGGAGACGAAGACGCGCGAACAGTGGCCATACAGGGTGGAAATCCCTCCGCCGTGGTCGATGATCACCGCATTTCCGTACCCGCCTCGGTATCCCGCGGAGATCACAACCCCGCTGGCGGCGGCCCAGATCGGAGAGCCGCTGGGAGCTCCGAAATCGATGCCGGTATGCATGCGGCGCTTCTTGAGGATCGGATGGAAACGTGAGCCGTAACCGCTGGTGATGGGGCCACTGGACGGTCGGCGGAACCGACCCGTGAACGGGGTACCACCGGTCGCTCGCTGGTAAGCGCGGATCTGCGCGGCAATGGCGTCGCTCTCCCGGTCGAGCTTGTTGTAGGCGGCTTCCAGTTCTTCCTGAGTCCCTTGGATCTCTTCGAGCAGCGCGCGCTTCGTGGCTTTCTTGGACGCAATCGAGGCTCGGGATGCGGCTTGCTGCCCGTAGAGCCCTTTGAGCTCGGCAACCAACGCCTCTTGACGTTTTCGGCGCTCCTCGACCTTGTCGCGAACATGCACGAGGGCATCAAACAGTTTTCGGTCCGCGGCAGCGACGAGTTCCATTACGGTGCGTCTCGCGGCAAGCTCACCGAGATCGCGGGAGGCTAGCAGCGCCAGGACTCCCGACTCTTCTCCCTGCATGAACATGGCGCGGATCCGTGCAGCAGCGGCCTTGCGTTTGTCCGCGAGATCGGATTCTGCGAGCTTGAGTTCGACGCCAATCTGAGCCTGCTCCTGCTTGCCCGCTCTCAAACGCGATTCCGTTCGGTCGAGCGAGTCCTCGACTTGGGTAAGTTGCACGTCCGTCGCGCGGATGTCGGCGGTCACCGCCGCAGCTGACCGCTTCACCTTTCGGATCTCGGTGGCAAGGCTCGACTTTTTGGCCTGAACGCTCTTGAGGTTCGTTCGGAGTTCTTTGACCGATTTGCCCTGCTTCTTAGTCTTGCTCTGCGACGAACCGGGAAGCGGGGTGCCGAAGAGCCCGACGGCAATCACCAGAGTGAGCAGGAGCGTTCTTCTCATCGGATCCTCTTGGGGTCGCGCATGGCGAAGAGTGAGCATAGGAAGCCGTAGGTTGCACCGAGCACGCACAGGATCAGGGTCGCCGGTATCACGGGGAAGGACGATTGGTTGACCTGCGAGGTGAGGTCGTTGCTGAGCCGCATAAATCCAAACCAAGACAGGTACAGCAGGAGGCCAGCCATTGAACCGCCGATTGCGCCCTGGATCGTCCCCTCGATGAGCATTGGGGTGACAATGGTGCTCTTGCTTGCTCCGACCAGTTCCATAATACGGATCTCGCGTCGCCGCGCCACGACCGTCATCCGGATCGTGTTGTAGATGAGAATACCGCTGGTGATGAGCATGACGACACCGAGCGCGATTCCGATCCAACGTAGCACGCGCATTCCGTCACTCACGAACTGCCGCGCGTCATCCATGTAGCGCACGCCGTTCGGCATGACGCCAGGCAGCCGCTGGATGCGCTTCGAGACTTCCGGCGCGGTCCGCATGTCGCGTAGCGAAACGTAGAGCATGTCGGGAAGCGGATTGGAAAGATCTTCGACGATGCGGGGGAACTTCTTCTTGTATTCCTCCCAAGCTTGGGCGCGCGGCTTGATCGCGACGCCACGCACCTCGGGCATCGTGGCGATGACGGCCTGGGCCCGTTTGGTGTCGGCTTCGGGGTTCTCCATCTGCATGAAGACCCGCATTTCGAACCGCTCGGTGAGCTTGGCCGCGCTGGATTGGAGCGACAGAACGGTGTAGATCAACCCGCCGAGCAGGAAGAGCGCCATCGTGACTGTAGTGATCGAGGCGAACGACATCCAACGCTTGCGAGTCAGCGCGTGGATCGCTTCGGAGAACAGGAACTCAAATCGATCAAACACTGGCAGCCTCCTGACCCACGATCGCACCGTTCTCCATGTGGACGATCCGCTTGCGCATCTTCTCGACGACCATTAGGTCGTGGGTGGCGACTAGAACGGTTGCGCCGCGGGCGTTCAGTTCCGCGAGCAGATTCATGATCTCCATGCTGTGGGCCGGGTCGAGGTTGCCGGTGGGCTCGTCGGCAAGGAGAAGCGAAGGGCTATTGATGAGCGCGCGGCCGATCGCCACACGCTGCTGCTCGCCACCCGAAAGTTGGTTCGGATAGGCGTCGGCACGCATGCCGATATCCACCTGGTCCAGGATGCGCGGGACGAGCTTGCGCACCTCGCGACGGGTTTTGCCTACCGCACGCATGGCGTAGCTTACGTTCTCCCATACGCGTTTGTCGGGTAGTAGTGCGAAATCCTGGGGCACGATCCCGAGCTGGCGTCGGTGGGCGGGGACTTCCCGGTCGCTGACGGTGCTGAGGTTACGCCCTTCCAGGACCACTTCTCCGGAGGTCGCGATCACTTCGCGGGTCAGGAGTTTCAGAAGCGTGGACTTGCCAGAGCCGGTCGGGCCACATAGGAACACGAACTCGCCCTTCTGGATGTCCAACGATGTATCGCGCAAACCAGTGACAAGCTCGGTGTAGCGCACAACGACGTTGCGCAAGCGAATAAAGGGGACGGGTTCAGCCATCTTATAGGCCCCCGACGGGGACCCCGATGCTACCCCAGCCGCCCGATTAGCTTGATCCGCCGGGGATGAGGAGCAGGTTCTCTCGCACGACTCTGAGGCAGAATGCGTAGTCGTCGAACCCTTCCGCGAGCTGGTAGTAGGTGGCCGCGTCCGGCGAGTTCTTGTGCTCTTCGTACGAAGCCACGAGCTGATACGATTGCCGCGCTTGCTTTGGGTAATCACACACGAGGTCAGCGGCATTGCTGAGTCGGACTCGGTTCAGAAACTGCGGATAGACCCCCTGCCAAAAGAGGATCACGTCTGCGATGTGCTGGTGCACCTGGCGCTCGCGCTCGAACGAGTCCGCGTTGGCTCGGATGTCGCCCTCGGCCATCATCTCGGCAATGGAGACGAGCGTTTGGCCTTCGCGGTTCTTGATCTTGAAAATCGCATCGGTGTGGACGAAGGTCACGAGCAGGCGCGTGAGATAGGCCGAGATCTCGTCTTGGCCGTGCGTCGCCACGTAACGATCCACAGCACCCTGCACCGATTCCCAGAACAGTGTGTAGAGCGGATGATCTTGATTCAAAGGTGCCTTCATGAGAAGTCTCCGTGTCCATGTTGACGAGTCACAGAATGGACTTGTTCTACTACATTCCACACCGGGCCACAAGATACACGGATTCGGTACAACCCGATCCATGACAGAACTTCGTACTTGTGCCTGGGCGACGGTCGAGCCTGAACTCTCCTACCACGATTCGGAGTGGGGAGTCCCCAGTCGCGACGAACGGTTCCTGTTCGAGAAACTCATCCTTGATGGTGCGCAGGCCGGGGTGAGTTGGCGGATCATCCTGAACAAGCGGGAAGGGTACCGGCGTCTGTTCGAGGACTTTGACGCGGTGAAAATGGCGGACTACACAGACGAACACTTGGAGACGCTACTCCTCGACCCTAGCATCATTCGGAATCGGCTCAAGGTCTTCGGTGCGCGAAAGAACGCGCGCGCTTGGCTTGCGCTGAAGTCGGAGCGCGATCCGGTGGAGTATCTGTGGTCTTTTGTGGGAGGCAAGCCGATCGTTCATGCTAGGAAATCGATGTCCGAGATCCCGGCGACCTCACCGGAGGGCGATGCGCTCAGCAAGGATCTCAAGCAGAGGGGATTCACGTTCGTCGGTCCGACGATCATGTACGCGTTCATGCAGGCGGCTGGGCTCGTCAATGACCACGAAGTCACCTGTCCCCGCTATGAAGTCTGCTGTGAGCTTGCGAAGAATTTTTAGACGCTCTTGGCGAGGATGATCGCTTCGGCGACTTCCCTCATGCTCTTGCGAGAGTTCATCGACTGGACTTGCATCCGGCGATAGGCCTCGGACTCGCTCACGTCGTGCTCCTGCATCAGTAGACCCTTGGCACGGTCGAGCAACTTGCGGGTTTCCAAGCGCTCCTTGACGTCCTCATAGTCTGCGACGAGAGCGCGGTTCTGCTCAAATCGGCTGCGCGCAACCTCGATGGCCGGGGGCAGGTCGCTCGGTTTGAACGGCTTCACCAGGTAGGCAAAGACGCCTGCACCTTTGGCGCGCTCGACCAACTCTCGATCGCTGTAAGCGGTCAGAAGGATAACGGGTGCGAGTCCCTGCTCAGCGACAAGGCTTGCGGCCTCGATGCCGTCCATCACGGGCATCTTTACGTCGAAGACACACGTGTCGGGTTGAACTTCCTCCGCGAGCGCGACGGCCTGCTTGCCATCGCCCGCTTCCGCGACGACTTCGTAGTCCAGGCTCTCAAGCATCTGCTTGAGGTCGAGCAAGATGATGGGGTCGTCATCGGCGATAAGAATGCGCATTTTTTCCATGGTTTTGATCCCGCCTAGGGGTTCTACGCACGGACGCCGTCGGCCGGTTGCGGACACGAGTTTACCCGGCGAGGCTACCAGCCCCCCCGGTACACTGGTAGGACCATGGCAGTAAAAGTTGGAATCAACGGTTTCGGCCGCATCGGACGGCTTTCCCTTCGCACGATGCTCGCCCGCTACAGGGGTCAATTTGACGTCGTGGCCATCAACGACCTGACGGACACGAAGACGAACGCCCACCTCTTCAAGTACGACACCACATACGGCCCCTATGCAGGCACGGTGACGCACGATGAGAGCTCGATCACCGTCGATGGTGACAAGCTTGCGGTCTTTGCGCAGACCGACCCAGCGCAGATCCCGTGGGGCGACTTTGGTTGCGACATCGTCATCGAAGCGACCGGCCGATTCACCGATGCCACGCTTGCCAAGGCGCACTTGGCCGGCGGCGCGAAGAAGGTGATCATCTCGGCCCCTGCCAAGAATGAAGACGTAACGATTGTGCTGGGGGTGAACGAGGGGATGTACGACCCGAAGAACCACCACGTGGTCTCGAACGCGAGCTGCACCACGAACGGTCTAGCCCCGGTGGCCAAAGTGCTCCACGATCGATTCGGCATCGACCGAGGCCTACTGACGACGGTGCACGCTTACACGAACTCGCAGCGCACCGTGGATACCGCGGCCAAGGATTTGCGCGACGCACGTGCCGCGGCCGAGAATATCGTTCCGAGCAGCACCGGCGCGGCCAAGGCTGTTGGTTTGGTCATTCCTGAACTGAAGGGCAAGTTCACGGGCATGGCGTTTCGCGTCCCGACCCGAACGGTGTCGGTCGTGGACTTCACGGCGATCTTGAACAAGGACGCTTCTCCGGAAGAGATCAACGCCGCGATGAAGGAGTACGCCGATGGCCCCATGAAGGGCATCCTGTACTACAGTGACGAAGAACTCGTCAGCAGCGATCTCGTGGGGAACGCGTACAGCTCGATCTTCAGCTCGGTTGACACGATCGGCATGGGCAATTTCGTGAAGGTCGTCAGCTGGTACGACAACGAGTGGGGCTACAGCTGCCGCATCGCTGATCTCGTCAAGTTCATGGGCGACCGACTCTAATCGCTCTTTCCGCCGCGCGACCTGCGGGCTCGCGCGGCGGCCACAACTTCCATGAGCCTGATCGCCTGCTGCATCTTCGCGGTTTTTTTGTTGGTTGGGCTCAGCAACATGCTGCTGATGCGCCGGGCTTTGCCTACGCCTGGTGAGCATCCTCCCGTCGCCATCCTCATTCCGGCACGGAACGAGGAACAGAACCTCGCAGAGTTGCTTCCCGAGTTGCAACGCCAAGGGGCAACAGCCTTCGTCTACGACGACGACTCCACTGACCAAACAGCGGCGGTGGCCAAGCAGTTTGGGGCTACTCTCATCCGCGGAGGGCCGCTGCCCGATGGGTGGACCGGTAAGAACCATGCATGCGCGCAGCTCGCGCGGGCGGCGTCCGAGGCGTTCGATGGCGAGTGGATGCTGTTCTTGGACGCCGATGTGAAGCCGAAACCAGGGTTCGTCCAGGCGGTGCGGAACATGGCCGCGACCCGTGGTGTGCGGAACCCTGTGCTGACAGGCATGCCCGAGCTGTTGGGGGCACGCGGCGACTTACTCGAAAACGCGTACCTCTTGTGGGTGCCGTGGATTTTGGGTTGCGCGAACCCACTTGGAATCGTTGCCCGGCTGGGTGTGGGACACAACCGATTCTTGAACGGGCAGTTTGTGCTGTGGCGGGCATCGACCTATTGGGACGTCAATCCGCACGAAACGCTGCGAGACGTGATTCTCGAGGACGTGCGAATTGGGCGGCTGCTGGCCAAGCGCGGCATCCGCGTCGAGGTGATGGATCTCTCGCAGGTGATGGCGGTACGCATGTACCACTCGTTTCGTGAGGCGCTCGACGGGATGTCGAAGAATTCGTACGAGATCACGGGCACCCTTGCGGGGACGCTGGCGATGGCGGCGTTCTTCTTTGGGCTGGCGGGGCTTTCGCTGACCCCGCCGGGCTGGGCGTACTTGCTGCTGATGGGTTCAGGGATCATCACTTGCTTGGCAGTCCGGCGGTCCGTCTGGCTTGCGCCGCTCATGCCGCTTGTCCTTGTGGCGGCGGGCTACACGTTCCTTCGTTCGGCGCACTGGCACCTGAAGGGGGCAGTGCAGTGGAAGGGTCGGACGTACGGAGGCCCCCCAGCCGAGTAGACAGCTACTGTCAGACCCAATCGTTATTAACACTTGCGGTACACTCGCCGCTCTCATGGTCTGGGAGTATCGGCACGTCGCAGGATGGATTGGGACCGAGGAAAAGGACTTCGCGCAGGTACTTCGAGCCATTGTCGATGCCTCCATACGGAACGCATAGGCTGGCGCGATGTCACTTAGAGGAGCGAGCGAAGCACGTACAGCAAGATGCCGCCGTGTCGGTAATACTCGATCTCCTGGGGAGTGTCGATTCGGCACTGAGTCGTGAACGACCGAGTCGATCCGTCTGCCGCAGTCGCCTTGACTTCCAGGTTGCGTCCGTTGGCAAAGCCGGTCGCAATCGCTTCGGTCAGACCTTGGACCTCAAACGACTCGAAGGCACCTAGATCGAGGCTTTCGACCGACTCGCCCGTCTGGAACTGCAGCGGAAGGATTCCCATGCCCACCAGGTTCGAGCGGTGGATGCGTTCGTAGCTCTCGGCAATGACGGCTCTGACGCCCTGCAGCATCGGCCCCTTGGCGGCCCAGTCACGGCTGCTTCCGCTGCCGTACTCCTTGCCCGCCAGGATCACGGTTCCGACTCCAGACTCCTGGTACTTCATCGCCGCGTCGTAGATGGACATGACTTCTCCGGTCGGGAGGTACGTCGTTACCCCGCCTTCCGTGCCGGGGGCGAGCTTGTTCTTGATGCGGATATTGGCGAAAGTGCCGCGCACCATGACCTCATGGTTACCGCGACGTGAGCCGTAAGAATTGAACAAGTGCGGTCGGACACCGTTTTCTGCCAGATACTGCCCTGCCGGCGAAGTCGCCTTGATGGATCCGGCCGGGGAGATGTGGTCGGTCGTGATCGAATCGCCGAGGATCGCGAGGCACTTCAACGAACCTAGTTCGCTGACGCGCTCGGGCGCGGTCCTGCTCATGCCCTCGAAGTACGGGGCTTGTTTGATGTAGGTGGAGTTGCCTTGCCACTGGTAGCGCTGGCCTTCGCCCACTTCGATCGCTTGCCACTTCTCGTCACCCTCAAAGACGCCTGCATAGGTGCGCTGGAACATCTCGCGATTGATGCTGCCTTCGACCACCTCAGCGACTTCGCGCTGAGTGGGCCAGATGTCGCGCAGGTAGACCGGGTGGCCATCTTGGTCTGCACCGATAGCGTCGTTTGCCAGGTCGATGTCGATGGTGCCAGCCAGGGAGTACGCGACCACAAGCGGTGGCGACATCAGGTAGTTCGCTTTAACCTCGGCGTTCACGCGCCCCTCGAAATTGCGGTTGCCGCTCAGGACGCTCACCACGGTCAGGTCTTGCGCCTGGACGACATCACTGACTTCCTTGGGAAGTGGGCCTGAGTTCCCGATGCAGGTCGTGCAGCCGTAGCCGACGGTGTTGAATCCGATGTGATCGAGATCAGCGGCCAGCCCGGAGTGCTCTAAGTACTCCGTCACGACCTTGGAGCCTGGTGCAAGCGAAGTCTTGACCCACGGTTTGGGCTTGAGACCACGGGCGGCAGCCTTGCGCGCGACGAGGCCCGCGGCGATCATGACGCTCGGGTTGCTCGTGTTCGTGCAGCTGGTGATGGCGGCGATGACGACGCTTCCGTGGCGGAGCGTGTCCGTCGCGGTTCGCTCAAGGACGGCAGTGCCGCCCGCAGCGGCGGTGGCAGGCGGGAGCGCGTCGGGGAAGAAGCTGGTGAAGCTTTCTCGCGCCTTGCTGAGCGTTACCCGATCTTGCGGACGTTTGGGTCCGCTCACGCTGGGCTCAACCACACCGAGGTCCAGTTCGAGCTTGCTGCTGAACTCCGGTTCGGGGGTGCCGGGCTCGTGGAAGAGTCCCTGCTCGCGCATGTACGCCTCGATGACGGCGATCAGCTCTTCGCTGCGGCCGCTGAGCCGCAGGTAGCGCAGAGTCTCGGCATCGACAGGGAAGAAGCCGCACGTCGCGCCGTACTCGGGTGCCATGTTGGCGATGGTCGCTCGGTCGGCCAGGGGCAGGCCGAAAAGCCCTTCACCGTAGAACTCGACGAACTTGCCCACCACGCCGTGTTTGCGGAGCATCTCAGTCACGGTCAGGACCAAGTCGGTGGCGGTGACTCCTTCGCGCAGCTTGCCGGTGAGCTTGAAACCGACGACCTGGGGAATAAGCATGCTGCTGGGTTGACCGAGCATGGCTGCCTCAGCTTCGATACCGCCAACGCCCCAACCCAGGACGCCCAGGCCATTGATCATCGTCGTGTGCGAGTCGGTACCTACGAGCGTGTCGGGGTATGCGACTCCATTGTCATTGATGAAGACGACGCGAGCAAGGTACTCAAGGTTGACCTGGTGGACGATGCCGGTGTTGGGCGGCACGACCTTGAAGTTCGTGAATGCCGTTTGTCCCCAGCGAAGGAACTCGTACCGCTCTTGATTGCGCTCAAATTCGAGATCCCGGTTGATTTCGAGCGCCGCGGCCGATCCGTAGGCATCGACCTGGACGGAGTGGTCAATGACGAGTTCGACCGGCTGCAGCGGGTTGATCTTGGTCGGGTCACCGCCGAGGGCGGCCATCGCATCGCGCATGCTGGCTAGGTCGACCACGCACGGTACTCCGGTGAAGTCCTGGAGCAACACTCGGGCGGGCATAAAGGCGATCTCTTTGCTCGGTTCGGCTTTGGATTCCCACTTGAGGAGCGCTTCGACATCCGTCTTGGTCACGCCGACCCCGCCGTCCTCGGCTCGGAGCAGGTTCTCGAGCAGGATACGAAGGGTGACCGGCAGTCGCTCAAGGTTGTGGCCCTGGTCTGAGAGCGTCTTGAGGCGATAGTACGAGTAGTTCTTGCCGCCGACGTTCAGGCTTGAAAGAGTGCCAAAGCTGTTCATGGATAAGGGGGGATCTCCTTCGGAAAAGTGAGGCTCAGTTTACCTCTCCGGGGTGAGTCGCCCCTTCGATACGGTTGGTCACCTGTGTCAGCCGTAGTATGATGGCGGGATGAAGTTCCGCTCTGCCTTGCCCCTTCTCGCATTGCCACTCATCCTCGCAGCTTGCTCTAAGATGTCGCCCGAACAGGCAGTCCTTGGCGAGTGGAAGGCTGCGGGTGCGACGCAGGCAACCGTCACGTTCACCTCGGACAAAAAGTGGACCGGATCAACTCAAATGGGTCCGGTGCCCGTCCCCTTGAAAGGCACATGGAGCGTGAGCGACAAAGTCCTGACCATGAAGTTTGAGTCCATCAACAACCAGCCGATCGCAGATTTCATCAAGATGGCGGAATCGGTGGGGAAGGCTGCGGCTACAAAGGACAAGGAGCTGGACAAGGTCATCAGTACGTTCAAAGCTGGCGCACGGATGACGATCTCGGACGATATGAAGTCCATGATCGAAGAGGGGGACCCGACCAACAAACTGATCAAAGTCGAATCCAAGAGTTAGGCTTATCGGTCGCGAGCCGGACGGTTCCTATTAGCGTCTTTGATGTGAGTGGCCCACCCGTTACGTGATATCCTGTCGCCATGAAATTTCGGTCGGCTCTTCCGTTTGTCGCTCTTTCTATCTTGGCTGCAGGGTGCTCCAAAATGTCCCCCGAACAGGCGGTCGTTGGCGAATGGACAGGAACGGACATAGGCGCGAACTTGACTATCAATTTCTCGCAGGATAAGAAGTGGTCAGGCTCAACTCAGATGGGCTCAGCGAGTTCCCCGATGAACGGCACCTGGAGCATGAGCGAGAGGGTCGTCACCATGAAGTTCGAATCCATCAATGGCCAGCCCGCCACGGAATACATCAACGTGTTGGAAAGAGTCCAAAAATCTATGCCGCAGAAGAGCAAGGAGCTTGACACCGCTCTAAAGGCCTTCAAAGAAGGTGCGCGGATGACGCTCTCGGACGATATGAAGACCCTGGCGGACTTGGACGACCCAAAGAAGAAGTTGTCCAAGGTCGAGAATAAGAGCTAGAGTACGTCGTCGAACTGCAACTGTCCGTTGCAGAATTCGAGGATCCAGTCGGATTCGTCTTGGCTACGCTTACCGGCGATCTCGGCGATCCTGTCAAACGACTTTCGCGCACTTTTGAGCAAGGAACGTGCGGCCTTGGAGCTGATCTCCGCATCCTTTGCCCGGTCCATTGCCTTTGAGTTGCGGCCGATCTGCGCATTGATGTAGTCGAAATTCTTCTCGAGCGCCACCGCAGTCCAGCGATTCTGAGGTCGGCAGCGGCCCAGTACCAGCGGTTGCAAAAGCTCTTCGACGTCGGCAACCACCCCCGCACGGATCGGAGCCCACATCGTTCCTCCGCCGCTGAAGCATGCCTTGAGGTCGATCAGGTTCATCTGAAAGTCGATCGCGTAGCGCCGCAGTCCACGGAGGGCAGCGCGAGTGGCAGCAGACTTGTTCTTGAGCTGGCTCTCGTTGAACTCGAAGAGGACCTCGCCGTAGGTCGATTGGGCGGTGACCAAGTCCGAGGAAGTCTTGCCAAAGTGGTTGACGTACGTTTCCACCCACTGCGATCGACCCATGCGAAGGATATCGGCGGAGCTCAGCCCCATCCGATTTACATCTTGCAGCACTATCGTAGCAAGCGCCAGACTCGCTAACATTTCCCTCAGTGTATCGGACGTGCTAAGCGACTCTAGGTCTCTTGGCAATCCGCGATCATCGCTTGAACGAAACGAACATCACTTCGACTTCGTCCAGCTTCAACTGCCGCTCGCCCCACTCGCCAGCGGTTCCGCCCCACACATGTTGAACGTCGAACCCCGCGTGGTGCATCATCGAAATCACCTCGGGCGGGATGAATCGCCGCTCTTTGATGTAGACGGTTGTGGAGCCGGTTGGGAGTTCGAAAGAATCGGCATATCGCGCCACCATCGTCGCCGGATCGAACGCCTCGGCCTCGATCTCCTTGTCTGTCATGCGCCGGATCATCGCGTAAGCATTGAGCGTCGTAAGAATGAACGGGGCCTGGGGCTTGAGCGAAGCGGCGATGTTTCGGTAGATGGATAGGTCGTGGGTCAGAGCGTCTTCGTCGTGGCCGATGAGCCCGATGGCACCCTCGCACAAGCAGATCGCGGCGTCGCAGGGGGTGGCGCAGATGTACTCGGTCGCGTTCGCTTCGATCCAATCAACGTTGACACCCGCGCTCTCCGCGTTTCGTTTGGCCTCGAAGAGCATCTGCCCCGAGAAATCGACTCCGACGACGGAAAAGCCGCGACGGGCGAGTTCAATCGCATGCCGGCCGGTGCCGCAGCCGACATCCAAAATGCGCGCTCCGGGCGCGAGGTTCATGTGGTCAAGCAAGAATTGAACTTCGACCAGGGTGTTCTTCGTGAATTCGTTCTGCTCGTAGGTGGGGGCAATGGCGTCGAAGAAGTCGCGCCAAGTCTCGAAGGGTCCCGTGCTCATTTCTCAGGTCAAGGTACCCGCGCGAGCCTGAGCCTGCCATAATCGGCTTGCATGTTAGAGCAGCTTATCGACCCGATCAAGGCCTGGGCCGAAGGCATCATTCTGAGCATTGGGACCCCTGGCATTGCGCTGCTCATGGGGTTGGACGCCGCCAACATTCCCATTCCGAGTGAGGTGATCATGCCGTTTGGCGGCATGCTGGCTCAACAAGGCAAGTTCAACATCCACGCGGTCGCGCTCGCGGGCACCTTTGGAGCGACCATTGGGAGCGGTGTGAGCTATTGGGTGGGTGCGCTCCTGGGGAAAGACTTCTTGATGAAGTACGGGAAGTTCGTCCTTCTGCGGCCCAAGGAAATCGAGCATGCGGAGCGCTGGTTCAAGAAGCACGGGCTCATCGTCACCTTGTGGGGTCGATTTATTCCGCTGGTGCGCACCTTCATTTCCCTGCCCGCCGGGTTCTTCCGTGCTGATTTCAAAGTGTTCATGCTCTATGCGTTCCTTGGGAGCTTGCCTTGGTGCTACTTCTGGGCGCTTGTGGGTTGGCAGCTGGGCGAGAACTGGCACGCGGTCGATAAGTACATGAAGTACCTCGACGTCGTCGTTCTGGCGGTGCTCGCGTTCTTCATCGGCAGGTTTCTGCTGTACCGATTCCGAAAAGACCCCAAGGCGGCCTAGGACCCGGGAACGAGTCGACACGCCCGCGCGTCACACGAGACATGAGGCTGAAACCATCATGGCTTTGGGCAGGTCTGGCGGTGACCGGAATCGCGGGGATCGTGCTGCTCTCTTCAGGAAGCCGTTCGCGAGGCGAGGGAGGCGTTATGGATCCCACACCGCTCATCCTCGATCGGGTCCAGGCACTGGGCGAGTTGCACACGGCTCGGCACGCCTACAATCAGGTCTTCACCTACGAGACTCAGCGAACGCCTGCCGAGTGGGCCAAATGGATCCCCGGGGCGGCGAGCGTCGTGGGTGCCACGACCGCCAATCGCGCGCTAGTGTCGATCACGGGAACGGTCGAAGCGGGGGTGGACCTAGGCCAGGTGCAGGTGCGTCGGTCCGCCACCGGAGTCGTGGTGCGCATACCGATGCCCACCGTGTACGAACCGCACATCCACGCGAAGATCCACTCGTACCGTCGCGGTCTGCTCTGGCAAGACGCGAATCTGCCGCTGAAAGCGGTCGACTCGGCCAAACGCACGGTCAGCGAAGCTAGTGTCCGAGCAGGGATCCTCGCTACCGCTCAAACCGAGGCGCGTCGTCGGGTCGAGACCCTGATCCGTGAGTCCCACCAGGTGCCGGTAACGGTCGAGTTCGGGACCTAATTGCGGGAGCGCGTCGAGTTTGCGCGTATAATGCGGTCAGGCTCATGGACGAGCACGACTAAACTTCAAGGAGACTGGTAGCAAGGATGCCCACCACAACGCGCCCGGTGGCAAGAAAGACCGCCGAAAAACCAAAGGCCCCACCGCCCCCCTCGCATCGCTCTGTCGATGTGCTTGGGATCGTGATCGTAGCGGTCGGATTGGTCCTGTTCATCGGGCTTGCCGTTGGACGAGCGGGCGTGCTCGGCGATGGTCTCCAAGCAATTTTCCGCAATCTGTTTGGCCGCGCTGCCTGGGTGTTCCCCCTTGCGCTTACCCTGCTTGGAGGCGGGCTCATCATGGGCGGCAAACGGTTCGAAATCGGACGCATGTCCTGGGGCATCACGCTCATCGCGACGGCTGTGGTCGGGGGTCTGGCGCAGACGCGGCAAGGCGACTTCTTCGATCCCGACACCGTTGCGGCTTCGGGCGGCTATCTCGGGGCGATCGTCGGCTGGGCGTGCAATGAACTGTTGGGACGCGGCTGGTGGGTTGGCATCGCGGTGCTCGCCATCGTTGGGCTGGTCCTTTGCATCGACCATCCGCTTAGAGACTTGCTTCGTGCCGTGTCGCCGCTACGCCGACCCTCGCCAGCGGCGGTCGCCGCTCCACGCGGCATCGAAGGGGACGAATCAGTACCGGACAAGTCACGAAGTGTCCGGCGTAGCGCGCTGCGGCAGGCGCTGGTCAATGCTCGCGCCGCTTCGGACGACGAGCCGCGCCCCGATCCCAAGGCGACCCAGGCACCACCGAGGACCCGAACCGCACCAACGGTGCGCGAGACCCGGTCGATGGAGACCGTCACCCTGGAGACGACCACCAAGGAAGGGTACGAACTGCCGCCAACGACGCTTCTTTCGAGCCCCGGTGAACGCAGCAAGCGCTCGCCGGACGAAATGCAGCGCAACATCGCGACACTAGAGCGCACCCTTGAGGAATTCGGTATCGATTCGAACGTTGTGGAGATTGCCACGGGACCGACGATTACCCGGTATGAGGTGCAGCTTGGCCCGGGAATCCGCGTCGGTCGCATCTCCGCGCTGGCCGACAACATCGCCATGAGCCTCGCCGCTTCGCACGTTCGAGTTGAAGCTCCGATCCCGGGGAAGAATGCAATCGGTGTCGAGGTCCCGAACACGAAGGCCGCGATGGTGACGCTGCGAGAGCTCTGCGAACAGAAGGAGTTTGTTGATGAGCCGCGCCGGTTGATCGTGGGACTCGGGCAGGATGTCAGTGGTCGACCGAAGTTTGCGGACCTCACGAAGATGCCTCACCTGCTTATCGGCGGCGCGACCAACTCGGGCAAGTCGATCGGATTGGCGACGATCATCACGAGCCTGCTGATGCGGAACACGCCGAAGGATGTGCGCATGGTGATGATCGACCCCAAGCGGGTGGAGCTTTCACTTTTCGACGGCATCCCGCACCTGATGTGCCCGGTCGTGAAAGACGTGAAGGAGGCACCAGGCGTCTTGCGTGCGGTGTGGCGTGAAATGGACATCCGCTACGACCTCATGAGCGAGCGAGGGGTCCGGAATATCGACGGATGGAACGAGAAGGCGACCTTTGCGGAAAAGCTGCCGTACATCGTCGTGGTGATCGACGAGCTTGCGGATCTCATGATCCAGGCCGCTGCCGAGGTCGAAACAAGCATCGTGCGGCTGGCCCAGCTTGCCCGCGCAGTGGGAATTCACTTGGTCATCGCCACGCAGCGACCTTCGGTTGACGTCATTACCGGCCTCATCAAAGCAAACATTCCGAGTCGTATGGCGTTTGCGGTCTCGTCGCACATCGACTCGCGCACGATTCTCGATCAAGCGGGCGCGGAGAAACTCGTTGGTAAGGGCGACATGCTCTTCTTGCCGATCGACGCCACGAAGCCTACGCGCATCCAGGGCTGCTACGTGAGCGAGATTGAGATCGAGCAGGTCTGCAAGCACTGGAAGGCCCAGGAGAAGCCGCATTACGTTCTCAACCCGATTGCTTTGGCGATTGCGGACAAAGAAGCCGAGATGGCCGACCAAGAGTCGGAGCCACTATGGGAAGAGTCAGTCCGATGGGTGGTCGAACGCGGTCAAGCGAGCACCTCCATGCTTCAGCGGAAGTTCTCGATCGGGTTCCAGCGCGCCTCGCGATTGCTGGACGCGATGGAGGAGCGAGGCATCGTGGGTCCGCGCGACGGCCCTCGCCCGCGCGAGGTGCTGGTCGATCCGATGGACGTGGAGTCGATCTTTGGTCGCAATACCTACTCCGGACCGGACCTGAGCGGGATGGATCTCGAAGAAGAGTGACCTAGTAGCCACAGAGTTGACGATAAACCTGGGTGACTTTGCGGACGTAGTTCTGTGTCTCGCGGTAGGGAGGAACCCCGCCGTGCCGCTTAACCGCCCCTGGGCCGGCATTGTAAGCCGCCAGGCTCAGGACCAGCGCTTCGAATCCGTCATCGGTCGTCTTGTTGTACTTGTCCAGGTGCTGGCGAATGAGCTTGACGGTGCCGTATAGGTTCTCGTTGGTGTCAAAGGAGTTTGAAACGCCCAGCGACTTGGCGGTGCCGGGCATGAGCTGACCCAGACCGCGCGCACCGGAGTGGCTCACTGAGTTGGGGTTGAAACCGCTTTCGCAGAGGACGATCGCCATGATGAGGCGCGCATCAACGGCGTACTGGATGCTGAAACCGATGACACCTCGGGCAATCTCTTCCGCCTGAGGAGCAGTGAGTCGCTTGTTGGTTTTCTGGATAAAGGCGGTGTAGTAGGGAAGCGCTTCGCTCGCGGGCAAATTCCAGTTGCGCGTGGCAGGAGCGGGGGTCATCGCTCCGCGGCTTGTCGGTTTCTGGGTGGGCCGACCGACTTTTTTCTCGGGCTGATCGAACCGGGCGACGGACTCGTCGGTCGCTGCGGCCAGAAGCTCGGCGGAGAGCGATCCATGCTCGTCCTTGCGTTCGGCATGGATGATCAGGCGCGCAGTGACATCGCCGCCTCGGAGCCATACGGGAATGGCGCTCGCCTTGACGGTGACATCGCCGCCGTCGGCGGTCTCAAGATAGAGGTAGCCACCTTCGTCGCTGGAGACGGTGCCCTTCACGATGCCGCGCACTTCCAGCGTCCGCTTCCCTACAAGTGTTTCCAGCGCCGCCGTCGTGGTCGATTGCGAGATCCCATACTGCTTGCGCACCTTGAGGTAGGCGTCGGTGGATTGCGCTGCGCCGTAGCTGGCGAAAGCGAGGAGCAGAGTCAGCGTCGATGTTGTCCTCATGATCGCTGGGAAGGTGGCGGAGAGATCGGGATTCGAACCCGAGAGGGGGCATAACCCCCTACCCACTTAGCAGGCGGGCGCTTTCGTCCACTCAGCCATCTCTCCGCAGATCGAACCATTGTACCTCTATGCGATCAGACGGAGGATGTTTCCCATACGGTTCTTTCCATGTTTCGCGCGGGAGCCGCGCGGTACTCTACCGGCTTCACCGTGATCCTGGTCATCGACAATTTCGATAGCTTCACGTTTAACCTGGTGCAGTATTTGGGAATGTGCCAGGCAGAGGTACGCGTCTTCCGGAACAATGCGATCACCGTCGAGGAGATCGAAGCGCTTAGGCCGGAGGGAATCATGCTCTCGCCTGGGCCGTGCACGCCGCGTGAGTCGGGGGTTTGCCTGAACATTCTGGAGACCGCGCTCGCCGGTGGGCATGCGGCATTGGATGTCCCGATCTTCGGCGTTTGCCTGGGCCACCAAGCAATCGCGCATGTCTCCGGTGGGGTTGTGGAGCAAGCAGGGCAGATCAAACACGGCAAGGCGAGTCTCGTCGAGCACGATGGCCAGGGGCTGTTTGCAAAGATGCGGAATCCGTTCTCGGCCATCCGCTACCACTCGCTCGTGGTGCGTTCGAGCACTGTGCCGGCCGGTTTCATCGCCACGGCGCACTCGCTGGACGATCACGAGATCATGGGCCTGCGTCACGAGCGCTTGCCGATAGAGGGGGTTCAGTTTCACCCCGAATCGGTGCTCACTGAGAACGGACTGCAGATCGTTCAGAACTTCGTTGACTGGACTCGGTCGTTTCGCGCGCAGAGGGCGTAGGTACCATCGTGGGTATGGCCGTCACCGAATCTCAAGTTCTCGATGCGTTGCGCAGTGTCCAGGACCCTGACTTGCATCGCGACATCGTGACGCTCGGTTTTGTTCGCGATTTGGTCATCTCGGGCCAGGAGGTCACGTTCCAAGTCGTGCTGACCACCCCAGCCTGCCCCGTTAAGGACCTACTGAAGAGCCAGTGCGAAGAGGCGGTCCGCGCAATTCCGGGTGTCACCGCGGTCGCGGTTGAAATGACGGCCGAAGTGCGCGCCCGCAAACCGAAGAACGAGGACCTCGTCCCCGGTGTCAAGAACGTCATCGCAGTTGCGAGCGGCAAAGGTGGGGTGGGCAAGAGCACGGTGGCGATGAACCTGGCGATCGCGCTCGCGCAGTCTGGCGCGAAGGTGGGGCTGATGGATGCGGACGTCTATGGACCCAGCATTCCGCTGATGATGGGATGTGCCGATGCACGCCCCTACACCCGGGATCAGAAGATCGTCCCGATCGAGAAATTTGGCATCAGCATGATGTCGCTCGGATTCCTGCTGGAAGAGGGTCAGGCCGTGCTGTGGCGCGGACCGATGGTGGCGAGCACTGTCCGGCAGCTCTTGGCTGACGTGGACTGGGGCGAGCTTGACTATCTGCTGGTCGATTTGCCGCCCGGCACTGGCGACGCCCCGATGTCGTTGGCTCAGCTTGCCCCCATCAGTGGCGTCCTGATCGTGACGACACCGCACCACGTGGCCTCAAACATCGCGGGAAAGGCCGCCGCGCTCTTTCGTCGGTTGAACGCGCCGCTGATTGGGGTGGTGGAGAACATGGCGAGTTTCGTTTGCCCAAGCTGCCAAACCGAGGCCCGCATCTTTTCGGGTTCGACAGGTGAAGAGCTGGCGAACACGCTACGCATCCCCTACCTGGGTTCGATCCCCCTTGATCCGGCGATCGGCGAGTGCAGCGATCGCGGGGAACCTAGCATTGTCTCGCACCCGGAGGAGGCGCAGAGTCGTGCGTTTCGGCAAGTCGCCAACAAGTTGGCCGCTCAAGCGAGCATCATGGCCATCGGCCGGGAGTCGTCTGAGGCGACAGTTCAAGAGGGCGAGTTCACCCCGGCCTAGGCGATTTTGCGGAGAAACCGCAAATTTCTGCAAAAGATTGCAACACGATTCAGGGAGAATAACCGTCAAACATGCGGCGCGCACTCTTGTGCGTTCCCATTTGCATTAATCTAGAGTTATACTGCGCATTCGAGGTGGAATTGGTGATCGGAATTCGTAAAGGACTTCTCGCGCTTGGTGTTGCGATGGGTGTGCTGGCAGCAGCCCCGTCCATGGCAGTGGCACAAGACGCATCGGTGGCCCCCCAGAAGGGTGGGAATTTGTTGCTGGACGCGGTCGGTGGCGTCAAGTCTCCGACGGACGCATTGCGCGCATCGCGACAAAACGTGTTTGTTCGCAATGACGGCCAATGGGATGAGCGAGCGCTCTTCCGCGCAGGCCGCCCTGGGATGACTTACTGGATCACCGAGCAGGGCATCCGACTTGACGTCTTTGTGAATCAGGACACGCAGCGAGTCGGTCAGGTCGTCGACATGAAGTTCACGGGTGCCGTTTCCGGCGCGCCTGTGGCCCGTGGCGTCGGTGAGCCAGCGCACAAGACGGATTACCTCTACTACCGTGGTAAGAACCACGTGGGCGTACCCAGCTTCAAAGAAGCGCAAATCACCAATCTGGGCCGTGGCATGGATGCGCGGTACTACTTTGACGGTTCCGAACCTCGATATGACCTCATCCTGAAGCCCGGCGCCGATCCCGCTGGAGCTTCGATCGTTTTTGAAGGTGCCTCGGGCATCGAAGTGGACTCCGCCGGTGACGTGCTCATCCGCACCTCGATCCGCACGGTCCGCCAAGCCGGCCTCAAGGTCTACCAGACGGTCAACGGCCGCAAGTCGGTCGTCAGTGCGCGGTTCCGCGTGACGGGCAAAAACTCGGTGGGCATCGACCTTGGGTCGTACGACCGCAACCTTCCGCTCGTGATCGACCCGGTCGTTTACGGCACGTACGTCGGCGGCGACTTTGGTTCGGACGAGGTTCGAGACTCGATCTCGAACAATAACGGTCAGGTGTACATCACCGGTTCGACCGAATCCGATTTCTTCCCGATAACCACCGGTATCTACAGTCTGAACCGAGCCGACCTGAACGACGCGTTTGTCGTTGCTCTGACCGGCGACGCTTATGACGTGAGCTATGCCGCTTACCTCGGCGGACTTCGCAACGACGTCGGCAAGTTCCTGCAGGTCGACCAATACGGCAACCTTTGGCTCGCTGGCGAGTCCAGCTTTGGGTTCAAGGGCGCCCCGTTCCAAATCGTCCAGGCAGGCGTGTACGAAGGCCCACCCACGGGTGGCAACTTCGTCATGAGCTTTGGCGGTGAGTTCACTCAGGCCATCGACTTCGACGCGACCGACGCGGAGATCCAGGCCGAGCTGAACACATTGGGCAGCGCACCCGCGGGTGGTTTCCTCGTGACCGGCGGGCAACTTCCGGACGATCGCTTGGTGATTACCCTCGCTTCGGGCGAGAACTTGGCCGAGCCGGTCGTGATCCACTGTCCGACGAAGCCGTACTCTATTGTGGATGACGGATTGGGCAATCTCGGCGTGGGTTGGGTTGCGGGCACTGACAACTCGGTCGATGCTGGCAACTTCTATGGCGACTTCGGGCTGAAGCCAAACGGCGGTCTGTTCAGATTTTCGATCACTCGAAACGGGACGGTGACAAAATCCCGCTGGATGGCCTGGAATGCTTCAGACGCCGCCATTCGTGCTGCCTTCACTCAGGCTCCAGTGAGCTTGCCTGGTGATAAGGTCAATGTGGATCCAGGCAACCTGCCGGATGACATCGTTACTTTCCAGATCAATCCTGATCAGAATGTGCAGCGCATCGCCATCGAAACTCGCGACGCGAACCAAACAGATCGGAGCGTCTTCGCGAGCGACTTCACTGCGCCGACCCGACTCTTGGGCGGCTACTACACGGGTTACACCGATGAGCGATCGCTTGAGATCGATGACACCGGTGCCGGTTTCTCATTTGCGGCGTATCCATCGACGAACACTCCGAACAGCAGATTGCTTGATCACCGGGCGATCTACCCGGACCTGAGCAGTCAGTCCCGCGTTTTCCTGATGCGCTTCGAGGCAAAGTCGGCGGGCCAGTTGGATCCGCTTACAACAGAAGTCGTCAAGTACGTCGACGGTAAGGATTCGTTTGCGACCGGACTCAGCAGTATGTTGGTTCGGCCGTTCCCAAGCGCCGCAGGTCAAGTTCAGATTACGGTTCTCGGTAACACGCTCGGCCCCATCGACTTGATGACTGCCGCTTCGCTGCCGCGACAAGCGGGTTACTTCACTCAGTTCACGTACACGAACGGGGCCAACACGGTTGCCGTGGACCAGCCGCGTTCGCAGTACATCGCAGGATCATTGGCGTCCGTGTTGGCTGGTGCAGCCATGGATTCGAATGGCGGGCTTTACGTCACCGGATCGGTTCTTGCCACGCAAAACGTCTCAACGGGCCCTGCCTCGACGACGTTTGCAACCACGACCGGTGTCTTCACCAACGGAAACCTCATCCGATTCCGCGATGCATTCGTGCGCAAGTACGATACGACGGGCCTGTTGGTTTACAGCGCAGTGCTTGGTGGCTCGGGCACGGACGATGGCTGCGCCATCGCAGTTGACGCTCTGGGGAACGCCTACGTCGCGGGCATCGCTCGCTCGTTTAACTTCCCGCGAACTGCCAGTGCCTTTGGCCAGATCTTCTCCGCAAACCGCGTGGTGACGGTGACGAAGATCAACCCGAACGCTTCTCAACTTGTTTACAGCACGAACCTGCAAACTTCGGGTTCGGTCCAGCCGCGGACCATTGCCGTGGACAGTCGGGGTAACGCGTACATCGGTGGCGTGGTTGGCATGGATTACGGTTCCGGCCAGACCATGCCGATTACGATTACTCAGGGCACCATTCGAACAACTCCCGTCGGGCCTGTGGTACCTAACCAGACGGCCGCAGATGACCCGACGTATAGCAATGGCACAGGCGCGGTTGCAGCCGCACTGCAGATGAAGCATCACTTCTTCGATGCCACGATGGGTACCGAAGGGTTCCTCAGCGTCTTGAACTCAGGCGCGACGGGGCTGCTCTACGGTTCCTATTTGGGCATGGATCGAAACGAGGACGTCTTCTCGGTTCGCGTTGATGCTACAGACGGAGTCTTCGTTGGAGGTAAGTACGAGTCCGGTGGATACCACCTGATGGATCTGACGAACCTCAACTTCTTCAGCGTCTTCTCCGGCTATAGCCTGTCCTACGGCACCGAAGCTGGCATGGGTTCGGTGGTAACTGCCAACAACCCAGAGAATCGGGTGTTCACAACTTTTGCCGACGTGCGATGGCCTGGACTGCAGGGCAATCCCGCAGTGCTGAACACGCACCCGGGTCAAGCAAATCTGCCCAACCGTGCAGTTGCCGGTCAGTCCATTGGTTTGCCTAACGGATTCATCACGAATCTCGGGTTCAAGACCAACGAAGACCTTTCGGGTGACGGTTTCCTCGTCAAACTGCGCATCGCGCTACCGGCGCTTGCCGACTTGACGTTGACCCCGGATCTCATCGCAGGCGGACGCGGTGCCGTGTCCAATGGGGCAGTATTCCTTCAGAATCCTGCGCCAGCGGGAGGGACCCAGGTTACTGTTCGTGTTCTCCAGCCATCGGTCGCCCGTCTTTCGGTGGGTGGCGCCACGAGCATTCGCATCACGATTCCTCAGGGCCAATCGGTAGGGACGTTCCAGGTCTTCTCGCGACCGGTGACGGTTCCCAGTTCGTGCGACGTACGCGCTGAACTGAACGGCGACTTCTTGGTGCGCCGCCTGAACGTTCGCCCATGGCTCGATAGCTTCACACTGAGCTCGAACGAGTTGCCCGGTGGCAACACGCTTCAAGGCACGGTGACGCTCTTCCAAGTTGCACCCACGGGTGGCATTACTATCAACCTGTCTTCGGACAGCACGCTCGTCAGTCTTCCGGCGACAATTACCGTTCCCGAAGGTCAGCAAAGCGTGACGTTTAACATCGATACTCAGGGCGTTGCAGCTCCGACTGACGTAAATCTCAGCGCGTCGCTCGATGGTATCGGGTTTGGCCAGGCGCTTCGACTACTACCCGCAACGGTAGTGGGGCTCTCGTTCTCGCCGGGCACGGTGAATGGCGGCGAGTCGTCGGTAGGCACCGTGTTCTTGGATGGTAAAGCGGCGGCTGGTATGTCCATCACGCTCAGCCAGGCTGGTGCACCGGTGACGATCCCTGCAACAATCCCGCTGACGGCGGGGGCGACGCAGGCGACGTTTACGGTGGGTACCTCGGCTGTAACGGGAACAAGCATCGCTGCTTCGATCACGGCATCGCTGAGCGGCACGTCCGTCACTCAGTCGCTCATCATCGAAGGGAACAACATCGTCAGCATCACGCTCAGTTCGAATAGCGTGCTCGGCGGCGCTTCGGTAACCGGTACGGTCACCCTCGCCCGTCCTGCAAGCCCGAGCGGAATCACGATTCCTCTCTTGAATTCGAATACGACTGCTGGAACGGTGACTCCCGCCAGTGTCTTCATCAGCCCGGGCGACGTTACCGGCACGTTTACGATCAATACGTTCGGTGTCAGTACGACGCAGAACCTGATCGTGACCGCGAACAAGCCGGGTTACGCGACGCCTTCGGCGACGCTCCAGGTCCGTGCACTGAGCTTTGGCTTGGTCATCAGCCCGAACGTCGTGACCGGTGGCTCGACCACTACGGGAACGATTACCCTTGCGGGTGTCGAGGTGGCTCCGGATGGTGGACTCACCATTAATCTGAGCAGCAACAACTCGGCGATCTTGGTCCCGACGAGCGTCGTGATCCCGGCAGGCACGAACACGGCCAGCTTCACGATTACAACGAATCGGGTCGGCGGCGACGTGGTGGGAACTGTCTCAGCGACCGCTGGAACGGGCTTCACCGCCCAAGCCAACCTGACCGTAAGAGCTCCAGAGCTCCTATCGGTCACGGTAGCCCCGACGAGCCCAATCGGTGGTTCAACGGCGACCGGTACGGTGACCCTCGGCGCGGCTGCGCCAACGGGTGGTCTGGTGGTCAACCTGTCGAGTAGCAACAGCGCGGCATCGGTCCCGGCAACGGTGACCGTGGCGTCTGGCGCTACGACGGCGAACTTCACCGTTACGACCCTGCCGGTGTCTGCGCCGGTGGCGGTCACTATCACGGCCACGAACGGATCTCAGTCGAAGAGCACCCAGATCACGGTCTCGGTCTCGACCATCGCGTCGCTGACCTTCAACCCGTCGATCGTCAAGGGTGGTCTGACCTCGACCGCGACTCTGACGTTGACCCAGTTCGCTCCTGCGGGCGGTCTGATCATTGACCTGAGCGCCGACAAGCCAGGCTTCGTCAGTATGCCGGCGTCAGTCACGGTCCCGGCTGGTACGAAGACGATCACGTTCAACGTGGGAACAGCCCAGGTCACGCGCCTCGTCGGTGTCGTGATCACGGCGACGGTTCGCTCGACGAATACGAAGATCACGAGTACCCTCTACATCGAGCGCAACCTGAACTAACTCAGGACCCGGCGATCGAGACTCGCGGCCTCCGAGCATCAAGCTCGGGGGCCGCGTTCATTTGAACCTTTTCCACCGCGGAAGCGTTATGAAAGGAAGAGGTTAGTAACACGGGTGACGAAGGGCATCACTTTTTTTGGAATTGGAGTTGTGGTCGGTGTGCTGATCGCAACATTCGCGTTGCGGTCCGACAGCAGGGAGCGCGAAGAAGAAGCGACCGACCAACTGACGGACACGGTCCGTTCGCGGTTGAGCGAATTGGAAGTACGTTCGAACGGGTTCGCCGCCTCGCGTAACTGAGAGCCCGTTACTTCAGCGCGGGGTCATCCCAGATCGCGCGCGTAAGCATCGCAAAGTTCACCAGCCGAGCGACAGCGTCGCGGTGAGTTGACGGACCCAAGTCCGAGGTTGGGACCGGCTCGCGGAGTTCCAGCCGCTTCTCGGCCATGCTGTAAGCGAAGTACGCCACGCCGTACTCGCCGCTCTCGATGAACAAGCGCAAGAGGTGGTCTCGGGTCAGCTTTTTCGGATCACGAATCACTGGCAGTTTGAGCGCGTAGAGGGCGATGCGGTCGTCCCGACTGAGGGTGACGCGCAGATCCAGAGTAGTCGCTCCGACTTTGGCTTGCGTGACGAGGTACGAGCGCCCAGCGGAGTCCTTGCCGCTCTTGGGTATCGCACCGCCGGATCGTAGGGCTGCCTCGGCCCTCTTGTACCCAGCGCTCTGGCCAGCCAACTGACTTTGAGCAATCGCCACGAATGTCGTCGCTACGCCAAGCGTGACCCAGAGAGGCGCGCGCTTCATGCGAGCGTCTGCTTGTGGGCGATGGTGCCGTCGTGCTCGATGTCGTAGACGAGAGGCACCCCGGTCTCAAGATTGAGTTCAAGCACTTCCTCTTTGCTCAGGTTCTCGAGCTTCATGACGATGCTGCGGTTGCTGTTGCCATGGGCGACGACGAGCACGTCCTTGCCCTGGCGGATGTCGCCCATGATGCACCGCTCGAAGAAGGGGACAGTGCGCTCGGCCGTGTTCTTCAAGGCCTCGCCGCCGGGGGGCGGAACGTCGTAGCTGCGCCGCCAAATCTTGACCTGCTCCTCGCCGAACTGTGCGCGCATATCGTCCTTGTTCATCCCTTGGAGGTCGCCGTAGTGGCGCTCGTTGAGGGCGACGTCTCGGATCGTGGGGACTTGCACTCCCATCTCCTCAAGGATGAGTTGCAGAGTCGTCTGCGCCCGGGTCAGGACACTCGTGTAAGCGACTTCAAAAGTCAGTCCCGCCGCGCGCATCATCTGCCCGGCTCGACGCGCTTCGGCAATTCCCTGCGCGGTGAGCGGGACGTCCACCCATCCAGTGAACCGATTCTCCAGGTTCCAAAGCGACTGGCCGTGACGAACGAGGACGAGTTTGGACATACCCAGGTTGTACCCGAGGGTCTGCAGGCGAGGCTAAGAGCCGTCGCGGACCGACTTGGGGCGTGGCGGGTCAATCGCCTTCCAGATATCGGCGAAGTGACGCGCTTGGGTGTTGTGGGCAGCGGCGTCAGACCCCCCGTAGTGCCAGGCGAAGAACCGGCGCGATTCGAAGTACCGAAGCAGGGGGAAGCTGGGGTCTTGAGAACACGGCCAAGTCGGGTCAGCATTTGCCCATGACCCTCCCACGCGCTTGACCAAGGCGTCCAGACACTCGCTACTGCTGGCATAAGTCGAGGTGGGCACACTGCTTACGCTGACCACAAAGGTCTTGTCGCCGCGCATAGCCGCTCGCGCCAGAGGCTCCCAAACTGTAATGTGCGCATCTAGCGGCACGCGGGGGTTAGTCGACTGGAGGCTGCCGTACATCGAGTCTCCCAGCACGACTTTGCGAATGCGTTTGAAAACGGTGGGCTGTTGCACCAGTTCGCGGATCGCACCATAACCCGCGCTGAAGCTCGTGAGGTCGTACGCGTTGAAGATGGCATTGCTCGGCGCGCCGCGCTCCTTGAGCTTAACCATGGCTGCCGCCAGCCACGACTCCAGCGTTCCGGGGGCGATCATCAGGTTCTTGTACACGGTGCTGCCCTCGCCGGCGTAGCTGCTGATGAGTGGGTCGGTGCTGCCACGATCAATGGACTCCTGGATCATGTGCCAGTCGGGACCGTGGAAGTGGACTTGGATGGAGAGGTTCTGCTGCGGTTTCCACGTGTTGGGGATGTACAGGGTGAAGGTGTTCACGCCCACGGTCATGGACAATTTTTCACCGGGGTAAGGGGTTGTCCACGGGGCGATGCTCCGCGTCGCCATGGTGGGCGGGATGACAACTATGAGAGCAGCGAGCAGCGCGGTCATGCCCTCATTATAGGGATCAGCGGCGGTTTGGAACGCAATTTGCACAGCGGTCGTAGCAGATTTCATGAACCGACGACTGTCTTGGGCTCCCTCTGGCATCCTGGCGGCGGTCGCGCTGTGCGGATGCATGCTCATGTCGAATCAAGCGAACTCCTCCCCCACCGAAAAGACGACTCCGCCGGCGCAGAAGCCAGCCAACGCAAAGGAGTTGGTTCTTGGCGCAGGTTGCTTCTGGTGTGTCGAAGCCATCTTCGAAGACTTGATCGGGGTGAGCAGCGTGGAGAGCGGCTACGCCGGTGGAGAGAACCCGAACCCCACCTACGAAGAGGTTTGCTCAGGTCAGACCGGCCACGCAGAAGTCATCAAGATCACCTACGATCCAAAGCTCATTACCGCCGACGATCTGTTGCACATCTTCTTCACCGTGCACGATCCGACCACATTGAACCGGCAGGGCGGTGACTCGGGCACCCAGTACCGAAGTGTGGTGTTCTACGCTGACCCGGAAACCAAGGCGCTGGCGGAGAAAGTGAAAGCGGACATCGAGAGGGAGAAGATTTGGCGCGACCCGATTGTCACGACCCTGGAACCGCTGAAGAACTATGCGACGGCGGAGGCGTACCACCAGAACTACTTCGAGAAGTTCGAGAAGGCAGGCACCATGGAGCGCATGAAGATGAACTCGGGCTACTGCAGCGTCGTGATCGAGCCTAAGGTCCGCAAGTTTCGAGAGAAGTACGCCGCCAAGCTGCGCAAGAAGAGCTAGTTCAGACTCTCGAACCTGAGGCGCGGATCGGTACAATAGCGCCAATGGCCGTCGGTCGATTCCTCCTTTGCCTGCACTCTCACATGCCTTATGTCCTATCGCACGGCAAGTCGCCGCACGGCACAGACTGGCTGAACGAGAGCGCGGCTGAGTGCTACTTGCCCATTCTCGATGCGCTCGACCGGCTACGCAACGAGGGGATCCGTCCGCGCTGGACGATCAACATGACCCCAATCCTTGCCGAGCAGTTGGACGACCCCAGCTTCAAGGCCGGGTTTGAGGATTACTGCCAAGAGAAGATCGACTGGGCGCTCAGCGATCAGAAGAACTTCCGGGCGCAGGGGCCGATGTGGATGGAAGGGGTCGCCGCCATGTGGCAGCGGTACTACACGCGGGCCCTGGTCTCGTTTAAGCACCAATGGGGACGAAGCATCTGCGATGCCTTCAGGTTCTTCCAAGACGAGGGTTGCATCGAGATCATTACCTGCGGGGCGACGCACGGCTACTCTGCGCTACTCGGGACTGACGAGAGCGTGCAAGTGCAAATCAAGCTTGGTGTCGAGAACTACAAGAAGCGGTTTGGCCGACAGCCGCGCGGGATCTGGCTGCCCGAGTGCGCCTACCGACCCATGTACGACTGGAAAGCGCCGGTTGGGGATGACGCTCCGTGGCCGCGAAAGGGCGTCGAGCAGTTCCTTGAAGAAAACGGTGTTGAGTACTTCTTCGTGGATTCGCACATGATCCGCGGGGGCGAGCCGTTGGGTACTTATGCCGCCAACTTCCCGCAGCTAGCCGAGATGTTCGCGCGCAGCAAGAAGATGTTCTCGCCGCCGAGCGAATTCCGCAGCGAGTACGAGCACTACGCACTGGAGAACGGCGTCGTGTGCTTCGCGCGCGATCCGGAAACGACGGTGAAAGTGTGGTCGGGCGACGTCGGTTACCCTGGCGATCCGGACTACCTCGAATTCCACAAGCAGCTGTACCCGGGCCGTCTGCGCTACTGGCGCATCAGCGAGAACAAGGCCGATCTCGGGGCGAAGCAGCCGTACAACCCGTGGGACGCATTCGAGAATATCCCGCAGCATGCCGAGGACTTCGTGAACACCATGAAGAGTACGCTCGCCCACTACAAAGGCCAAGCGAATCGCACGGGTTGTCTGGTGGCGATGTACGACACCGAGCTCTTCGGCCACTGGTGGTTCGAGGGTCCCGAGTTCTTGTACGAAGTCGGGCGTCGCATCCACCACGACCCCGACTTGGATTCGGTTTCCGGCGGGGACATGCTCGACATCGAGCCTCCACGGCACAGCATCCACCTGCCCGAAGGGTCGTGGGGCGAAGGCGGCTACCACTATATTTGGCTCAATGATGGCAACGTCTGGACCTGGGAGAAGCTCTACCCAGCAGAGCGAAAGATGGTGCAAATGGCGCGCAACTACGCAACCGGTCCTGCGAAGGAGATCGTTGAGCAGTGTGCGCGCGAATTGTTGCTTGCCGAAGCCAGTGACTGGCAATTCTTGATCTCAACCTTTGCTGCCCGTGACTATGCTGAGATTCGGTTCGATGATCACATCGAGCGGTTCTTCAAGCTCGCGGAAATCGCCGAACGAGCCCATTTCGGTACGCCGCCGAGCGCTGCCGATCGGGAATTCTTTGAAGACTGCCAGCGCAAGGACGCTCCGTTCCCGGAGATCGATTTGAGCATGTGGGCCAAACTTGATCGACCCATCATGCCTTCCGGAGCGTTATGAGTTCGATGCGTCGCCTCCTAATTCTTGCGTTGCCCATTGCGCTGGTCGTGGTGGGGTGTCAGTCTGCGAAGGACGCACCGATGCCAGCGGCTCCGCAGACGGCTTCGACCGCAGGGGCGACTGCGACAAAGCCAGGAACACCGCAGACGCCTTCGACTCCGCAAGGTCCGAAGCCCTCGACCACACCGCAAGAGCGGCCTTACGAGGTCACAAAGCCAGGGACTGGGGGGTGGAAACCCGCTCCGGTCAGCGATTGGAAGGTGTTCGCCAATTCTGCCGATGCCGCTGTTCCGGATGCCTCCAACCTTTACGGCGAAGGGGACCTATTCGTGGATACGGCTCAGGGGAAAGGGAACATCACGGCCTACTTCAACTACGGCGACAGCAAGAACTACCACCTTGAGTTTCAGGAGATAACGGACCCGACACAGACTCGCGCCATGATCTCGTCCGCTGGCAAGAGGATGTGGGTCGCCGACGGCAAACCCACTGTGGGGTCGCTGGAAATGCCGGGGAATGCGGACCTGCTCAAGGGTTGGAAGCAGGGATTAACACGGTTTGTCACCACGAACTGGGCTACGGGCCAGCCGGTTTGGGCTCCGCTCTGGACGACGCTGTTTGATCCGACCGGTCCGATGCAGAGTACATTTGAGCGGCAGACAGTGAAGAACGACGGACGTTCGATGGAGTTCGTGCGCGTCGTCGCGACGGACCGAAAGAACCCGAACGTCATGTGGGAGTTCCGATTCGATGGGAACCGGAAACTGCCGATCACGCTCAAGGTGTCCGATTTGGACGCCCAGGGACGACCGTGGAACGTCCAGTGGAACTTGCGCTGGAGCTTCAACAAGGGTGTCGATCGCTCGAAGTTCACCGTCTCGACCCCTTAGTGGCCGATGACGAGCGCTTCCGAGGGCTCTGCGCCAGCAGCCGGTTGCTTGAATCGGAATGCGAGGAGCACTGGTACCAGCATCATCACCGCAGCGGCCACGTAGGGTGCCACCGGCGAAAACCCAAAGAGCCAATTGCCGAGCGCGGGGCCGAGGATGCGCGCAAGAGCGCCTAGCCCTTGAGTGATTCCGAACACACCGCCCTGCATATCAAGCGGTGCCGAACTACTGATGAGACTGCTGAGCACGGGCTGAGCCATGCCAGTGGCCAGGCCAAGCGAGACGGCACCCAAGAGCGCGGGGGCCCACGGCAGTGCGAATGGGATCGCCAAGAGCAGCGGTGCTTGCAACAGGTACGAGACGCGCAGGAGCTGCTCCTGGGGGTACCGCCTCAAAAGCTTGCGGATGAGGTAGCCCTGCATGAAGGCAGTGGCGACTCCTACGGCCACGAGCATGATCGTTCCTTGCTGCTGGCTGAGCCCGAACCGGGCATCCACGAGCCGGAAGTAGGTGCTCTCCAGGTTCGAGAACGAGAATCCCGCCGCGAAGAAGAGGATGAGCAAGTGGCCGAGACCCTGGGTCGAGAGCGCCTTGCGGAGCGAGGCCATGTCCATGCCGCCACTTGCCTTCGCGCCGCGGCTTTCAGGCTCGGGCACGCTAGTCCAGATAAAGACGAAGTTCACGAGCGACAAGAACGAGGCCGTGAGCCCCATGATGAGCGGCTTGCCGTGGAATGCGAGTGTGCGCAGGTTCTCCGCCGTAACGGGGAGATCGTTCGCCATCAGGTAAGCGCGGTGATCAAGGCTTGCGAGCGCGGCCCCGGCCGCGGGTCCGATGATGAAACCGACGCCAAACGCTGCACCGATTCCGCCCATCGCCTGGGCACGTTCTTCCGGCTTTGTTACGTCGGCAACGTAGGCGAACGCGACCCCGAGGTTGGCCGCGCCGAGCCCCCCGATGATCCGCGCAAGGAGCATCATGTTTGCGTTGTCAGCGAATGCGTAGACCGCCATGGAAGCGCAACTGAGTGCGCTGGTGATCAAAAGGATCAGGCGGCGACCTCGCTGGTCGCTAAGACGGCCTAAAAGCGGGGAGAAGAGCAGTTGGGCGGCGCTGTAGGCGGCGATCATCCACCCCACCATCCAGCTCGCTTGGACCAGCTGTTGGCCGCGAAGCTGAATGTCCGGGATGACCAGCCCGAAGCTCAGTAGATCGATGAAGACCGTCAAGTAGATCGGCCAGAGCTTCGCGCGGGAGGGCATGCGACATTTTAGCTTGGATCCGGTGTACTGGTAGGTATACTCTCATGCATTGCCGGAACCTGTACTCACGTAAAGGGTGCGGGCCACCGATTCCCGTGAATCGGAAGTGCCCCCTGGAAGTGTGAACAGCCGCGCGCCGGCAACGATGACCGCACAGTGAGGCGCGCCTTGAAATCACCACAACGAAGAACGAATTCTAGAACTAAATCATCGCCCCTTAAGACTCCCGCCCGCGGGGTGAATCGAACCGAAATCATTGTCAATTGCAGCGCTCGCGAAACGCGCATTGCGATGCTTGAGGACGGACAGCTCCAGGAGTACCGCGTCGAGCGCGAAGAGCGCGTCGTCGGCTCTATCTTCAAGGGGATCGTCCAAAACGTCCTTCCGGGCATGGATGCGGCGTTCGTCGATATCGGCTTGGAGCGCAATGCTTTCCTGTACGTGGCCGACATTCTGCCGGAAGATTCGGCAACGGACAATACACCCGCCAGCATCAAGCGTGGGGAACTGCGCCGTCGCAAGATCAAGGACCTGCTCAAACCGGGCCAAGAGATCATGGTGCAGGTCACCAAGGGGCCGCGCGGCACCAAGGGTGCTCGCGTCACAACGCGCGTCGCTCTACCGGGCCGCTACGTCGTGATGATGCCGGAAGGGAACCACGTGGGCGTGAGCCGGAAGATCGAAGATCGATCGGAGCGCGAGCGCCTGCGCAAGATCGGCGAAGCGATCCTTCCTGCAGGGTTCGGACTGATTCTGCGGACCGAGTGCGAGTCGCGCACCGCGCAAGAGCTCCACGCGGACGTTCAGTTTTTGCAGCAGCTCTGGGGCCAGGTGCTCCAGTCGGCCAAGCGTCAGCGTGCTCCAGCCTGCGTGCATCGCGACCAGACGCTGCTCTACCGCACCATCCGCGATGTCTTCGGCGAAGAGATCGACCGCCTGATTATCGACGATCCGGACGAGTACGAGAAGGTGCACTTGGTCGCGCGCGTCGTTGCGCCCAAGCTCAAAGACAAGATTGACCTCTACGACGAAGAGACTCCGATCTTCGACAAGTACAACATCGAGCGCGATGTGGACCGGCTGCTGCAGCACAAGGTGTGGCTCAAGTCGGGCGCGTACTTGGTCGTGGATGAGATGGAGGCGCTCACCGCCATCGACGTGAACACGGGCAAACTCGTGGGATCGACTTCGCTGAACGAGACGATCCTTAAGGCGAACATGGAGGCGGCCGAAGAAGTCTGTCGCCAATTGCGATTGCGCGACATGGGCGGCATCATCGTCATCGACTTCATCGACATGGAGTCGGCGGAAGACAAGAAGCAGGTCCTCGACCACTTCACCTCGCGTCTCAGCCGAGATTTGGCGCGCACCCGAGTCGGGCGCATCAGCAGTTTGGGCCTGGTCGAGATCACGCGCAAGCGGACGGGCGAATCGGTTACCGAAGCGCTCACCGAGCTCTGTCCTACGTGCCAGGGCCGTGGCCGAATCCCGTCACAAGAGACCGTTTCGCTGTGGATCGAGCGCGAGATGCGCCGACGCCTGGCCGATCCGGGCAATGCGTTCCTGATCGAGTGCCACCCAGCGGTTGTCGAGACGCTGATCGGGGCGGACGGCGAAAGCGTCGAGGAACTCGAGCACGACTTGAACCGGGCGATCTACCTCCGCGCGAACTTCGACTACCAGTTCGACGAGTGGGAGATCACCTCGGGGACCATCGAGCAGTTTGACCGAAGCGTCATGGGTTACCGTCGCGCCCAGGTATTGGAGTGCAACGTGCGCTCCAGCAGCTTCGAGCATCTGAACAAAGTCATCGGCTGGACCGACACCGGTTATTACATTGAGCTGCTTGATGGCAACAGCTACGTAGGGCACCGCGTGAAAGTGAGCCTGCAAGACCTACGCAGATCGTTCGCCGTAGCGGACGTGATTCTGTCCGGCGGGGCCTCGGCCGGGCTCGTGAGTCGGCAGTCTGGAACCTAGTGGGATCGAGTATAATCTGGCCCGTTGCCGGATCGTCTAAGGGCAGGACAACGGTTTTTGGTACCGTCAATCAAGGTTCGAATCCTTGTCCGGCAGCCACATCATCTCACGCTTTCCGGTGGGTACCCTTGAACTTGAGTTCTCCAAGGTGCTATCATAGAGGGCCGCGAGCGAATTAAGGACCAGAACGACCATGGCAAAGAAAGGCGAAAAGCGCGAGATCATCCGGCTGGTATGCACGGAAGACGGAAAGAATTACTACACGACCACGAAGAATAAGGTCAACACGAAGGACAAGTTGGAACTCATGAAGTTCAACCCGAACCTTCGCAAGATGACTCTGCACCGCGAGAAGAAGTAAGCGGATTACTCTGAGGACCCCCGATGCCGAACCCGAAACGACGATTTAGCCAGCAGCGAACGGCCAAGCGCCGAACGCACTACACTACCGACCTTCCGGAAATCACCGCGAACAAGCAGGTCGGCGGTCAGCCTTTCCACCTGCGCCACCACGCGACGCCGGAAGGGTACTACAAGGGCCGACGACTTCCTGGTTACAAAGACTAACCGACCGAGTCGGGAGCGTTTTCGATGGGGTGTGTGATCACAGCGATCACACACCCCATCTCTTGTCTCCATGCTTTTCTGCGCGGTGCGCCATCTCGGCTTCGTACGGTTCGTAGTGGATGCTCACGGTCGCGCCACCGAGGGTAGCGCTGAGGTCGGCTTCCAAGTGCTCGGCCATGTCGTGCGCGCGAACGAAACTTAGGTCGTCATCGAGCAGGACGTGCAGTTCCACGTAGCGCGAAGTGCCCAGCGCGCGCGTTCGGACGTTATGGAACCCGCGCACGTCGGGATGGGTGCGCAAGACCGCCTCCATCGCCTGGATCTCGTTGTCCGGCAGCGCACCGTCCATGAGCGTGTGGATCACCGAGATCATCTGACGGATTGCGGCGACGATGACCACGAGGGTGAAGACGATTGCAACCACGGGATCCAGCCAGGCAGCGCCGGTGAGCCGGACGAGAGCGAGACCCAGCAGGACACCGATCACGGAGAAGAGGTCGCCCCGCAGGTGTAGCACCTCGGTCCGCAGCCCGGAAGAGCTCGTCTGGGCTGCGACCCGCGCCAGGTATGCAGAAATCGCCACGTTGATCAATGCCGTGACTCCGAGCGTGAGAAGTCCAATGTCGACTCTGAGCGGCTCGGGGTTCGTGAGGCGCTGGACAGCCATGAGCAAGATGAACCCCGAGGCACCGAGGATGAGCACGAGTTGGGCGGCGCTCATGAGCACTTCCGCTTTGCCATGGCCATAAGGGTGGGTGTCGTCGGCAGGGCGGCTTGCGACTCGGATCGCCTGCCAGATGCCAAACGAAGCGATGACGTCCACGCTGCTCTGGAACGCTTCGGCGAGGACGCTCGCGGAGTTGGACATCCATCCTCCGACAAGTTTGATGGCGACGACCACGACCGTGACCACAAACGACAGGCGCGCCCCGTTTTCGGCGCGACGTGCAGCGTCGAATCCTACCCGCTCGCTCATGCGTACTATCATTCTAGACGGACGCCGCCTCAATCGTTGGGGTGCTCGCCCAGTTGCGATGAGGTAAACGGAACGAGATGGTGAGTCAAGAAGATCGAACGATGGGAACGCTGGTCTGGGTGCTATCCTACTTTTTCCCCGTTTTGGGGCCGCTGGTGATGTTCTTCGCGTTGCCTGGCCGTCCATTTGTGAGGCGACACGCGGCGATGGCGCTGGCGGCGTGGGTCACGTTCCTGGTTTTTGGAGCGATAAGCGCGCTCCTAACGCTGGTGCTCATTGGCTTTCTTCTTCTGCCGGTGCTCGGGGTATGGAGTCTCGCGGTGGTGATCATCGGGGCCGTCCGTGCCTACTCTGGCGAGGAGTACAACCCAGCCGTCATCTACCCGGTCTACCGGATGCTATTCCGTGCCACGATCTAGATACTCCCTTGTTGCTCGAACTCACTGTCGAAAACGTCGCAATCTTGGACCGATGTCAGCTACGGCTCGGACCCGGTTTCACGGCGCTTACGGGCGAGACCGGCGCGGGCAAATCGCTCCTCATTGACTCGATCGGGCTTGCGCTGGGCGGACGGGCTGATAGCGACCTCGTTCGGACCGGCGCGGCGCGCGGCGTGGTGACGATGTCGGTCGACCTCAGCGAGAACCAGGCGGCACGTGATCGGTGCGCTGATCTGGGGGCAGAGTTGGAAGACGGCGTTCTGTTTGTGCAGCGCGAAGTAAGCGCCGAAGGTCGGTCAAGCTGCCGGATCGGTGGGCGGTTGGCACCCGTCAACATGCTCAAGCAGATCGGTGACCTGCTGGTCGACCTGCACGGCCAACACGATCACCAAACTCTCTTCGACGATTCGCAGCACTTGAGTTACCTGGACCTGTGGATCGGGGAACCTGCGCGCGTTTTAGTCGAGCAGGTTGCCCAGCAGTACGCTGCAGTAGAGTCTTTGCGCCGCAAGCATGCCCAGCTCCGGGCGAGCCAGCGCGATCGCTCGCAGCGGCTCGACATGCTTGAATTCCAGATCCAAGAAATCGAGGCAGTGGACCCGAGGCCTGGCGAGTACGAAGAGGTCGAGGCGAACCTGCGACGGTTGCAGCACGCGGGCACGTTGGCGCAGCTCACGGGCGAAGTCGGAGAGCTGCTCGTGAACACCGAGGGTGCAGCCCTAGAGCGAGCCACGCAGTCGGTCAAGACTCTGGAGTCGGCAGCCCGACTGGATCCGACCCTGGAGGACCCGCTGGAGCAGTTGCGCAGTGCGGTGTACGCGCTGGAGGAGGCGAGCCGAACGGTCGCACACTACTCTGACGCCATCGAGGCGTCGCCGGACATGATCGAGCTCGCCGCAGAGCGGCTTGAGGCGCTGAAGCGCTTACGCAGGAAGTACGGCGATGACGAGGCCGAAGTCTTGCGCACGTTGGAACTTGCCCATGAGGAGCGGGCGCTGCTCGCCGATGCGGACTCGAACCTCGGGGACCTGGAGTCGCAGATCGAGGAGCAAGCGAAGGCACTGCGGGGGTTCGCGGCGGAGCTCACAAAGCTGCGCACTGACCGGAGTCACGAGTTTGCTAAGCTGGTGACGGCGGAGCTGGGCGAGCTTGCCATGGAGAAAGCGGTCTTCGAGGTCCGGCTGAGTTCGATCGAACCCGGGCCCGTGGGTGCCGACGCGCTCGAGTTCTACTTTTCCTCGAACGTGGGGGAATTTCCCCGTCCGCTCAGGAAGATCGCCAGCGGCGGCGAAGTCTCGCGTGTGATGCTGGCGCTCAAGGTCGTCTTCGCAGGCCGCGCCGGCGTCCCGACGCTCATCTTCGATGAAGTGGACGCGGGTCTCAGCGGGCGGGCGGCGGCGGTCGTCGCGAACAAGCTCTCCCAACTGGCGCACCACTACCAGGTAATCGTGATCTCGCACTTACCCCAGATTGCGGGTCGTGCCACGACGCACTTTCGGATCGAGAAGGGCGAGCGGTCAGGGCGGGTTGCCACAAGCATCACCGCGCTCTCCGGGGAAGATCGCGTCGTTGAGATCGCGCGAATGCTCGCGGGCGAGACGGTGAGCGAAGCGAGTCTCGCAAATGCCCGGGACCTTCTAGGCGTTTGAGCGAATCCATGCTGTCACAATAGGGGAATGGCACCCAAGCGACTTCTACTTTCGCTCGTCCTCACCTTCGCATTGGCGGTGATGGCCTTTGCGGCACCCAAGCGAGTTAGTACCTACGCGGATCTGGTCAAAGCGCTCGAATCGGGCAATCAGGTCCGGATCGTAGCCGAGTATGCGAAGACCAAGCTCATCATGGACGGTAAGGAAGAGGCCGCCCCAAACGCGACCGGTGGCACCCAGATGGAAAGCTGGGAGCGCTTTGGTCGCGAGTTGAGCCGTGACAAGCGAGAGTGGATCTCCACGTCACACACGGTGCTCATCTCGCACCCGCGATACGGGCACGTCTACAACTACGTTCGGTTCCGCATCTACGAAGACGGCAACGTCGAAGTGACGGCACGTTACCTGACCGTCGACAAGTACGAAGTGGTGATGGACGAGAAGTTCATGGGCAAGATTTCGACCGGCAAGGACAAGGAAGGGATCCACTTCTTCATCGAACCCTGATGGTCGATCTGATTCTGCGCGGAGCGATGGTCGTGACCCCTGGTGGAACGACCATCGCAGATATCGCGATTCGGCGCGGCCGTATTGACGCCGTCGGTGACCTTCGCGGTCGCTCGGCATTACGGGAAATCGACTGTGCTGGAAAGCACGTCTTGCCAGGGGCCATCGACACGCAAGTCCATTTTCGCGAGCCGGGGATGGAGCACAAGGAAGACCTTGAGAGTGGTTCGCGGGCGGCCCTCATGGGCGGCGTAACGACGTACTTCGAAATGCCCAACACCCGACCGACGACTTCGACCGGGGACGCCCTGGCGGATAAGCTCCGGCGCGCGACTGGCCGTTCGTGGGTGAACTTTGCGTTCTTTGTCGGGGCAACTACTGACAACATCGAAGCGCTTGGGCACCTGGAGATGCTGCCCGGAACTCCGGGCGTGAAGATCTTTATGGGTTCTTCCACTGGCTCGCTGCTAGTGCAGAAGGACGAAGACGTCCGTCGCGTGCTTCAGAATGGCGTGCGCCCTTGCTCCGTTCATAGCGAGGATGAGCCGCGACTGCGCGCGCGCCAAGCTCTGATCAGCGCCGAACCGCACGTTCGGGAGCACCCGTTCCTGCGCGACGCCGAGGCGGCGAGATTGTGCACCGAGCGACTGCTCGCCCTATCGGCGGAGACCGGTCGGCCCGTCCACGTCTTACACATCTCGTCCGCGGACGAATTGCCATTGCTCCGTGCGGCCAAGGATGCGGGCCAGCCTGTGACATGCGAGGCCACGCCGCAGCACCTGATGTTAAACGCGGAGCTTTACGAGACGCTTGGTTCGCACCTGCAAATGAACCCGCCGGTCCGCGATGAGTCGCACCGATCAGCGATCTTTGCCGCGTGGCAGGGAGGGCTGTTTGACGTCATCGGGAGTGACCATGCTCCGCACACGCTTGGCGAGAAGGCGCAGCCGTACCCGAAGTCCCCGAGCGGGATGCCAGGAGTGCAGACGCTGCTTCCAGTGATGCTGACGTTGGTGCACGACGGGGCCATGAGCTTGGAGCGCTTGGTGCAGATGACGAGCGCGCGCCCCGCGGAACTCTTCGGGATCCGGGATCGTGGACGCATCGAGCCGGGATGTTGGGCCGATCTGGTCGTGCTGGACCCGAACGAGCCGTTCACCGTCGGAGAGGACTGGCTGCAGAGCAAGGCGGGCTGGAGCCCGTACACCGGTCGCACGCTTTATGGCAGGCCCGAGCGCGTGATCGTGAACGGGCGAATGGTAGTGGAGGATGGCGAAATCGCGGATACACCCGCGGGGCGCATTGTGGAGTTCGAATGGAAGTAACAGAGCTGCAAGCGGTGGTGCAGGCGGAACGCGATCGCCTGATCGAAGGATTCGAGTACGAGCAGTGGGCGAACGGCCTGTGGTCTCCCGTCGTGCCACACTTGGGCGCGGCTGGTAAAGAAGTGTGGGAGCACATGCTTATTGTCCAGGTCATTTGGTACCGGCGAGCCCTGAATCACGACGAGCTACCGGACTTACCTTCGGACACCTCCGCGGCGCTCCACATGGTCGGCACGATGTGGATTGACCTGATTCGCACCAGCGATCCGACGGCCTACGTGTCGTACACGAACTCGAAAGGGGAGAGCTACTTCGATCTTCTTGGTGACCTTGCACGGCACGTGGTGAACCATGGGACCTATCATCGGGGCCAACTCCGTGCGCTGGCCGGGGCGGCCGGCGTGGAGTTTCCGGAAACGGACTTCACGCTCTGGAAGCACCAGAAGAACAAATAGGCCCGCGTCGAACGCTAGTTCGACACGGGCACTTGTCCGCTGTTCGCGGAGTGTTTACTTTGCGGCGGCTTTGTTCGCAGCCTTCGCTGCGCGGCTCGTGCGACGAGCAGCCTGATTCTTGTGGATGATGCCCCGCTGCAAGGCCTTGCCGAGCGCGCTCTGCGCTTCGGTCAACGCCTTGGCAACGTCGGCGGCCGTACCCTTCGCGGCGAGCGTTCGCACTTTTTTGATGCGGGTCTTGAGACCGCTCTTAACGCCGAGGTTCACGGCGCGTCGCTTCGCATTGCGACGCAAATCCTTCTTCATTGACTTGATGTTTGCCATAGAAATCTGGTTCCAACTGACTCTGAGCCAATGCCCAGAAGCCGCGAATGAATACTATACCCGGTGGGCTGCTTCCAGGTCTACCACAGGCAAACCTGGAAGCGGTGCGCACTAGCGCTTGACGACGAACTTACGCTTGGTCTTGTCGAAGCCCTGCTCCACCTTCTTGGCGTCGTAGTGCCAGACCGGCGAACCGCTTCGCTGATAGAAGCAAGCGTAGCTGCTGAGAAGCGAGGCGACCAGACGGCGCGAGCAGCGTCGGATCACGTTCATTTCCCAGAGGATGGTGAGGAAGTCGGCACCCTTCGGCCAGTGCGCCATGACAGCTTGCAAGATGCTGAGCGTCGGCATTTCGGCCGCGCTGCCCGCAATCTCTCGCAGCTCTTCCATGCGCTGGCTGGTGATGAAGACGACAGGGTCGGTCTGATCCAACCAGTGGAATTCGAGCACGTTCGGCTTCGGCGTCTTGACGAGGCTGAAGACTGCGCCCGACTCGACTGGCTGCTCATAGAACCAATCGACGAGGCCAAAGATCAGTCGCTCCTTCATATTCGCCCAAGCCTGGAGCTCGCGGCCGTTTTCGTCGATGAGGAGCAGCTCCTGGATGTCGGGAGTGGCATCGAGCCATCCGGTTGGGAACTGGCAGAGCGGGAACGTACCGAGCTCGCGGTGGATCGGCTTGAGAACCAATCGGATCGTGTCTTGGTACTGTTTCGGCGCAGGGAGGATGTCTTCGTCGAGGACGTCCGTGGCGAGCGGGTGCGTGAGGAGCTTGCGCAGTGTGCTGCTAAGCCCTTCGTCGTTCAGCTCGGCGTCGATGAGTTCGCCTTCATCGTCGGTGAACTCGGTCTGCTCGTACTGGAAGATCTCGGGGATCGTTTCGACGTAGTCGGGCAGTGTCGTAGCCTTGCGGAATCGGTCTCCACCGACCCACACGATGTCCTGCTCGCCCTTGAGCGCGGCCATTAGGTTGGCCAAGTCGTCGGGGAAGGTCTTCACGCTTGGTGTGATCTCGAACATCTCCTCCAACAACTTGATGGCGGAGATGCTGTCCTCACTGCCAACCACTCGCTTGACGATCGTGCTGACGTCTTCCTTCTTGACTTCAATCGGGGCGGCGTCCTCGATCTCAACGAGTGGGGCGATGCGCTCGGCAAACTTGACGGCACTGGTGATCCACTTCTTGGCGTCTGATTCCGCAGCGAGGTTGCCCGCGCCGTCGAATTCGTAGCCCTCCACGGAAAGGATTGCGGCCCCATAGGCCTTCCAATCGTAAAACTGCGCGGCGTGTGGATCGACATCGTACAGGACGGTGGCGATGGCGGCACCGAGGAGCTTGGTATTGATTGGAGCGGTGACCTTGAGTGCTTCGGCGACGCTGCTCGCGTCCCGAAGATTCAGCTTCGCAATCTTGGAGGCGGCCTCGTTGACCTGCTCCGTGGTAAATCCGTTAACGGCCAGAGCGCGGTCAAGCGTCTCGTGCGGCCCCTGGACGAACACCCAGTCGCTCAGGGCGACCTCGTCTCGGTCCGTGATGAAGCACACGTCGCTGGAGACGGCAATGCGCCGAACCAGTTCAAGGCCCTGCTCTTCGTCCATGCCCCGGACGTAGGCAAATTCCTTCGCGACGAGGCGAATCGGCATCGGCCCGCCAAATCGATCGACGAGCAGTCGAATCGCTTCGTAGGCGGGGCGTCCCTCGGCTTCGATGCGGGCGGCAGGTACCCAGCGGCGCTCTGCGTACGCAAAACGGTCGGGGTTGGAGGCGAGTAGCGAGCGGATGGCGGCGAGACCGATGCCGGTCGATTGCAGCTGCTCTGCCAATTCGCTCAGCTTGACCGCTTCGTGGAGCTCGGTGAGCTTGCCCAGGATCATGCGATCTGCATACGCGCGTGCGGTAATCTCTTCGGGTTTGAGTTCGATAGCTTTGGCCAAAGTGGGTCCACCTTGCGCCCTTGAAAACAGAGAGTAGTGAGGGCGCGAACCTTCATTATGGCACGTGAAGACAGTCGCAGGCTAGGCTTACGACACGGTTTTTAGCATCGTCGAGACCAAAATGCTACCATCTAGGTATGTGTGGGATCGCTGGATACGTTGGGCCGAAGAACGCCGTGGAGATCGTGTACGACCAACTCAAACGGCTGGAGTACCGGGGTTATGATTCCGCCGGAATTGCGTTCCTCGATGGGGGCGTGATCCAGATCACGAAGCGTGCGGGCAAGTTAAGCGAACTGGGCAAGCTCATGCCCGACCTTCCGACCGACGCCCACATGGCGATCGCCCATTCGCGCTGGGCGACTCATGGTGCGCCGACCGACCTCAACGCGCACCCGCACTTTGATCAGTACGAGCAGATTGCGCTCATCCACAACGGGATCATCGAAAACTATCTGGAGCTGAAGGAGCACCTGAGCGCGCAGGGTCACACGTTCCAGAGCGAGACTGACACCGAGGTGGCGGCTCATGTGATCGGGGCGGAACTTGCGGCAGGTGTAAGTCTGGAAGAGGCCGTACGCCGCGCGGCATTGCAGTTCCGAGGAGCCTACGCGCTGGTGGTTGTGAGCAAGCGCGAGCCGGACAAGATTGTCTGCGCACGCAATTCCAGCCCGCTTGTGATCGGCTTTGGCGAAGGTGAGAACATGCTGGCGAGCGATATCCCTGCGCTGCTGCCGTACACCCGGCAGGTCCTGGCGATGGACGACAACCGCGTGGCGATTTTGACTCCGGAAGGGGTGGTGCTCACCGATCTTCACGGCATTGAGCAGCCTTACGTGCCGATGCACATCGATTGGGACCTGGATGCCGCGGAGAAGGGCGGCTACGACCACTTTATGCTCAAGGAGATTCACGAGCAGCCGTCGGTTATCCGCCAATGCCTCGCGGGTCGGCTGGACGAAAAGGGTGCGGTGCGACTCGACAACGTTTTCAGCGAGCACGTGTGGGGTGAGATCGACCGAGTGGTGGTGATCGCCTGCGGAACCAGCTACCACGCGGGCCTGATGGGCAAGTACCTGTTCGAAAAACTGTTGCGGTTGCCGACGGACGTCTTCCACTCCAGCGAATTTCGATACGGCGACCCCGTGCTCTCGCCGCGCTCTTTGGCGATTTTCATCTCGCAATCGGGCGAGACGGCGGACTCGCTTGCTGCACTCAAACTCTGCCGCGAGCGGCGCATCCGCACGCTGGGAATCGTGAACGTGATCGGCAGCTCGATCGCGCGCGAATGTGACCGGACGATCTTTACACAGGCGGGCCCGGAGATTAGCGTCGCAAGCACCAAGGCGTACACCGCTCAAGTGATCGCGCTGATCCTGCTGGTCCTCCACGTGGCGCAGGTCAAAGAGATGCCGGGCGTCCGAGTGGAGAGCGTGGTGCAAGAACTGAAGCGGCTCCCTGAGATGGCGGAGGACGCTCTGATGCTCGAGCAGCAAGTGATTGAACTGGCTCAGCGTGCGCGCCAAGCCAAGCTATTCTTCTTCCTCGGCCGGGGCGCAGATGCCTATGTTGCGCTCGAAGGCGCACTCAAGCTCAAGGAGATCGCATACATTCCGACGCAAGAGTCGCCCGCTGGCGAGATGAAGCACGGCCCACTCGCCCTGGTTGAAGAGGGGGTCTTCGCGATGTTCGGCGCGACCGAGGCGCACCTCCGAGACAAGCTCATCAGCAACATGAAAGAGATCCAGGCGCGCGGTGGGTTCGCGGTGGCGGTCACCACGGAGGGGGATGATCTGACTCCCAAGGCTGCCGAGATCACGCTAAAGCTTCCGCAGGTTCAGCACACCTATCTCGGGGCGCTGCTCTCGATCATCCCGTTGCAATTGCTGGCTTATCATCTGGCCCGATTGAACGATCTGGAGATCGATCAGCCTCGAAACTTGGCCAAGTCCGTGACCGTGGAATAACCCTCTACAGAACCAGAACCAACTCTTAACGTCCAGTAGAAGAAACAGTCTTGGGGATGCAAGGGTCCATTGGTATAATGTTTGTAACGATTCTGGTTTGCGCGAGGGGCGACGTTGCTTCCCGAGCAGTTTTTCTTAAGGGAGCAGACGATTGGTTGACCCGATCCTTGAAGCAGAGGCAAAATCCACGGAGACCGTTCGGTCTGGGCCGCGCACTTTGAAAAGCGGCCGCCTGGATTGCTGTGTCCACCTCAAGGCTCATCGTATCCGGTATGCGGCCGCCAAGCGGCTGGTCGATATCATCGGCGCAGTCATTCTGCTCACACTTCTGGCTCCGTTCTTTGTGATCATCGCGATTGCGGTGGCCGCCACGAGCCCAGGCCCGATCTTCTACAAGTCCACCCGAATCGGCCTTTGCGGTCAGAGGTTCGCGTTCATCAAATTCCGCTCGATGCGGGTTGATGCTGACAAGGTCCTTGAGGATCTGAAGGCAAAGAACGAGAAGGACGGCCCGATCTTCAAGATCAAGAACGATCCGCGCATCACCTCAGTCGGGCGATTCTTGCGCAAATTCAGCCTCGACGAACTACCCCAGTTCATCAGCGTCCTGACCGGCGAGATGTCGCTGGTCGGCCCGCGCCCGCCAATTCCGGCTGAAGTCGAGCAGTACGATGCCCAAACTCTCGAGCGTCTGACCATCAAGCCCGGCATCACCTGCTACTGGCAGATCATGGGCCGCTCGAACCTCACGTTTGACGAGTGGATGGAACTGGACCGTCGGTACATCCAAGAGATGTCGTTCTGGACGGACATCTCAATAATGCTCAAGACCCCTGCCGCCGTTCTGCGTGGCGATGGCGCGTACTAACTGCGCCGAATGATCTTGGGGAGGCCGAGCGTCCAGCGCAGGCCGAAACTCACCACGAACGACACCACCGCGATCGGCAACGGCAAGTGCTTGCGCCGCAATCGCCACATGATCGGGATGCTCTCAGGGGCAAATGGGCTCGTCATACGGTGCCAGAGCGTGCTTGCCAGTGAGCGACGTCGCTGGCGGTTGAATCCTCGACGATTGCGCACGCCCCCACGGGGCGTCACCCACAACTCCCAACCGCGTTGGGCGAGCTGCAACCAGAAATCGTGGTCGGCAGCGTACTGGGGGAAGTTCTCCAGGTCCATGCGCGCCGCGCGGAGCGCGGCTGCGGGAATCATGACCCCTTGTCCGCCGATCAGATCGGTTCGGTATGGCGCGGAGGGGGCGTCCGATGGACGGCTCCAGCCTCGCACGAGCTTGCCGTATAGTAGAAATCCCCACGAGTCCTGGCGGCTGTAGAGAAGGTGTTCGGACTCGTCGTAGGCGGGAACACAGGCAATGGCCTGCGCATTTGACTGAGTAGCTTCAAGCAATGCCGCCAGCGTGCCCGGCATGAACTCGGTGTCGGCGTTGGCGAGGACGACGTAGTCAGCTCCGGATTCGAGAGCCCGGTCGATGCCTGCTTGAGTGGAGGCCGCCCAAAAATGATCGCTGGGAAGCTGAAGTTGAGTGACGCTTGGATTGAGGTCTGGGATCGCTTCGCCCGCGTTGGCGACGATCACTTCGTGGCTGACGCCCAGCGACTCTAAGCTCCTAAGGCAGGCGACAACCAGGTCGGGCTCATTGAAGGTGGGGATCACGACCGCAATATGGGGGCTTCGCTCGGTCACCGCCTCGTTCATGGTAGATTCATGTCGACGTCTGTCGCACCTTAACCGTAGAGCATACTGAATTCAACGGTGACTCGATGAAGAGTCGATCCAATGTTTTATGTCTGAAGACGCAACGCCGCGCGCCCTAGCTGACCGAATCACACCGCTGTGCGGGTTTAACATCAGTGCCCTGTCGTACGCGGACAGCCTGAGCCTGATGCAGGACCGCTTGCGGTCGGGGAAGGGTGGTTGGGTGCTCACCGTCAACTTGGAGATCCTCTCAACGGCGCGTCTGGATCCCGACTACCGCCGACTCATTCAGGGGGCGGACGTTGTGGTTGCTGACGGCATGCCGTTCGTGTGGGCAAGCCGCCTCAAGCGCGGCGTCTCGCCGATCCCCGAGCGGACCACCGGGAGTGATCTCTCTGGTGATCTCATTCGAAATCACCCCTTGGATCGGATCGCAATCATTGGCGGTGCCAACCCACCGCAGGCTTTGCGCGCGCTTCAGATCGAAGAGCATGATGAAATGTTTATCTTCGATCAAAAGGTGGACATGCGCGATGAGGCGCTCGACGCGCTGATCGGGAAGGTGCGCGATCACGGGGCCGATTTGATCTTTGTGGCTCTCGGGGTGCCCAAGCAAGATGTGGTCGCAGCCAAGATCCGAGAACAGATTCCGAACGCGCTGATCCTGGGAGTCGGAGGCACATTTGAACTCATCGCAGGCTTGAAACCGCGTGCACCCATGTGGATGCGCATGAGCGGCTTGGAGTGGCTCTGGCGCTTGTACGTGGAGCCGCGGCGCCTATGGCGGCGGTACTTGCTCCTCTACTGGGTCGGGCTTGGGTTCCTGGTAGATGACGTGCTTCAGGGGCCAAAAGCGCGCGCATTGGCACGATCCGCGCAACAGCGACGTTGAGCCTTTCGGTGACTGTATTTCGTCATGGGTGTGGGGACCGTGGCATCGAGTTCCGAGAATCTGATAAGATCACCTGAGCTGCAACTATGATTAGGGCCCATATTTTTCGCACGCTGCTATGCGGCATCTTCGGCATTATTGTCGCGGTCGTCGCATACGTCCTTTCGAAACCCATCTACGAGGGCCGATTGGAAATCCTTTTGGGCGACCAAACGCGGCAGCAGCAGACCAACAGCACGCTGTTCACTCAGGACGTTGCTCAGATTTTGAACTCGGTTGCAGCTTCGAGCCTTACCACCGAGCGTCAGCTCCTCAGCTCGAACGCAGTCTTCTTCCAAGCGGTGGACGAGGTCTCTCGCCAGCGCAATGAGCGTGAACTCGTCGACAACTGGGCGCAACTCTACCGGATGTACGACATTGAAACGGCTCGAACCACCAACCAACAGGTGGACGCCGGTGTTGCTCTGCTCAAGGTTCGCGCTTACAACGCTGAAGTGGCGGCGGCCATCGCCAACGCGATTGCGACGAAGTACAACGAGATTCGCCAGCAGAATGCGCGTGAGTCGGTTCAGCAGGCTCTGAGCTACCTCGATACGAACCTGCAGGCAACCGAGCGCGAACTCCGCGAAAAGGAACGCGCCCTCCAAGATTTTAAGAAGAACCAGGGCTTTGCCGATCTGGCCAAATCTGCCTCGGACGAATCGAATGCGCAGGCCCAGTTGAAGCTGCGTGTTCAGGGATTGAGAGGATCGCTCATGGCTGCCGACGCGCGCATTGCGGCCCTGCAGTCGTCGATCGCGCAGACGCCCAAGAAGGCTGACTTGAATACGACCGAGTCGCGAAACCCGGTCGCAGCCGCTTACGAACAGCAACTGGCGACGCTGCGCGCCGAACGGGCTCGACTTCTCGGTGTCTATCTCGAAGATGCGCCGAGGGTCAAGGACATCGACAAAGCGATCTCTGAAGTCGAACAGCTTCTGAAGAAAACGAGCCTCACCAAGTCGCAATACGCACAGAGCAACGAAGGAATGAACCCGCTGTGGCAAAGCCTCCAGCAGTTGCTCGGCCAAGCCAAGGCAGACCGCGATGCGATCAAGGCTGAACTCGCCTCGAACGAATCAAGCTTTACCGAGCAGTCGGCGACCGTCGCCGCGATTCCGACGAAGGAAGCCAGTTTCCTTCAGCTGACCCGCGACTACAACCTGGCGGACGAGCGATATCGGCGACTGAAGTCTCAGGCGGACGACCTTCGCAACCGTTCGGAGACGGCAACCCGCGCAGCACTCGTTCTGAACATCGCAACCCCCGATACAAACCCAATTGCACCGGACCTGATGAAGTTCCTGCTCATCGGTACGATCGGTGGTCTCTGTCTAGGCATGCTGTACAGCTTCGTTCTGGAATCGCTCAAGCTGCGGATCCAGAGCTCAACCCAGCTGACTGCTCTGACCGGTCTCCCAGTCATCGCTTCGATCCCGGCGGGTCAGCGAACGGGTGCCAAGGGCCTGCGCGCGATCGCCAAGCCGGGCGCAAATCCACCGGAGTCGCTGCGATACATGGCATTCAGCATGGTCACGAACAATACGAAGACCATGCGGACGTTCATGTTCACCGGTATCAAGACCGCGATGACCACCTATGCCAGCGCCGCTCAGTTTGCGGTTGCTGTGGCCAAAGGCGGAACGCGTGTGCTGCTGGTGGACGCCGACATGTTCCAGTCGCCGATCACAAAGATCTTTGAGGCGACGGGCAAGCCGGGCATGAGTGATCTGTTGGCTGCGGATAGCTCGCAGAAGGTCGAGGACCTGGTCGTTCCGACCGTCCACGAGAACCTGATGCTGCTGCCAGGTGGTACCGACACGACGCTGCGATTCTTGACCAATGCTCCTCAGCCCAAGCTTGAGGCGATCTTCCAGGCTCTGCGGCTGTATTGCGACGTCGTCGTCGTCGCGATCCCGCCGTGCGACGTGCTTGCGGACGCAAGCTGCATCGCGCGCCTGGTGGACGATGTTGTGCTCGTCGTTTCGGCCGCCCAGACGAACTACCGTGCGGTGCCGCTGGCTCAAGATCTCTTGAACAAGGCCGGTGCCAAGGCGATCAGTATCGTCATGGCCGACGCCCAAGCGGACGAAGAGCCGTTCGCAACCAAGAGCGCCTATCTCCGCCGCACCTGAAACAAATCCGGGTTCCCGGATGAAGGTCTCGGTCATTGTGCCTGCGTACAATGCCGAGGCCTTTTTGCATGCTGCGCTTGAGAGTGCTTGGAATCAGACGATTCCACCGGACGAGATCATCGTCGCGAGCGACGGCAGCACCGATGGGACCGCCAATGTGGCACGGGGCGCGGGCGCTCGCGTGCTGGAGCTACCGAAAGGCAACGGGGCTATTGCACGGAACGCGGCTGCCAAGGAAGCCATCGGGGAGCGGCTGTTCTTCCTCGACGCCGACGACCTTTGGGTGCCGACCAAGATCGAGCGACACTTGGCAGTAGGAGCTCCGCTCATCTTAGATAACGCCCAGCCGTTCACGGATTCCGGCGAGTCGTTCTCTTGGCTCGGAGGATTACCGGTGTCGGGGGAACTCCCTTGGCGCAGGTTGTTGAATCACAAAGCGTGGCCGAGCGGCTCAGGGTTCTCGGTCTTACGCGAGGCCTATTGGGGGGTCGGAGGATTCAACCCGGAACTTACAAAGTTCCAGGACGTTGATTTCTGGGTACGGTGCGCCGCACACTGCGGCACCTTCATCAATCTGCCAGAAGTATTGACGCGCTACCGAATCGTGCGCGGGAGCGTCTCGAAGGTAGTACGTCGCCACGAACAGAACCTGGAAACAATGCTGAGCGGATGGGACTTCGCCGCCGATTCTGATAAGAAGAAGATGCGGGCACTGGCCGATCTGCTGGCCGCAGAGTTCTTGCCGTGGCCTGACGCGCTGCGGCACCTGGTCCGAGCGCGATCAATGGTGGCGAATCGGTACTACTGGAAGTGCGTCCTGGGTTCGCTACGGCGTACAATAGGGCGGACTGCCTAAGACGGAACGATATGGAAACAACGCTCCAAGAAAGGAATATTCGGGCGAGGCTAGATGCTATGGGTCGCGACCGGCTCGCGCCCGCGCACAAGACGCTTTACTACTGGGGCGTCGTCAACTTGTTTTTCGCGTTGGGTCAGCAGTTCTTGAACTACATCCTGAGCCCCATCGGTGCGAACAAGTTCACCTACTCCAGCATCCTTGTGTGGCTCGTGGTGGCGGTCGTCTCGAAGCGCGCGACGCTGCGCTTTCCCCTTTTCTTGGTCATCATGCTCGTCTTGGCGGTGTGGTTTAACATCACCACTCTTTATGCGGAGACGCAGGTCGCGCGATTCACGATTTTTACCGCTATGGATACGATGCTGTACGTGTATGCGCTTGCCTTTTTGCAGGCCGCGGCGCTCGTATGGTTCGCCCCCGAGGTGCGTCGCGTCTATGGCAGGGTGATGGTCGTCATCGTGGTGCTCTCGTCCGTCGTGGCACTAACGCAGTTCTTGAACTTCCAACCGACGATCGCGTATGCGAACATGGTGCGGCAGTTCGATATCGTCTTCACCACGGGCGAGCGAGAAGAGACCATCCGGTCCCCAGGGCTGTTCTCGAACATCGGTACCGCCGCCGTCTACGGCATGATCGTGAGCATCATGGTCACCACGGCGCTGGAGTTCCGCAAGATGAAGTGGTACGAATACACGGCCGTAGCGTTCATGATGCTTTCGACGCTGCTGGTGCAGGTCCGCACGCTACTGCCGTTCATCCTGATCTGCGCCGTCTATCTCTTGGTCCGCTTCATGCGCCTGTACGGCGCGAAAGGGCTCGGCGTGGTGGTGCTGGGCATCACCGCGGTCCTCGGTTTCGTGGCGTACAAGGCGGATTCGTTCGAGTACCTGTTTAGCTCCAGCAATGCGACGATGGCTTACCGCAAGGAAGTCTTGTGGACGCAGGCCTATCAGATTCTCGATGAGTACCCGCTGACGGGAATCGGAATCGAGCCCGCATTTGCCGGTTGGACCACGCAGATTTTGCCCAACAAATGGGTGGAGACCCCGCTCATTGACTCCGGTTTCTGGATCGCCGGTTGCTACGGCGGCTGGCCCGCGATTGGTCTGATCATCATGTGTCTCATCGCGGCGCTCCTGGGGGCGATACGCCTCTTGCGGGCTCCCGACGAGGATGGTTGGCACCGGGCGTTCAAGCTCGGGGTACTGTGGCTTGTCATCCTCTTTACGGTCGCCATGTATTGGGGCAGCCAGTGGGTGAACCCCGCGATCTGTACCGTGTACTTCGTCTTTGCGGGTCTCAGCCTGCCGAGTGCGCGCTCCGAGGGGATTGATCCCGAGCGTCAGGCGAAGCAGACGGCTGCGCTGGGCGAACGACTGTGGCGCGCGCTTCCGGGGACGATGACCGAAACGGGGGACGTGAAGGCGATCAACAAGATCTACAAGTGAGCGAAACACCTCCCGATGCCAGCGATACGCTCGCGGCTGACTCGGAAGAGGGTCGCTCACGTGGGTCTGTCGTCCTCATTGCCGCGCGACTCGCGGCGCTCGCGATCCAGGTCATCACGCTCCCAATCGTCGTACGCGCGGTAGGGGACACGGGCTTTGGCGCGGCCAGTACGGCGCAGGTCATCGCGACGTTCGCCATGTTGCTGGATTTCGGTTTTGGCGAGGGTGGGTGGACGTCACTGCTCCGGGCGGGTACCGACCCCTCTGGGCGCGAGATCGTGCGCATGCGTCGAACGCATATGCTGCTATGGCTTTCGGTAGGGATGTCGGGCCTGGTCGTCGTGACGCTGCTGGGGCTGGTGATTCCGCTGTCGGACTATAAGGGAGCGTCGTTCCCCATCTTCGCGGCCGCGGGATTCTATTTCCTCTGGTGGTCGATGCACATGGCCACCGGCCACTTCTTCATGGCGCTGAAGCGGTTCTCGCAGCTTGCGCTCGTGAATAGCTGCAGTACGATTCTGGGTCAGATCATCTCCTTGGCGATGACATTTACGACTCGCCGTCCCGAGTGGATTCTGCTTGGACCAGCGGTGGGCTGCATCGTCTCAACTTCGATCGGCATGGTCGTCGCTCGCCAGATCCGCCGCAAGCTGGAGATTACGCCCAGGTTCGATCGAGAGTTGGCCAAGTCGTTTTTCCGCATCGGGGTCAAGAGCTACTTCAATCGGTGCCTCACCTACATCATGGGCGGGGCGGACCGGATCATCGTGGGTTTGGTTAGCCAAACGCAACTGGGCATCTACGAGAAGACGACGCGTGTGACCAATGGCTTGCACGATGCCACCACCCAGATCCGGAACACGCTGTACGCGGACATCACGCGCTCGCACATGACCGATCCGCAGAAGTTCGCGCGAGACCTGGATCGCCTGAGCCGCATGTCCCTCATGATTGCGTTCACGTTCATCGTGATTCCGAGCGCGTTTGGAACCTCCATCCTTCACATCTTGTTCAAAGAGGGCGCGTACTCTGGAGGGACCATTTTGATGCTGTGCCGCGCGACCTACTGCGCGTTTGAGCAGTACTATGCGATCTTCGCAATCGGCATCTTGGCGATGATCAAGCCCCATCTACACCTGCGGGTCACGATCTGGAATGCTGGCGTTACCGTGCTCGCTACGTACCCGATGTTCCAGGCGTTCGGTGTCTTGGGCGTGGGGTACATGAATGTTGGTTTGAACGTGCTGCTGCTCATTCCTTACTTGATCATGGTGAAGCGGCGGGTCTCGACCGAATTCCCCATTCGTGCGCACTTCCGGGCGGTTCTGACGTTGTTCGCCGTCGCGGGAGTCATGGTCGCGGTGTGCATCCTGGTGTCGGCTTGGCTGGTGAACATGCACCTCGCTTGGCTAAGCATTGCTGTAGCTCCTTTGCTGATGGGGGTGGGACTGCTCGCTTTCTTGGCGACCGGGCAAGTGGCTGCACCGAGCCCGCTCATGCGGGTGCTCAATCGACGAATGCCCGCGTTTGCGCGCCGGGTGATGCCCTAAAACCGCGGATCCCCGCGCCCTCGGGACGAGGGCACAGGGATCATTCACGGCTGCCGGAGGATCAGTAGTTGATGCGGCGTGCGGTTCCCCACAGTGGCGACACGGCGTCGCGTCCTGCGGTTACTTTGAGTCCGATGTCCGAACCGTTCACTCCGGTGAAGCCCACGCTCTCAGCGTTCGAGCCGGGCAGTGGACGGAAATCGTCCGCAGCAGGGTTCACGAAGCCCGGGTTGTTGCCGATGTAGTTCGACGTCACACCGATGGCGGCTGCACCGCCAGGGCTAGCGAGCGTATCGACGTTGTGTCGCCACCAGAACGCGTTGGTCAAGTTGTTCGAGACGTTGTTTCGGAACGTGTTGCGCTTCGGATAGGTCGGGTCGTCGCTCATCAAGTTGGCCAGGTTCGGGTATGCGGTGCTGTAGGGTGCCTGGTTGTAGTTCACTTCCGAGAGCATCCCGGCCAAGTTCCAATCGTTGAGCAGGTTCGGATCGGCGACCATGCGTGCATCCATGTGCAAGTCCACTTGGTTGTCCCAGAAGACGTTGTTTCGCACCGCGTTGTCCCGGCCACCACCGATAAGCACCCCGATGGCGCAGCGTCGGAAGATGTTGCCATAGACCTGGACGCCGGAAGCACCATCGTCCATGTACATGCCGACCACGAGACCCTTGGGTCGTCCCGTCTGGGCATCGGTCACCGTCGAGACCAAGTCTTGAATCAGGTTGTTGCGTACGATGTTGCCTTGGAACGTCGGGTTGCGACCGATACCGATGGCGGACACATCATCCATGTCCTTACCGATTCGAGCGATCTCGTTGTTCTCAATCGTGTGGTTGTTGCCGTTGATGAGCACCGCCATGCTGCTCGCGTCGTGAATTCGGTTGTACGAGATCTCGGTGCCCACGCCGTGGACCCAGATACCGGGTCGGTGAGCGCGGTTGATGCGAGAATAGTTCGTGATCTCGTTATTCGTGATCACGTTGTCACCCGAGACGAGAGTAAGCCGGTCACCGCCCGAGACGCGAATGCCCATTTCGCCGACGTTCTCGATGTTGTTCGAATCGATGGTGCAGCTTTTACCGCGGGCGATGGCGATGCCATTTACGCCCATGTTGCTGACGGTGCATCCGATGATGGCGATGTTCTGGACATCGGCCATATCGAACGCGCTGCGCTGACCGTTGATGAGCTTGATGCCTTCGAATCGGACGTACTTCGTGAGATAGGCCTTCACGAGCGGGTCGCTCGAAATGGACACGGTGACGCGCTTGCCGATCTTGTCCGCTGGCGGATAGAAGTAGACCATGCCGCGCTTGGCGTCGATGTAATACTCGCCCGGCTGATCGAGCTCTTCAAGCACGTTCTGGAATCGGTATCGACCATTGGCCGCGATCCCGTACTCATTGGGAGCGACGAGGCTGACGACATTAGTGCTCTTGTTCGCGGTGGCCCGCTCGGTTGCGTCGGCCCACTCGTACTTCATGAAGCCGTTCACCCAAAATTCGTCGTCCCAACTCCAGTTCCGAACCTGATTGTCCGCCGTGCGGAAGTTCTGAGCGTTACCGTCGTGGTTGGCAGGAACGCGCAGCCACCCGGTGTTCGGGTACGTGGAGATCTTCTGCGGCTCGCCGTCCCAGAACAGTTCGGGCAGCGTGGCGGAAGTCGTCGTGTTCATCGCACGCTTTGCGAGTCGGAAGTTCTTGATGCGAAGCGAGCGGAGGCTTGCACGGACCACTTTGTCGCGAGCCTCCGGCTTGAGAAAGCTCTGCATGCTCGTGGGGACCTTGCGCCACGTCGTGAGGATACGCCCTCCGTCGATGATCGCCTTGCCCGGGTTGTCTGCCTTCCAGATGATCGGGGCGGTTGCCGTGCCGCTGTCTTCGACCTTCAGGTCCAAAGAACCGCGAAGGTTGTAGGTCCCATCAAGGATGATGACTTGTGCGCCGTTCGGGCTCAACCTCCCGGCTTGCTTCATCGCGCGGATCGTGGCTTGCGCCTTTTCGAGGTTCCGGAACGGGCCGGTCCGTTCTCGGGCGTTCACGGTTCTGCTCAGACCATCGTAGCGGTCCGACCCCCGTGGAGATACGAAAATTGTGGTTTGTGCACTCGCGAATGCCGAACCGACCAACAAGAGCAATGCGCTCAATCCCATTCCATTCAGTCGTGAAGTTTGCTTCTTCATAGTGATACACCTGCTGAAGGAACTGGTTCCGCGCAGCAGGCGGGAGGGTCTTATGCACGATTGCCGGGGGCAGTGCAAACCTGACACCATCACCGTCAGGAAGAGTGCGGGCTAGTACGTGGACGAGGGAGCATCAGAAATTCTTCAGGCCCCAGGTTTGCAACATGGCGTTCCAGACGAACCGGGGATTGTGCTTGGCATAGCGTGCGAACAGGCGCTTGGGCTCGGCGAGCAGGCGGTACAGCCACTCCAGGCCGTGGTCCTGCATCCAGCGTGGCGCGCGCTCCAGCAAGCCTGCGTGGAAGTCAAAGGCGGCACCTACGCCGAGCATCATCGTCCCGATCCGCTCCGCGTGGGAGTGCATGAAGTTCTCTTGCTTGGGGCAGCCAAGGCCGATGAAGAGGAGGTCCGTCTGCGAACTGCGGATGGTCTCCACGAGTTCGGCGTCTTCCGCGGGCAGAAGCTGGCGGAACGGAGGTGAGTAGGAATACGAAATCTTGAGCCCGCTAAATCGAGCGGTCAACTTTTCGGCGAGCAGTTTCAAGCACTCATCGCTACTGCCGTAGAAACCCACGGTCATGCCACGTCGGGCAGCCTCTTCACACACCGTGAGCGTAAGGTCTGGACCTGGAACGCGGGATTGGTTGGGGAAGCCGCGTCGGCGCAAGGTCTTGGCGACTGGCGCGCCATCGGGCACCACCATGAACGCTTCGTTCAGCACCATTCGGAATTCGGGAGCGTCGTAGGCCTCCATGATGCTGTGGACAGGGGCTGCGCACACGTAACCACTCTGCTTCCTTGCGGCGGCATCGCAGATGATGCGGGTCGCATCCGCTAGCGTGGTAGCGGCTACTTGCACCCCGAGCACGTTGCCCGTCGCAAACTCCTTTGCGGGAAGGTCAGTCGATCCGTCCGAGATAATGCCTCCGTCGCGCTGCTGCGGCAACGCGTAGCGGTCAGTTTACCGAACGGGGAACTCCCACACGCGATAACCGAGTTCGTACGCCGCTCGCTTCACGGCTTCGGCGGCATCGCGGGTGAGTTGCTTGACGGTGTGGTCGGTGCCGACGGCGTCCTCTTCAGTGACTTGAAAGAGGTTCTCGCCCTTCCCCTCGATCGAGTCGATTCCGTACAGCCGGACTTCGTGGACTTTGGGCAGATCATCAAAGAAGGCGTCAAGTCGCTCCTTCGCTTGCTGGGCGCGCTCGGCGGCATTGTCCCCGCGGAACGTGAACAGACTCTGCTTCAAAAATGTGATTGAGACGGACCCGTCGGGTTGAGGGTGCACGGTCGTCGAGAGGGTCTTTGTCACTTCGCTCCGGCGGATCGGAATCTTGGCCGTGACCAGGCGCTCTCGTAGCGATTGTGCACGTTCCATTGAGGGCGGGTGAGTGCGGTAGATTCCAAGGTCCCAATGTGCGCGATACCGGTCGTCAAAGGCAAGACGCTCCATAAACGTGAGCATGCCGACCGGGTTGAAATTGCTTTGCTGGATGTACTGCAGACCTGCGTAGTCGGCGGCCTGCTCGGCCTTGACGCTCCAGCCGCTGCCGGTCGCTTGCTGCAACAGCTGAGCCCCACCTACTGCTTCGACGCTGCCGGTGAGGATGCCTACGAGGATCAGCGGGATGGTGACGATATCGAGTTTGCTGGATTCGCGGCGGAGCGTGGCAATATGCCGAAGGCTGGCATGGGCGATCTCGTGCGCGATGACGCCTGCGAGTTCGTCATCCGACTCGGCGTAGTCGAGCAGCCCTTCGTAAATGTAGATGAAGCCGCCTGGGAGTGAGAACGCGTTCACGTCCTTACCTTCCACGACCTTGAACGTGTAGTTGAATGGGTTCAGCCGCCGGTCGCCCCAACTCACGTTCACGAGGGTCTTGTTGGCGATGTCGGCCATGGTGCGCCCGATCGCTTGCACCCGCTCGATCTCCTCGGTGCGGGTGCTGATCTTCAGCTCCTTCTCGACTTCTTTGGCGTAGCCAGAGCCGAGTGCGACATCGTCCTTCAGTTCTCGGGCGTGGCGCTCATCTTGCGCATCGGTCAATGTGGGTGCGGCCGCTGCTGCCGGTGCTGATGCAGTGGGGTCCTGGGCAAAAGCCGCCCACGCCCGGTCGATCTTCGCTTGTAACCGCGAAGGGCCGTCGCCATGTGCAGACGCACTGACGCTGCACCAGGCAAGCAGGGCCAGAACCGTCCATCGTTTGATCATCTGTCTAATTCAACGCCTCGGCCGGGCTCTCGTTCCCAAGGAGTTCGGGCACATCTCGCTGCCGATCGACGATACACAGAATGCCTAATTGGAAACCGTCATCGGCGGCGAATTGGTGGGGGGTGCCGGAGTGGATGCGGACAAGCGTTTCGGCGCAGATCTCGGACCAGGTGTCGCCAATGCGGACCCGACCGCGGCCACTCAAGATGAGGACGCAGTGCTCGTGCTGGTGACGCTCGTAGCTGGTGTATCCGCCCGGCGCGACCTCGAAAAACCGAACCTCGAACTGGCTGGCATCGGAGCTGAATAGCACCTGCCGGGTGACGTGCATCCACGTACCGGGCTCGTTCTTGTAAGAGGTGACCTCGACGCCTTCCCAGCCAGATCCGGTGCGCGCGCTGATCGGAGCGTTACTGCTCATGGGATCATTGTGACTCAGAAGAAGACCATGGGCTTAAGGATTTCGCCCCGCTTCATGCGCAGATAGGCGTCGGGGAGTTCGTCGAGTGTGATTCGGTGGCTGACGAGCTGGTCGGCACGGACCAGACCCTGCTCGATGCTCTGCATCGCCGCGCGAGTGTCTTCGGGGCCGCACGAGTAGCACGTGATGATCTCCAGATCGCGGAAGTAGAGCGCGTCGAGGTCGAGCGGCATGGGCCGTTTCGGGGGGAGCGGCGCAAACAGGACGATACGCGCTCCGGGTGCCGCCAGCTCGAGCGCTCGCTCGATAGCTGCTTGGGAACCCGGGCAGACGAAAACTACATCGTATTGCCCATCAGACTCCGCAGCGATTCCCAGGGATTCTGCGTGCGATCGGCGGTCTGGGTTTAGCTCGAAGCCGATCGCGCCCGGGCAGAGGAGCGCATGCATGAGCCCCATGACGCCGAGGCCGATGACCGCGGTCCGATCTTCGGGAGCCCAACGCGCTCGGCGTTTCGACTTCTCGACGCATGCAAGTGGCTCGATCAACGCTGCATCGCCGGGCGCGATGTGATTGACTCCGAGCGTGTCGTTGAGATTCTCTGCGCTTACCTGGAATCGCTCAGCCATGCCGCCGGGGACGAGTTTGGTCCGCTTCCACTGCGGGCAGTGAACGGTGTGTCCACGGCGGCAGAGGTCGCAGTTCAAGCAGGGAGCATGGTGGTGGGGAAAGACGCGTGCACCGACGGAGAATCTGTCGTCTTGCGATTCGATGACTCGACCGCAGACTTCGTGCCCGAGCACGTGGGGGACCTTGCGGTCCATGTACCAGTCCATGAGTTCTCCGGAGCAGAGCCCACATGCCTCGGTTTGAATCAGCAGACCACGGGGTGGACAGATCGGTTCCGGCTCATCCTCGATGCGCACGACCCCCGCGCCGTGATACCGTGCGAGCTTCATGGACGGAAGATGTACTTCAGACCGCGGCCCGTGCGCAGTCGCTCAAAGATCTCACCGGCGTCGCTGAGTTCGCACTCACCCGAGAAGATGGGCTCGACGACGAAGTTAGGATCGAGCAGCCAATTGCGGGCTTGTTGCACCGCGCCAGTGCCGAAGTGGAACGGCGAAAGTAGCGTGATCTGATCGTAATGCAATCGGTGGGTGTCGAAGGCAACGTGCGTACCCTTAGGGCAACCTCCGAACAGCACCACTTTTCCGCCACGACGGACGTAGTTGACGGTCGATTCCCACACCTCCACGTTGCCGGTGCACTCAATGACGGCGTCGTAACCCTGCCCGAGCTTCGAATCGATATCGTTCATGCTCACGGTGCGTGCGCCCAGTTGCTCGCCAATCGCCAGACGCTCGCGATTACGCCCTGCGAGCGTGACGTCGTGAATTCCGAGCCCACGCACCGCGGCGACAAAAAGCATGCCGATGGCACCGGGCCCGATGATCAAGACGCGGTCAGTGGGGACTCGCGGTTGGAGTAGCCGAAGAGCCTCGGCGACGCACGCGAGTGGTTCGAGAAGGCTCGCGCGTTCAAAGCTTACGTGCTCCGGCTTGGGGAAAACGTTCAGACGCGCGATGTGGGCGGGGATGCGTAGGTACTGCGCGTACGAGCCCAGAACCTTTGTCGCCATGATGTGCTCGCACAGGTTCTCTTGGCCCACGAGGCACCAGTAACACTGCTGGCAGGGGGCGGAGTGCACACCCATGATGTCGTCTCCCACTGCGAACGGTGCGCCCTCGCCGACACGCACCACGGTGCCGCTGTATTCGTGACCAAATCCGCCAGGCATCGGGATCTGTGGGTGGCCGCGCAGAAAGGCCTTGAGGTCGGTTCCGCAGGTTGTAGCCGCGCGCACTCGGATGAGGAGTTCGCCGGGGCCGAGTGCGGGGACCGGCACTTCGCGCATTGTCATGCTCCCCGGCTGCTCAAGGATGAGCGCTTGCATGGTGGTGGCGATGGCTTCGGTTACGGCTTGAGCTTTTGGCATAACGGGGTTAGTTAAGCCAGAATGTACCCGCTCAAGGGCCGTTGTAGGCTCGAATCAGTCCATCGGCGAATGCCTCTAGTGAGTACTGATCGTGCGCGATCACGCGCGCTGCGCTCCCCATTGCTTCCAGTCCGATCCGCATTTGCAGCGCCCCGGCGAGTGAATCGGCCAACGCCTCCTCGGAGTGGAAGAACAGACCGCTGATCATGTGATCGGCCATGAAATTCAGGTTGCCAGAACGGAAGAGGCACGTGCGGGAAGCCGCCATTGCCTCCAGTGCCAGAACGCTGAATCCCGCGCTTGGCCGATTGATGACGATGACGTCGCTTGCTGCCAGGGCCATCGGGATGGACATATTCTCGTCCGGACCAAGGAGGAGTGCATTCGGGACTCGTTCGCGAACGCGACTCATGGCATCGGCGATGGATGTCAGTTCTGAACCGTCGCGCGAGGGAGCGGCGAATGCGATGGCGGCGTCGGCGGGGAGGCCGAGTTCCTTACGTGCAAAGAGCTTGTCCATCGGCTCGGGTAGCTCAATTCCAGGTGCGAGCCGAGCGACGGGACTTACGCCCGCATCGAAGAGCGCCGCGCGGACCGGGGCGGAAAACGTCATCGTTAGACGACTTCGGTTGAGCCTGTCGATCAGAGCGGGGTGGCGTGTCCGCGGAGGATCGACGACGGTCGTCCACCATCGGGTCCGCTTCGGGAGCGCTTCTGCGCACGCCCAAGCGGGTCGGTATCCCCAGGCGTGGACGAAGTCGTAGCGACTGGCCGTTTCGGTCAGGCGTGCGCTGACCTCTCTATCGACCTGATTACCGGTCTCCTTCGGCATCCAGTGGGCGGCGTCCACGATCTCCGCGCTGACTCCTCGCTCGGCGAGGGTTGGCAGTACGCGCCGCGCACACGCAAGCATGCCCGGCGCGGGCTCTCGCATTAGCCAGAGGAGTCTCACCGATTAGCGACCGTAGGGTCGGCAGAGCGGATCGCCGACGACGACGTCTTTCCACTTGATGACCGGCGAGGCGGCGTAGAAGCTCTCGGCGAGATTCCAGCCTGCGGTGTAGCGATCGAAGATGATCTGAGGTTGGGCAAGCGCAAACGTGTACGGCTCACTCACGTACCCCTTGATGCCCGTCACCCCCTGAGAAATCAGATCGGCGATAAGGCTTTGGCCACCGGTGGCAGGCCGGAACGTGCGGCCGCTCGTACTCACGAACGTCTCGCAGAGCGCTCCGGGTTTGAAGCGAATCTTGCGGTAAGTGTCCAAGTCAAACGCTCCATCGTTGCTGCCCCAGCTGGCATAACCGGCGACCGGAGTGCCGGGGTCAATGAATTTCTCAGACCGGTCAATCACGGCTTGAAAACCCTTCCGCTTGATCACGTCGTAAGCGGCAACGAGCGTTTGCTGCATGCCTCCGTAACCGCCCGTGTTTCGATTGCCCGCGAGGTCGAAGAAGAACGGTCCGGATTCGGGCTTGGCGTTGACCGAGTTGTCCACAAGCTTCTTGGCATCGGCGATGGTGTAGCCATCCAGCCGAGTGACGAGGACCATGTTGTACTTCTTGCGGCTGAATCGCCCAACGGCATTCAGATAGGGATTACGCGCTCCCTCGATGGCTTGCTCCTTGTTCTTAGTCTCCGGCGCGAGCACTTCAGGGATCGGGGTGTTGGAAAGGTACATCGCCGCGATGGCGGCATCGGTGCCGTATCCGTTCGCGTGTGTCATTCGGATCGGCATGCCCTTTGTGAGCACGACGAAGTCGATGTCGGTTCGCTTGCGCAGCAGATCCTGAAGTGGGTACTTGACGGCGTAGTTAAACTCGCTGGCGCTGACTTCTTCAACGGCGCTGATGTCAACGGGGAAGATATTGGTTGCGGGAATGTTGCGTTTAGACGCGTAATACCGCGCGATCTCGATGCTGTCGGGCGATCCGGTGTTGACCACTACGAGAACTCGCTTGGAGTCAGCCGACGCTTTGTTGTCGGCGACACCGATCCCAACGATCTTCTGGGTATTGCCTACCCGGAGCGCGCTGGCAGGGGGCATCCCCGGGGTGTGCTGCTTGGCGCAGCCCATCAGGACAAGTGCCGTCAACACGAGGCTACCGAGCCCTCTTCGGACGTTTTTTTGTGGTCCTTCGGCGTATGCGGACCATGGCGCGTCCGATTTCGGCATACATTTTTGCTCTTGCGGCAGTCCCTTTGACAAGTCCAAGTTTGCGCTCCTTGAGGTTGTTACTGAGTCCGTGCAGCACGACCCGTGCCACTCGGATTTTCTGGCGTCGCGCAAAGGTATTCAATGTGACTTCCACACCGAAGCGGATTTCCGCCAGGTAGGGAATCGACTCGAAGAATTCTCTGCGCAAACACCGCTGGCCACTCAGATAGGGAGAGATCCGCTGGGCAGAGTCGCTGAGGAACGTTCCGCCGCGAAAGACCCCGATGGCCATGTCGCATTTGTTTAGAAGTACAGGCGTAATGATACGTTCAAAATGTTCGGGGCGCAGCCCTTGGAGGTCGGCATCGACGAAGCAGATGACGCCGCAGGAGCAGTTCGCAACTCCCATCGACATTGCGCCGCCCTTACCGATATTGGTTTTCAGGTCAACGACCTTGACTTTCGCGTAGAGGCTGGCGACTTCGGCCGTGTGGTCCGTGCTGCCGTCGCAGACGACAACGATTTCGTCGGCCAAGTTGCAGCGGGTAGCCGCGTCGAGGACGCGGCTGATGCGCGGTTCCTCGTTGTAGGCCGGGATGATGATCGCAACCCTATTGTTGAGCGGGCGGGATCTCATCGAAGCAAGCCCTTGCCTTCAAGCCGCCGTCGGAGAGAGAGCTCAACGCGGGCCTCCCATGAGTTCATTCTTCGGCCCATCTCGCCGCGCACACGGTTTAATCGGCGGAGAATTCGGACGTTTGGCACGACGATTTGGGGTTTCCAGCGGAGTTTGTACGGTTCGTCCCCGCGCAAGAAATTGAACTCGGTACAGCCCTGGTCGATGGCGCATCGGATTGTGTGGGCGATGAGGGTCGTACCGGGATTAAGTCCCTTCGCCTCGGGGTCAAATCCGCTCTGGTAGAAGAACATCGACCGGCCAGCGCGCAGCCCATAGAGCGTGCCAACTGGTCGTCCTTCATGGCGCAAGACGGCCAGGTGAAGCATGCCCGACTCGACCGCGCGCACGACAAAGCGACGGTGGAATTTGCGCGCCCGGGGCAGGCTGAAGGCTCCAGGCATGCCGCGTTTACGCCAGCGACGACCGTGCAAGTCGAAGAAGATTGCGAGGTGCTCGTGCGCCTCTTCCGGTGTGGAGGCCACTTGAATGTCGGGGTTCGAGCGCATGGCCTTGCTAACGTCGTACCGTAGGCTCTTGCTGAGGGTCTTGGTGTACTCCTCGAATGTCTGCGGCAGGGTCAGTACGGGACATGCGGCTTGGACGGCGCCGTCTTCCATGGCGATGGCGAGCGGGTTCTGCTCGGGAACCTGGTGAAGATCAAGCAGATCGACATTTGATTGGCAGAGATGGTCGGCGAGCTCGAGACCGCGGGGCTCGGTCGCCAAAGGCGTGAGATAGTCCGAGTGCCCTGTGCCCATGCTTCGGAGTGCGCGCCAAGGAGCGGCGGTGCGCATCATGGGAAACAGTACATTTAGTTCGTCACCCTGTCGGCCAGTCACGATGTGCGGCTGTCTCACCCCACGATAGACTTCCCACCAAGTTTGAATCCAAGCTGGCGACTGGAAGGGGTTCGCAGACGCCGTCGTCCGAAAGAGCTCTTGCCATTCCGTCTCGATCGTCTGAATCCAGTTTTCGGATTCCAGCACCTCCCACCGCAGCACGTTTCATTATAACGGGGAGGCGTGCAAGTGAGTTTCCAAGAGAGTCATAGAAAAGCCCCATCGGATCTCCGATGGGGCTTTTGGCGCGAGCCGGAGGGCGAGCTTAGCGCGAGCCGAAGATCTTGCGCAGAAGTCGCAGGATTTCGAGGTAGAGCCATACGATGGTCACGGTCATACCGAACGCCGCGTACCACTCCATGTATGCCGGTGCCTGGTTCTTCACTCCGCGTTCGATCAGGTCAAAGTCCAGCAAGAAGTTGAACGCAGCGAGGCCGATGACGAAGATACTGAAGGCGATACCGATCGGCCCGCCGTTGAAGATCGCCAACCCGCCGACAAACGACGGAAAGATGAAGCTGGCGCAGAATGCGAGCACGTAAGTAATCGCGACCGCCGCTGTTGCGCCGATGATAATGCTACGCATCGTGTCTGTGACGACGATGATACGCTTGGCAAAAAGGAACAGCATGACCCCGAGCGTCACGAGCGTGCCCAGGATCGCGATGGGGACACCCATCGAACCGATCGCGCTGTCCTTCAGCATCTCTTGCGAGAAGACCGAGATCGTGCCGACCGCAAGCCCGGAGATCACGGCGTAGAACGGCGCGAGGACCGAGGACTTTTCCGGTTGTCGATACAGCCAGAATGCGAGCCCTAAACCACCGACGAAGGCGAGGATCAGAAAGAACACGTTGGGGATGTTCCATCCGACGACCGCCGCGGCGGTGACGATGGCTAGCATGATCCCAATCTTGTTGATCGTGCCCTTCAGAGTCATCGTGCCGTAGCCAGTCACGTCGGACGGCGAGTACATCGGCCGTTCGAATTTGTCTTCGCGCATGGTCGGATTGCTTTGTGATTTCATGGTGCGGGTACCTACTCCATAGTACGTGGAAACAAGCCAGATCGTAGCGGAGGGCTACTAAGCTGGAGCGATGGTCACGGCAGTCCCGTAAGCAATGACTTCGGTACAGCCTTGCGCGATCTCCGTGGCGTCATAGCGAACAGCCAGCAGGGCATTGGCCCCCACGGCAGCGGCGTGGGCGATCATTCGCTCGTAAGCCTCGGCACGAGCTTGTTCGGCGAGCTCGGTGTAAAGCGTGATGTTCCCACCGAACATGGTTTGGAAGCCCGCGCCGATCTGTCCAAACACGGATCGAGATCGAACCGTGATCCCGCGCACGACGCCGAAGTTTCGCACAACTTTGTAGCCGTCGAAGCTGTTTGCAGTGGTGACCCAAGCATGCATATCACTCATGCTGCGAGGATACACCTTTCGTGCAAAATGCTCGCATGGCCATGACGAAGGAGTTTAGGGCTTACGTAGAGGATCGGCTAGCAGCGGTGGTGGAGATTCGGTCGCGTGCGATGTTTGGCGGGCTCGGGGTCTTCCACAACGACATGATCTTCGCGGTTGCCGATGATGGGGTGGTGTACTTAAAGGTGGATGATTCGAACCGAGCCGACTTTGAGGCGGTCGGCAAAGAAGCGTTCGTCCCGTTTGATGGCGCAAAGCCGATGGGCTACTACGAGATCCCTGATGGTCTTCTGGAAAACCCGGAAGAGCTCAAGGTCTGGGTGGACAAGGCGATCCACGTCGCCGAGACTGCCGCGCTCAAGAAGCCAAAGAAGCGTTAATCGAACTCTTCTTCGCCAGTCGGCTCGTTTTCGGTGCCGAGCATCATGGTGTGTGCATTGAACAGGATGGGACGCTCGAATCGGAGCATGTCCACCATCGCCATGTACGTCGGCTGGCTCAGGCCGGTGAGTGGAGTCTCCGTGCTGGCTTCGCCGGGCAAGTTATGGGTGAGGACGATCTCGCCAATGCCTGCTTGAGTGTCCCAGTAGAGCCGGTAGTAGGAGACGCGAGACCATGCATTCATGGCTACATTGTGGTCGAAGATCTTAGGCGCATGCAGAAACTGCTGCTCTCCCCGCAAGTCTCGCAGTAGAATAGCCGCATTATGTGGCCCAAATCAGCTCTTCGCTCAGTTGGCATCGCGTGCGTGCTGGCGTCCTCGGTGCTCGCAATCGCCGCCGCTCCCTCCATCGGCTCACCTGCACCGGCCCTTAAGGTCTCGTCGTGGGCCAAGGGGACTCCCGTCACCACATTCAAAAAGGGCAGCGTTTACGTCGTCGAGTTCTGGGCGACGTGGTGTGGCCCCTGCAAGCAGAGCATTCCTCACCTGACTGAACTTGCCAAGGAGTTCAAGGGAAAGGTCACGTTCATCGGAGTGAGCGTCTGGGAACGCGGAAATGACATTCCTGGTGTGGTCAAGAAGTTTGTCGACGAGATGGGCGACAAGATGGCCTACAACGTAGCGCTTGACGACGGCACGACGATGGCGGAGACTTGGATGAAGGCATACAGCCAGCGTGGCATTCCCGCCGCGTTCATCGTCAACGGCGAAGGGAAGATCGCGTGGATCGGTCATCCCATGGACGACCTTGGCGAAACGTTGACCGCAGTTCTTGCAGGTAAGCACAACATCGCCGAGCAGAAGGCTCGATTTGAGGAAGAGCGCGCGCGAGAGGCTAAGGAGGCCGCGATCGATGCCGAACTGAAGCAGGCTCGTGACTTCTACGCTGCTGGCAGCACCGACAAGGCGATCGAGATTTGGAATCGTACGATGAAGGACTCACCCGCGCGGACCGCAGACGTGGTCTCCGAGCGACTGGTCGCGGTTCACGATAAGGATCGCGCGTTGGTGCCAGCTGAGATCGCTGGGTTTGCGGGCTCAGACGATGTACGCGTTGCCGAGGGCCTGGCGATGTACAGCTTGATGGTGACAATGAAATCGAAAACGCCAGTCGCAGAAGACCAGCCCCTGATCACCGCGGCTGCCGATGCGGCCGACAAGGTGAACAAGGACCGCGACCCCTACGTGCTGTACTATCTGGCGCAGCTCTCGTACCTGCGCAAAGATTTTGAACAGGCGCAGCGGAAATTGGACAAGGCGATCGAAGTGACGCCGGGCTCGCGGTTCAAGGACGATCCGGGCTTCTTGGACTTCCTGCAGAAAGCTAAGCTGCGCTTCGCGAAGTAACTCTACTTCCGATACGTCAGCCCATCCATCTCGCGAATCTCGACGGTCACGGCACATTCGCCCGCGTCCACGAGGTTCGCGAGATGTTCTTTCATCAGTGCGAAGATCGCGTCGGCCCAGTGTCCGCGGAGATCGGCTGGCCTTCCGGTCATTAGGCAAAAGGTCACGTGGGCAAACCCGCTCGGTGCCCCGGCTCCCATGATGGTGGCGGTGCTGGGGCGGCAGTAGCCTTTCACCGCGGCGGAGTTCACCGTCTCGAAGCTCGATGCCAATGCGACCAGCTTTTGGAGCAGCTCAGTTTGGGCAGGGACGTCCAAAAGGTTGGGTGAAAGCTCGAGCTGGAGGTGGGGCATGTTCAAGAAAATACTTGAATCGAAACGACTTTCACGATTGTCGTTACTAAAAAGCGGCTCAGCCGCACCGAAAACGCCACGGAGACGAGGGGCGACAAAGCCAGGCAACGGCGCCTGATCCGCGCGGAATCTCCGAAGCTTCCTAAGAAAATTAGTTGGGCGCCCGCTAAGCGAGCGCCCGTTTTCTTGTAGGTGAAGTGGCGCATATTATGCGCTTTGGATGGGATGTCCTAGAAAAGCGAGGATGGACTCTTGGTTGCCCTTGTCGGTCGTCGCGATAAACAGCGTATCGTCGCCGGCGAGGGTACCGACCATGCCCTCAAGATCGTTTTCATCAAGGTGAACGCCAACGAGATTGGCCGCGCCCACCGCCGTACGCACTACGATGAGGTGATCTCCAGCCGCGGTCGCACCGAGCACGGCACCCAGCGGGGAGCCGCCGAGACCCAAAGGACCGGCCGGTAATACGTATGCACCACCAGACTTGACGATGCCCAAGCGGTTCAAGTCGCGAGACACGGAACTTTGGGTGACGTTGTAGCCTAGTTCTGAAAGTCGATCCACTACGGATTGTTGACTTTCCAGGCGCTCAGAGCGAACGAGGTGCCGGATGACTCCCCAGCGCTCCTCGCGCGTAGCGTCGTGAGCTGGCATACGGCATTATGCGCTTGCGCGGTTTCAGGCTTGCATGGTTAACGCTGAAAAGCGCGAGATATTTTGCAATCGAAACGGTTTCGCAAACGATTGTTAGGCCGGTAGGACATATCGCCTAATGATCAAAAGACCAGCAAGGTGGGGACGTAGGGGATGGCGTTTGGTGGGCCCAACTGGATTCGAACCGGTGACCTCACCCTTATCAGGGGTGCGCTCTAACCAACTGAGCTATGAGCCCGCGCCGAGGGAAAAGGATACCCAAGGGTCACGGGTCTTCGCAATGGATCGAGAATTCGTGACGAATCGCGGCAGTGGTGCGTCTAACCGGTTGGTGAAGGGCGATAGACAGGCCGCAAGGATGCCCGCTATACTGCATCCAATTGCGGTTCGCCGCTTCCTCGGAGGATCAACCCAGGCATGAGTATTCGTTCAAAGTCGAGCTTGATTGCGGTGTGCGCCGCGTTGGTAAGCGGTGCGTGCGCGCAGTTTAGCGGACCTGCTCCGTTGGCATGGCGGTGGGCACAGCCCACTTCGGTCGCTCCAGGCGGCGCGATGGCCACCGACGGCACTACCCTCTTCGCTGCGGTAGGCAATCGTATCTACGCGATCGACCGGATCACCGGGAATCAGCGATGGCGCTTTCCAACCGCCGAACCGCTCGACTCGAACTTTCGAACGGGCACGGTTCTAGGTGACGGGATTGTTGTCGCTGCGGCGGACAATCGCACGCTTTACGGCATCGATGCGACCACCGGTGCCTCCAAGTGGACGTACAACACGACCGCTACGGTGGTGGGCGCCCCGATCATGGTCGGGAAGTACGTGGTGTTCGCGATGTCGGACAACACGTTGATGGCGATCTACGCCAACGACGGGACCGCAGCATGGATCGCCCCGCAGCGCGTGTTTGACGGGATTCAAGGATTCATCTCCAGCTACCTGGATAACATCATCTTCGTCACGCAGCGCCAGGAGCTTGTGAGCGTGAACGTGGGGTCGCAGAACAAGAACTGGGGCCAAAAGTTTGCCGTGCTGAATGGCGACGTGAAGCCGACCATATTCGGCGACCAGGTGTATCTGAGTTCGAGCACGTTCCTCGTCACGGTCAGTGCGATCGACGGTAGGAAGCGATGGCAAGTCGATGCCCAGATGCCGTTGCTGCGAAATCCTTCAGTGAACTCGACTGGAGTTGCCGTGAGCACTCGCGACGGGCGCTTGATGGTTTTTGATCTCAGTGGACGCCGCGTGCTCAAGCAGCCGTTCAATGTAGGCTCGATTGCGGCCGTGGATCCGCTGATCGTGGGAGACTTTGCCGCGATCGGATCGCAGAATGGCGAACTTTCGATGATCAACGTTAAGACGGGCGAGTTAGTCTGGAACTATCTTGTGCCACCGCTCGTGAAGACCACACCAGCTGCGGCCGAGGGAAGCGCAGCGGCGAAGCCAGAGTTTGTTCAGGCAGCGATTGCACCCTTGCTGATCTCGGATTCGATCTACGTGGTGGGTCGTGACGGAAGCATCCTGAGCTTTGACCGAAAGAATGGTGTGGACCTGACGCCCCCTGAGATCAAGATGCTCTATCCGAACCCGGGCGAAGCGGTCAAGGGCAAGCCGCCGTTCGATGTGTTCTTCCAAATCGACGACATTGCTTCGGGGTTGAATACGCGCACGCTGAAAATTGAGGTTGACGGCACCGTATGCGAGTCAACCAAGACCCGCGAGGGCTACACCCTTGTACGATTCTCACTCGACGGCAAGAATAAACCCCTGCAGAATGGTCGGCGCATGTTCAAGGTCACCGCTTCGGACTGGCTGGGTAACACGGCCGTCAAGGAGTTCGCGTTGATCATCGACGCAAGCATCCCCGATTCGAAGCCGGCTACTAACAATCCGCGCACAGGGCCCGGCCCGGGTCGCGGCGGCCCTAGCGACGGCTCGCGAGGCTAATCGCTGCGCATGCAGCCAGCGTTTTGGCAGTATCTGGCCGCAGCTGAATTGCCAGCGACAAAGGCCCAAGCTCTGCTCGCAGAGCTTGGGCTTTCCTCTTTGCCACCCATCGGCTTCATGCTCGCGTGGAAGTCGCTGTCCGATCGGGAGCGCGGGTTGATGAAGAACTGCGACATGGCGGCATTCGAGAGCGCGCTGGCACGCGGGGTCGAAGTCTGGGAGAATCCCGAGTATCGGGAGGTGGATCCTACGCGATTCTCGCCGGTACTGTTCCGATGGGGGCAGGCAGCGGCCTTCGATGCGCCGATCGTCGCCATTGTGGGGACACGTCGGTCCACGACGTACGGGACGGCGGCCGCGGCTAAATTCGCAGGCGCACTTGCGGGTGCGGGCATCACGGTCGCTAGCGGCGGGGCGCTGGGCATTGACTATGCCGCCCACCGAGGCGCAGTCGATGCTGGGGGTCGGAGCCTGGCCGTACTTCCATGCGGGGTGGATCGCGCCTATCCCGAGCGACATCGCGACTTGTACACCGAGATCCGTCAGCGGGGGTGCCTCGTGAGTCAATACGCCTGCGGCTTCCGAACGAACTCCGATTACAGTTTTCTGCAGCGGAACGCGACGTTGGCTGCGCTTGCCGACCTAGTGTTGGTGATCGAGGCTCCCGAACGCTCGGGAGCGATCTCGACCGCCTCGGCGGCGATTGACCAAAACAAGCCAGTGTTGGTCGTTCCGGGCAACATCACGATGCCTTCGTTTGAAGGCTCACACCAACTCATCCGCGATGGGGCGACCCTGGTGACGCACCCAGCCCACGTGCTGGAGGCCTTGAGCTGGAGCGGCGCGCTACCGGAGTCCACCCGCTCCGAGCCCACGAACGATCTGCAGGTCAAGATCTTGGATGTCCTCGGCGCAGAGTCGCTCTCGGCGGAGAAGATTAGCGAGCTCACGGGAATTGAGAGTGCGGAGGTCCTCGCCGAACTGACTGACCTAGAACTCGACGGTATCGTCCTGCGCGACGGGATCGGATATGCTCTGAATCCGTGAGCGAATCGGCTTATCTCATTGGACCGAACGGGTACGGCGCATATCGATACGAAATGCGCGGCGGAACTGTCCACGTGGGCGAGCCGGTGGAGGCCGCGGATGCGATCCTCGCGCCTGGATTCGTTGACATTCACATCCACGGCGCGTTTGGAACCGATTTCATGAGCGCGACCCGCGCCGAGATGGACGATCTGGGTTCTGCGCTGGGCGACATCGGCTACGAGACTTACTTGCCGACTACGGTGACCGCGTCGCCCGAAGCCGTGTTGGATGCGCTGTCGAACCTGCCCGTCTCGCTCATGGTCGGCGGCTTCCACCTGGAAGGGCCGTTCATCAGCCCCGATTTTCCCGGCGCGCAGCCCCCTAGCGCGATCCTCGATCCGCCGGCGGTCGGCAGCGCATGGGACCCTGTCCTCGAAGACCCTAGGCTACGAGTCATTACCGTGGCCCCCGAGCGGCCAAACGCCTTACCGCTCATCCAGCGGCTGTCCGCGCGCGGAGTGATCGTGAGCATGGGGCACACCAATTGCACGTTCGCGGAGGGTCAGAGGGCGGTCGAGGCCGGAGCGCGCCACACCACCCACACTTACAATGCGATGCGTCCTCTTCACCACCGAGAGGCCGGGATGGTCGGGTTCGCGTTGAGTTCGGCTTCGGTCACTGCAGAACTCATCTACGACCGGGTCCACGTCTGTCCCGAGGCGGCGGGGTTGCTGATCCAGTGCAAGGGTGCCGACGGCGTGATCGCGGTCAGCGACAGTACGTTGGCAAGCGGGTTACCTCCAGGGCAGACGATTGACATGTGGGGTCTGGTGTGCGTGACCTCGCGCGGACAGATCCGGTTGAAATCCAACGGAGCTCTCGCGGGGAGCGCGATCACGCTGCTGGATGCCTTTCGGAACCTGGCCGCCGACTTCGGCCCGGAGTTTGCGATGCGGGCCACGAGCCTGAACCCTCGGAGGGCCTTGCGCATTGCCACCCCTCCAGCGGTGTGGAGCGTGTTTGACCTAGACTTGAACCTCGTCAAGGTTCACCACTTAGCATGCTGACCCTGGTGGACACGAGCCGCCCTGAACCCGCATAATCGAATCGGTCTTGTATGTCCGTATTTACTCAGTTTAAGCGCAGCGTCTTCGGGAAGCCGATCGCCACGAAGCACGCGCACCACGAGCGTTTGCCGAAAAGGATCGCGCTCCCAGTTTTTGCATCCGATGCCCTTTCGAGCGTCGCGTATGCCTCGGAAGAAATCATGCACATCTTTCGAGACCACAAGGCGCTGCACCTTCTGAGCTTCACGCTGAACATCTCGGTGCTGATTTCGGTCCTGATCCTCCTCGTGAGCGTCAGCTACGTTCAGACGATCTACGCCTATCCGGGCGGAGGTGGATCGTACACTGTTGCGCGATCAAACCTGGGTGTCCGTGCGGGGATGGTCGCAGGCGCATCGCTCCTGATCGACTATGTTCTTACGGTTGCGGTGTCGATCTCGGCAGGCGTGGCCGCAATTGTCTCGATGGCTCCTCAGACCCAGCCGTACGTGGTGCACATGTGTGTGGCCGCGATCCTAGTCGTGACGATCGCAAACTTGCGCGGTGCGAAGGAGAGCGGGGCTGTCTTCGCGGTGCCGACTTACGCTTTCATTGTCTTGATGCTCGGGTTGATTTTCGTGGGTATGACCCGTCCCATCGCGCCGATTCCCCAGGTCATTCTGGACTCGAGAGCTGCCGCGCATCCCGATCTCGCCGGGTTTGCATACATCTTTCTGCTCGGTCGAGCCTTCGCTGCTGGGTGTACTGCTCTAACGGGTATCGAGGCGGTCTCGAACGGAACCAGTGCGTTTAAGGAGCCGGTATCGCGCAATGCGTCGATCACCTTGGCGGTTATGTCCCTCACGTTGGGCACACTCTTTATCGGCGTTTCGTACCTAGCCGAGCGGTTCCACGTCTTGCCGATGGAGTTCTCGCAGGACGGGTTTATGACGGTGATCGCCCAAATTGCGGCGCACATCTACGGTCAGAACCACTGGTATTTTTACGCGGTTCAGGTTGCGACGGCGGGGATCCTGCTGCTTGCCGCGAATACGGCCTATGCCGACTTTCCCCGTATTGCCAGCATCCTGGCGCGCGACGGATTCTTGCCTCGGCAGCTCAATGCGCAGGGCGACCGACTGGTCTTCCAGAACGGCATCGTCACGTTGGCGTTTTTGGCGATTGTTCTCGTGATTGGGTTCGGCGGCAACGTGAGTCGGTTGGTACCGCTGTATGCGGTGGGTGTCTTCCTGTGCTTCACCTTGAGCCAGTTCGGCATGGTGGTGTATGAGCGAAAGCACAAACGACCGCTCTGGTCGCAAGCGATGAGCGCGATCGGTGGCACCATCACCGGCGTCGTCACGATTGTTATTTTCACGACAAAGTTTAAAGAGGGGGCCTGGATTGTTCTGATTGCGGCCACCGCGATCATCCTCGTGCTAGCGGCGGTTCGAAGGCACTACACTTACCTGGCAAACGAACTGAACATCGCCCCTGGCGACGTGCTCCCGGAAGTGAAGACGACGGTGCTGCTGCTCGTGCCGCGTGTGCACCGCGGCGTGCTGCATGCGATCGCGTATGCCAAGGCGATGTCGCAAGACGTGCGCGCCGTGCACGTGACCCTCGACCAAAAGAGCGCGGAGCGAATCAAGGGCGATTGGAACACCTTCGGTGCGGACATTCCGCTGGTGATCCTTGAGTCGCCGTACCGGTCACTCATTGAACCCGTGACGGACTACATCGATGAAACGCTCAATGAGGATCCCACGTGTATGGTCACGGTGATTGTCCCGCAAGCCGTACCGAAGCGCTGGTACCACAGCCTCCTCCACAACAACGCCGCCGTCGCCCTGAAGTACGCGCTGGGTGCGCGAAAGAACGTCGTGATTACCAACGTGAGGTACTTCCTTCAATGATCGTCGAGTCGTACGATGACCTGATCGTCCTTTCGGGGGCGCTGCGCTCGAACTTTTGGCACACGGTGCACACGGCGATCTCGCTGGCCCTGCGTCGCTCTCCAGAAGGGGTTGTCATCGATTGCAGCGGCATCACCGAGTGCAACGCCGCCGGGGCGGATACGTTCAGGGACATTCAGGGATTCATCGAGCGGCAAAATGCGCGGGTCATCGTGGCTGCGGTGCCCGAAAACGTCATGCTCGTACTTCGACAGGTGGAGGAGGTTCGCTCCCAGCTTCCGATTGCGTCCTCGGTGGAAGAGGCGCGCACCTCGCTGTACCGCTTGAGCGATGCCGATGAGCACGATGGCAAGGCGAAAAAGAAGCGACCCACCAAGGCGATCTCTACACGGTATTTGGTGTGTCTGCTGCAGAGTTCGAGCGACGGTTATGCACTGAAGCTGGCGTGCGAGCACGCAGAGATGAACCATGCCGCGCTGACCCTCTTGGCACCGGTGCTTGTGCCGCGCGACTTGCCCCTTCAGTCCCCGCTCCCGGACGAGGAGCAGGCCGCGGTGAGCAGTCTGGAGAAGGCAGAAACCGTCTGTGAGGAACGCGACATCGTGAGCGAGAAGGTCATGGAGCGAGGGCGCGACATCGCGACGATGATCTTGGACGCGGTCACGGAGACCGGGGTGAGCCAAGTGTTCTTGCCCTTGCCGGGCTCGACCGATGGATTCGATGTGGACTCAAAGCTTGTGAAGTCCGTACTTGGGAAAGTGTCTTTGCCGCTGCATTTTGTGCGCGATCAGGTTTAACGCATGTCCTTTGATTGGATAAGTTCGCCGCAGGCGCTTGTGGGTTTGCTGACGCTCGTCATCCTTGAGATCGTCCTCGGGATCGACAACGTTATCTTCGTGTCGATCCTGTCCGGGCGATTGCCTGAAGAGCAGCGTCCGCGTGCCCGGAAACTGTGGGTCGGTATCGCGATCATCACGCGCTCTCTGTTGCTTCTGTCGATCACTTGGATCATGGGTCTGACCAAGCCACTCTTCGGGATCCTGAATCACGAATTCACGGGGCGCGACCTGGTGCTTCTCGTCGGGGGCGGGTTCCTCATCTACAAGTCGGTGACGGAGATCCATCACAAGCTGGAGGGGGCTCAGCACGTCGAGACGGGGACCGTCAAGCAAGTCGCCTTTGGAGCGATCATGGCGCAGATCGTCATGATGGACCTGATCTTCTCGTTCGACTCGGTGATAACCGCTATCGGGATGGTGAAGCAGGTCGAGATCATGATCATCTCCGTGGTGATCGCCTTGGCGTTCATGCTCGTCTTCTCGGGACGACTGAGTGCGTTCGTGGAAAAGCACCCAACGATCAAGATGCTTGCACTATCGTTCCTGGTGCTCATAGGCGCAAACCTGATGGCCGAGGGAATGGGGCAGCACATCGAGAAGGCTTACACGTACTTTGCGATGGCGTTCGCGACCGGCGTAGAGTTCCTAAACATGCGGTTGCGCAAGAAGTCCGACAGCCCCGTGCAGTTGCACGAAACGCCTCATCTGCCGCCAGGTTCGTAGCTAGCTCGGTTCAGACGGTCCCAGACGGCGTCCCACTCAGGGGTCGTTGGGGGTCTCTGGACCAGGATGTGTGGTTCACCGGCTCGGTCCAGCGAGGCAAGGGCAGCGTACAACGCCTGAGCGTATCCACTCGGATCGCTGGGCATCAGCCGTTGAGCGCTGCTCGCACTCTCAAAAACGAGTCCCGGTTCGTTGTGATGGCCCTCAACGAATGTGATGGTTGCGCGGGGAGCGTAATGCCGCGGATGTTGGCCCGGCGAATTTGGCGCGGGCTCCGAAGATGCTTCCGCCACCCGCTCACCGAGGACTCCAGAAAGGGTGGCCGCTGAAAGCACCCCCCGGCGTAGGACTCGAGGCACGTCGGTGGTGAGGTCGAGGACGGTGGATTCGATCCCGACTTGGCACGGACCGCCGTCCAGGATTCCTGCGGTGTGCGCACGAATCTCCAGAGATACATCTTGGGCACGCGTGGGGGAGAGCGTGGTGAAGATGTTTGCGCTCGGGGCCGCCAGCGGCTGGCCAAGTTCGGACAGTACACGTAGAAAGAGCGGGTGGGCGGGGATACGAACCGCGACGGTGTCCCCCCCAGCGGTGACGATCCCCGGAACGGAGTCGTGTTTGGGCAGTACGAGCGTTAGTGGGCCGGGCCATAGCGCATCGGCCAGACGCTGCCAGCGATCGTTCGCGGGCACGGCGACGCGAACGACATCGCTCACTTGGCCGAGATGCACGATAAGTGGGTTGTGAGACGGTCGCCCTTTTGCGGTGAAGATCTTTGCGACAGCCACTTCGGAGAGCGCGAGCCCGGCCAGCCCGTAGACCGTCTCGGTGGGGAGCACGACGAGGCTCTCGTCCGCCAGCGCAGACACCGCCAGCTTCACTCCATCCTCACCCATCCAATCTGCGCCCATGTGCCCTAAGATTATGCCGGACGGCTACGGATCGGGCTCCCACACGGGGGTGCTTAGCGTCTAAGCTATTAGCTATGGCGTCCATCGATACCACTCTGCTGATCCACGCGCCGATTGATCGCGTACTCCAAATTGCGCGTGACAATCGGTCGTTTCCAGACTTTATGGATGATGTGAAGTCGCTCACGGTCGTGCAAGACGAAGGTGATCGGGTTGTGAGCGAGTGGATCGGCGTGATCTCGGCGTTCAATGTGAAAGTCCGTTGGACTCAAGAGGATAAATGGCATGGAAACCGCTGCGATTTTGTCCAGCTCAAGGGGGATTACGACTCGATGTCCGGCTACTGGGAGTTCAAAGATGAGGGACAAGGGCATACGCGCTTCACCTCTCACGTGGACTACGAGTACAACGTCCCCGCGCTCGGGGCTTTGGTGAAAAAGGTGATCCACTCACTGGCCACGAAGAACATCGAAGCGCTGATGGCGGCGATCAAGCACCGCGCTGAGGCTAACTAACCGAACGCATGGGGGCCGTTCTATCCCTGATCCGGGTGCGCCAGTGGACGAAGAACCTATTGGTCTTCGCCGCGTGGTTGTTTACGGCGGGTTGGAACACTCCCGGGGCGACTCAAGCCGCGTTTCTTAGCTTTATCGCACTGTGCGCGTTGAGCTCGGCCGTCTACGTGACCAACGATCTCCTGGACATCGAGTCAGATCGTCGCCACCCGAAGAAGCGGTTCCGGGCGATCGCGAGCGGAAAGATTTCGACCGATGCGGCCACGATCCTGGCGATCCTCTTACTCGCGATTGGAATCGGAGTGGGCTGGTTGCTGCCGATCCACACGATGCTCGCTGTGTTCATGGGTTTGCAAGTGGCGTACAACGTTGCGCTGAAGCATTTGGCAGGGGTCGATGTGATGACCATAGCGATGGCGTTTGTGGTCCGTGCGGCGATCGGCGCGGTTGCGATCCAGGTCACGATCTCGCCGTGGCTGCTGTACTGCACGGGCACGTTGGCCTTGTTTTTGGCGGTGGCCAAGCGGCGACACGAATTCATAACCCTCGGAACCGACGGGGCCACGCGGGCGAGTCTGCAAGGCTACACGCGCTCGGCTCTGGACGCGCTAATGCTGCTGAGTGCGACGATCGCCGCCATATCGTATGGGCTCTACTCCATTGAGAGCGAAACGGCGCGCGCCCATCCGACTTTGCTCATGACGGTTCCGGTGGTTGTCTTCACGATCATCCGGTACTTGCTGTTAGCGCACGGCTCGGAGGAGACCGACGAGCCCGAGCTCCTACTCTTCCGGGACCGGCAACTGATGGTGAGCTTCGTACTCTTCGTGGTGCTCGCGGTGGCGGCCATGGCAGGCTGGAGGATCGGATTTTTGCAGGTGGCTTCATGAGCGCGTGGAACTCCGCGATCGTGGTCGGTGCGAGCTCGGGGATCGGCCGCGAGCTGGTGAAGCAACTCGCTGCGCAAGGCTGCCGGGTGACGGCACTTGCCCGACGTGAGGAACTGCTCGCCGAACTCGCTTCGGACCTCGTGCGGGTTTACCAGCACGACGTCCACGCGGTGGGTGAAGTCGAGGCGCTGTTCGAGCAGATTGAGGCCGATCAGGGACCAGTTGATCTCGTGGTCTATTCGACGGGGATTCTGGTTCGGCCGGGACTCGACGTCTACGATACCGCCGCAGATGCCGAATCGGTAGCGGTGAACTTGACGGGTGCGATGGCGTGGATGAATGCTGCTGCGCCAAAGTTTCAGGCCAGGGGCACGGGGACGTTGGTGGCGATCGGCAGCGTCGCGGGAGACCGGGGTCGTCGTGCGGTGCCCGCTTATCACGCGAGCAAAGCAGGCCTCGCGACCTTCATGGAATCCATGCGCAATCGGTTAGTCCGGCATGGTGTGACGGTCGTCACGGTCAAGCCCGGCCCGGTGGACACCGACATGACGCGAGGTCTGGGACTGAAGCGTATGATGCCGGTCGAGAAGGCGGCGGCTATCATTTTGAAGAAAGCGCGGCGTTCGGGAGAATTCTATCTTTCGCCAGTCCATGCGGTGATGTTCGCGGTCATCCGCGCGATCCCCAGTCCGATCTTCCGGCGGCTGAATGTCTGATCCCATCGTCGAACTTGGGGGTTTTGGAGGGCGCGAGAGGGAGACGGTCCTCGGCCGGTCGGTGGGAGATTTAAGCCAGATTCGCGCCGCACTGGAGGAGGGAGGCACGTGGGCACTGCGCGGCGCGGGAAAGAGCTATGGCGATGCCTGCTATGGCCCCCGAGTCTTGATGCTGGATGGATTGCACCAGATTACGAACTGGGATCCAGCCAGCGGTGTGGTCGAGTGCGATGCCGGAGTGACGCTGGCGCAACTGTGGCGAGCCGTTATCAGTGACGGATGGTGGTTGCCTGTCGTGACCGGTACGGCGAAGATCACAGTCGGCGGCGCATTCGCGATGAACGTGCACGGGAAGAACCACTGGAAAGCGGGCTGTTTCGCGGAGCACGTGCTTTCTGTCCGGTGGCTGACGCCCGATGGGGAGCTGCGCGAACTGCACCGGGGTACGCCCGAGTTTGACGCGGCGAGTGGGTCGGCGGGGCTGCTTGGCGTTGCGGTGTCATTGACGATTCAACTCAAAAAGGTGGCAACCCATCAGTTGCACGTTTTCTGCCTGCGGACCGACAGTCTTGAGGAGAGCCTGGCGCAGGTGGATGCCGAGGCGCATTCGAAAGACTACTCCGTCGGCTGGCTCGACTTGTATCGACGCGGTCGAGGCGTCGTGCATGCCGCCGAGTACACCCAAGCGCGGCCAGACACCGTTCTGCAAGTCCTCGAGCCAGCCACTCGCATCCTGGGGGTCTCGAAGAGCGAACTCTGGAAGCCGATGCGTTGGTTTGCCCGGGGGCGGAGAATGTCCTTGGTAAACCTCGCCAAGTACACCATGACCCGAGACGATGTCTTCGATCAGTATTTGGCAGACTTCTCGTTCTTGCTCGATTCGGCTCCGGGTTGGGAGCAGGCGTACCAGCAGGGCGGTGGTTTTGTACAGTTCCAGCCGTTTGTCCCTAAGGAAGCCGCATTGGGGGTCTTCGAGCAGCTGATTCGCATGCAGGGCAGCGCGGGGCTGGTCAGCCATCTGGCGGTGCTCAAGAGGCATCGCGCGGCAGGAGGGCTTTTCCCGTACTGTGTTGACGGATTCTCACTCGCGATGGACTTCCAGTGGCGCGAAGGGCTTGACGCGTTGTTACGCGAGATGACGAAGATCGTGCTCGATGCCGGTGGCAAGTTCTACTTGGCGAAGGACTCCATCATGACTCCTGCCGAGGCGCGGCGATCCTACGGAGAGGAATCCCTGGAGCGGTACCGAGAGTTCAAATCACGCTGGGATCCGACGGGGGTGTTAGCGACAGCCCAGTCGGACCGCCTGGGGCTCACGGTCCCGACGGCGGTATAGTCTTCTTGTTGGAACCGAACCTTGCGAGCCTTGCTGAGCGATTCGACGCCGTCGTTGCGGGCGCAAAGTCGGTACTAGTGGGCACCCACTTGAACCCGGATGGCGATGCTTTGGGGTCCGCACTGGCGGTCTGCCACCTGCTGGATTCGCGCGGAATTCCCAACGAGCTCATCTGCAACAATCTCGCTCCCTACAACCTCGGTTTCTTGCCCGGTCTCGATCGACTGAAGCTGGAAGCTGAGCGCTCTCACGACGTGGGGATCGTTCTGGATTTGGATGCCTTGCACCGGTTGGGCCGTACGCAGCCGAGCTTCGAGCAGTGCCGTGAACTAGTCATCATCGACCATCACGTCCCCCATGAGGAGCCCGGGACGTTGCGAATCGTGGACGTGGCCGCCCCCGCAACGGCGGTGGTGCTGTACCGGATCATCAAGCAACTCGGCGCACCGATCAGCCCCGCTATGGCGACCTGCTTGATGACCGGGATCGTGACGGACACCGGGAGCTTTCGTTATCGCAACACGACTGAGGAGTCGCTCCACACCGTTGCCGACTTGCTCGCCGCGGGCGGAGATATCGTGCGCATCGGCGAGGAGGTGTACGGCAAACGACCCCTGGCGAGCCTGCAACTCCTGAATCGCTGCCTAGATCGTATGAAGATCAGCGAGGACGGTTCGATCGCCTGGAGCGTGCTGGAAGCCGCTGATTTTGCCTCGACCGGCGCACTGGAGCAGCACACGGAAGGGCTCGTCAATGAACTTCTCAGCATCGATACAGTGCGGGTGGCGGCGATCTTGCGACAACCTGCGCCGGACAAGATGGTCCGCGCTAGCTTACGTTCGCGTGGACTGGTCGATGTCGCGACCGTTGCGCAGAAATTTGGCGGCGGAGGTCATCGCAACGCCGCTGGCATTACTTTTGATGGGTCACTAGCTCGGGCGGAAGCCGATCTCATTGCCGCCGTGCGTCTATGCTTGGAATCCTCGTAGTCCATAAGCAGCAGGGCATCACGTCTCACGACGCGGTGAACGCAGCGCGACGCAAGCTCGGCACGCGCCGAGTGGGGCATTCGGGGACCTTGGACCCCATGGCGACAGGCGTATTGGTATTGGCCGTTGGCGCGGCGACGCGTTTCCTGCAGTACTTGCCTCTGGAACCCAAGGTGTACGAAGGCGAGATCACGTTTGGCGCCTCCACAGATACGCTCGACGCAGAGGGGGAGATTGTCAAGACGTGCGCAGTCCCGAGAAACCTCCGCGATCTCATCTTGCTTGAGAGGATCCAGTTCCTTGGCCAGATTCAGCAGGTGCCGCCCATGTTCAGTGCGATTAAGCAGAACGGTCAGCCGCTGTACGCCCTGGCGCGGGAGGGCAAGGAAGTAGTGCGAGAGCCACGCACCGTTTTCATTGACTCCTTCGACCTGAGCGAATTCGGCGAGCAAACCGCACAATTCCGGGTGGTGTGCAGCGGCGGCACGTATGTCCGGACGCTTGCGAACGATCTGGGCGAGGCGGTTGGCTGCGGTGCTCACTTGAGCGCGCTGCGACGAACGAGTGTCGGATCGTTCACGCTAGACGATGCGGTCTCGCTGGAGGATATCGTCCCCGATCGACTGATCCCACTTCGGTCCGCGCTGCGGGGGATTCCGATGGTGGAACTCAACGACCTGGAGGTGCGGCGCGTCCGGGATGGAAACTACATCACCGCTCCGTACCCCGTGGCGGGTAGATTTGCGGCATTGTTGGATGAACAGGGCGATGTTTTCAGCATGGCCCGAGTCCAAGAGAACCGACTTCAGCCGGATTGCGTTATTCCAAGAGAGCTTCTCCATGGTCCGCTTTGAGCCCGCTCCCGATCGGAGATCGATCCTCGGACACCTTTATTGGTTCCTGAGTTGGGTTTTCGTGGTTGTCGTCGCTCTTTGGCTGCGACCAAGCCACTTCGGCCACGGAACGCACCAGCAGTTGGGTTTGCCACCTTGCCCCAGCGTCCTGCTGTACGGGCGCCCGTGTCCAGGTTGCGGCCTGACGACGAGCTTCACCCATGTGGCACACGGCAATTTTGCCATGGCGTTTCAAACTCATCCACTAGGCCCGCTCCTCTTTCTGGCTTGGGGCGTGACCGCGCTCATGTGCCTCTACGGGTTCGTGCGCAAGAAGCGGTTCATCACCGATACTCCGGGTTTCAACCGGGGGATGGTCGCCACAGCGTGGGTCTTTTTCTTGTTTGGGGCAGTCCGTTTCGCGGCGATCGACTACCGCTCGGAGAATCCCGTCGCCTGGCTCCACCAAGTGACCAGTCGCTAGCAGAACGCCCAGAGCGCGGGGATCCCGCCAGTGTGCCAGAAAACGACGGTTTCGCCGTTGAAATCGCCTCTCTTTGCCATGTCGAGCAGGCCCGCGAAGGCCTTGGCGGAGTAGATGGGGTCGAGCAGTATCCCTTCGGTCTGGGCCAGCCAGCGGAGGGCCGCATCGCCCTCTGCGCTGGGCACCCCGTAACCAGGCCCCACGAACTCACGCCTTAGATCGAAAGTGCTGGCATCGACCTCTGGCAACTCAAGCAGCGCGCGGAGTTCGTTCGCCACGCGCAAAACATCGTCCTTGAGAGCGGGCTCGGGATCGGCGGCGATGCCGATCACACGCGTGGCGAACCCCTCGAAGGCCAACTGGAGCCCAGCCAGGGTGCTGCCGCTGCTGGTGGGGCAAACGATAACGTCGCACGCTGGTAGTTCGTCGGCGGCCTGCAGGAAGGCGTAAGCTCCGAGTCCTGAACTACCGCCGATGGGGATCGTGTGAACGTTGGCCCCGCCACGCTGGAGTTCCGCCGACTTGGCATCCATCGCCGCGAAAAGGGCGTCCCAGGTGCCGTTCGGGAGTACGTGGATATCCGCGCCAAAGAGCTGGGTGATGGTCGGATTGCCAATGCCCGTGTGGGGGGTGGTCGGCGGGGCAAATCCGTCTTCGTAAGGGGTCTCCATGACGACGGCCACGCACCGGATTCCACACACCGCGCAGGCGGCGGCCAGTTGCCGGATAAAGTTCGACTCGGTTGCACCGCAGGTCACGATGGTGTCGCAGCCATCCGCCATGGCTTGGGCCATCAAGTACTCCAGTTTGCGGCCCTTGTTGCCGCCGAGGGCAAAACCGGTGAGATCGTCTCGCTTGATCCAGAGGTCGATGCCCAACTGCTGGCTCGCCCGTTCCAGTCGGTGGCACGGGGTCGGTTTGACGATGAGTGGGATCGGCGAGACCATCCTCCGAGTGTATCCGCCCCAGGTCAGAGGCGCGACGCGAATGAAGGTAAGATCATCGTCAACGCTATGGCAGCCCGCGAAAGCTATTTCTGGCACAAGCTCCATTCGCTGACCGGTATTGTCCCCGTCGGCTTTTATCTGGTTCAGCACTTGACTCTCAACAGCTTCGCGCTGGCCGGTCCCGACGCATACAATTCTGTGATCCACTTCTTTGAAGGGATGCCCAAGCACGTGTTGCTCGTGCTCAAGTACGGCTTGGTGTGGATTCCGCTGATTTTTCACGCGGTCTATGGTCTGTTCATCGTCAACCGGATGTCGCCGTACACCGCTCCCAAGGCCAAGGGATTCCGCGAGAATCGCTACTACAACCTTCAGCGCTGGTCGGGCATCTTCGCGTTCATTTTCCTGTGTTATCACATGGCGACGACTTCGGTCGCGGGTTCGCTTTACGGCGTCGAAAAGACGATCCTGTACGACAACTGGGCGGCGCACCTCTCCGCTGGCTTTTACTCGGTCTTGGCCTTCTACGTGCTCGGGATCACCGCCAGCGCTTACCACTTCAGCTACGGGATCTGGAATTTCTGCATCCGGTGGGGGATCACGATCAGCGAAGCAGCCCAACAGCGGATGGCTCGGTTTGCGCAGGGTGCGTTCCTAGCTCTGACGGTGCTGGGTGTGCTCGCGTTGGTCGGATTCTTTTACGCCCCGCTCGCGCCGAAGGGCGACACCATGCAGGCTGACAGTGCCCCTGCGCAGTCCAACTTCCAGACCACATAGTCATTGATGGACGAACCGGCACAAGAAGGGAAGCCCGCACGCAAAGCAATTGACCGTGCCATCATCCGGCGTGTGTTGGGCCTCTTCAAGCCCCACCGTCAGATCGTTCTTGGAATCCTTGGTTCGGTAGCCATCGCGGTCCTTTTGGGGTTACTGCCGCCATTCTTACTCCAGCAGATCATAGACAAAGGGCTGGCCAAGGGTGACTTTGCCCTGGTCACTCGGCTCTCAATTTGGACGATCATCTTGGTGCTCGCGGGCGCAGGGATGACTCTGCTGTACGGTTGGCTCGGCGCGATCATGGGTCAGCGGATCATGTGCGACATGCGCCGCAAGCTGTTCACCCACTTGCAGGGGATGTCGCTTCGCTTCTTCAGCAGTACGCGGACTGGCGACATTCAGACTCGTTTGATCAGCGACGTGGGCGGTGTGCAAAACGTCGTGAGCAGCACGATCACCGACGCGCTCTCGAACGTGGCGATCTGTGTTTCTGCGCTGATTGCCATGTTCCTGATGGACTGGCGACTGACCTTGGTGGCCATTGGCTTGACGCCAATCTTCATGGGTTTAGGGAACAAGGTCGGCGATTTTGCACGGAAGGTCCGCAAGGGGACGCAGGAGCAAACCAGCGAACTCAATTCGATGATGCAAGAGAATCTGTCGGTCTCGGGGGTCTTGCTCGCCAAGACGCTGGGGCGGGCGGATTTGGTCGCCGAGCGGTTCGAGGTTGAGAATCAGAATCTGGCCGGTTGGCAGATCAAATCGGTCGTGTTGCAATACGCCTTCTTTGGCATGATCCGGATGATCACGCAGATGATTCCGGCAGTCGTGTACTGGTTTGCCGGGTGGCTGCTTGGCCGCGGAGATATGAATATCACTGTCGGGACGCTGGTGGCCTTCACCGCGCTCCAAAACAGGCTGTTCTTCCCGCTGACCGGCATCGTTGGGCTCCAGGTCGAGTTGCTCGGGTCGATCGCGCTATTCGAGAGGATCTTCGAGTACCTGGATCTGCCGCACGACATCACCGAGCGGCCTAACGCCCGCTCGCTCCGGTCTCAGGACGTCAAGGGCGAAGTGCGGTTCGAGCACGTGAGTTTTTCGTACGACGCTCAATCACAGGATCGGACGCTGCGGGACATCTCGTTTGAGGCCAAGCCTGGGCAACTGATCGCCTTGGTGGGGCCGAGCGGGGCGGGCAAGACGACCCTGAACTATTTGGTGCCCCGACTATACGATGTGGACTCTGGTGCGATCACGATCGATGGGATCGACCTCCGGGACATCAAGCTGGCCGACCTCGGGCAGATCGTAGGCGCGGTGACACAGGAGACGTACCTCCTGCACACGTCCATCAGCCAGAACCTGCGCATTAGCAAGCCCGATGCGACCCAAGAAGAGATGGTGGCCGCGTGCGAGGCGGCAGCGATTCATGACCACATCATGTCGCTCCCCGAGGGGTACGAGACCATAGCGGGTGAGCGGGGTTACAAGCTCAGCGGCGGGGAGAAACAGCGACTCGCGATCGCGCGGGCGATCCTGAAGAACCCTCGCATTCTGATCTTGGATGAGGCGACCAGCGCTCTCGATACAAAGAGCGAGCGCCTGATTCAGCAGTCGCTGGATTCACTCATGGAAGGACGCACGACGTTTGCGATCGCGCACCGGCTCTCGACCATCTTGCATGCCGACCTCATCTTGGTCTTGAAAGATGGCGTGATCGTCGAGCGGGGCAAGTACGAAGAACTGCTCCAGCTAGACGGGCTGTTTGCGCAGTTGTACAAAGAGCAGCACCGGGGCCTGACGCCAGACCCCGCCTAAAGACTTCTTAGTAGTGCCAGTCGACTTGCATCGCTTCGCGAGCATGTCGTTCGATGAACTCGCGTCGAGGTTCCACCTTATCGCCCATCAGCCGTGAGAACATCATCTCGACTTCCATCTCAAACTCGGGATCGAGCTTGAGCTGTACGAGGCGTCGATTGTTGATGTCCATAGTGGTCACGCCCAAGTCGTCGGCGTTCATTTCGCCGAGACCCTTGAAGCGCGTGATCTGCGGCTCTTTCTTTCGCTTCTTCTTGAGCTCTGCGACAATTGAATCGCGCTCGGGCTCGTTCTGACAGTAGATGCGGTTGGTGGGGCCGTCGCGGACAACGAACAGGGGCGGCTGGGCCAGGTACAGGAAGCCGCCCTCGACGAGCGGACGCATGTAGCGGTAGAAGAAGGTGAGTAGAAGCGTGCGAATGTGCTCGCCGTCCACGTCCGCGTCGGTCATGATGATGACCTTGTGGTAGCGGAGCTTGGCGAGGTCAAACATGCGCTCGTCCTTGTTCTTGCCGTTCCCGTTACCTTCGACTGCCATCGGGTCGTCTTCTTGCTTTCGCGAAATTTGGACGTCGATCCCGACACCCAGAGCGGCGATGAGCGATTTGATTTCCTCGTTATCCAGCGCCTTGTCCAATCGAGCGCGCTCGACGTTGAGGATCTTGCCACGGAGGGGCAAAATGGCCTGGGTCGTTCGGTCGCGAGCGGCTTTGGCGCTTCCTCCGGCCGAGTCGCCCTCTACAAGGAAGATCTCGCACTTCTCGGCGTCCTTGCTCTGGCAGTCGGCGAGCTTGCCGGGTAGGCCGAAGCTGTCCATCGCGCTCGACCGTTTGACGCTCTCCATGGCCTTCCGGGCGGCCTCACGCGCCCGCTGTTCCATGATCGCCTTGTCGACGATCCTCCTTGCAATCTGTGGGTTCTCGTCAAGGAACGTGATGAGACCGTCGCCTACGAGCGAGTTCGCGATCCCCTGAACTTCGGGGGTGACCAGCTTGACCTTATCCTGAGAGTTGTACTGCGGGTTCTCAAGCTTGAGTGAGATGACCAGGGTCAGGCCCGAGGCAACGTCTTCGCTGGAGAAGTTCTTTTCCTTCTCCTTGAGCAAGTTCATCTTGCGCGCGTAGCTGTTGATGACTCGGGTGAGGGCCGCGCTCGCGCCGGAGACGTGAGTGCCTCCGTCGGGCTGATGAATATTGTTGGAGAAGGCCAGGATCGTCGTGGCGTAGTCAACGTGGTATTGGAGCGCGACTTCGAGCTCATAGCTCTCCTTCACGCGCTTGAAGTAGACGACCTTGTGAATGACGCTCTTGGAGTCGTTGACGTCTTCGACGAGTTGCTGGATACCGCGCTGGTAGAAGAACTCTTCGTTGTCTTCGGCGTTGCGCTCGTTGACGAAGGTGAACCGCACCGTGGGGTTGAGGTAAGCGAGTTCTTTGATGCGACCTTTGAGGATGTGGAGGTCGTAAGTAGTCTCGTTCAGCACGGTCCCGTCGGCGAGCCAGCGCTGGGTGGTGCCGGTCTCTTCACTCTTGACCTTGCCGATGACTTCGACTTCGCCGATTGGGATACCGGCCTCGAACCGCTGCTGATAAACCTTGCCCTCGCGGCGGACGGTGGTGAGCATCCACTCGGAGAGAGCGTTGGTACAGGAAACGCCAACGCCGTGCAGACCGCCCGAGACCTTATATCCGCCGCCTTCGCCAAACTTACCGCCCGCGTGGAGGACGGTCATGACGACGGTCAGCGTGGAGATCCCCATCTTTTCGTGGATCCCAACTGGGATACCGCGCCCGTTGTCGGAGACGCTCATCGAGTTGTCTGAGTGGAGCACGACGTCGATCTGGTTCGCATGTCCGGCGAGCGCTTCGTCGACGGAGTTGTCGATGACCTCGCGAAACATCTGATGCAGACCCTTTCGACCGTTGTCGCCAACGTACATGCCGGGGCGTTTGCGAACGGCTTCCAAGCCCTCAAGGACCTGAATCGAGTGTTCGTCATACGCCGTCTCGATACGATTCGCAATGGTCTCGTCGGTGTTGGTGGCGTCGTGGGAGTCCATCTTCTCCTGTGTGAGCTCGGGCTCGTCGGAGGGGTTCTCGTTCTTATCCATTTCAGACATAGGCGCAAATCTCAATGCAGATTCAAATGAACCTGCATTTACTCCAGTATTGTACCTAAGCGGGGCCGGTCCGCAGGGGCAGGGCGAACCCCGGTGTAGAATCTGCCACGGGATCAACCGATGACTCATTCGATGGACGTGAAACTGGACAAAACTCGACTGCGAGAGTTGGAGCGGACGATCGCGGAGATGCGGCATGAGCGGTTTGAAAACTTGCCAGAGAAGTACGTCTGCTTCTCGCCGGAGTACGTCGGTTTTCACTCCCGGCGTTTCGCATGCCTGGTACTGATGTTGGAGCGGCTGGGGTTGACGGCCGAGTCGCGGCTGCTGGACGTCGGCCCGACGTTCACTTCGATCCTTTTCCATCGCACTTTCAAATGCCGAGTGGACTCTCTGAGCTTCTCACCCGACGAGGAGACCCCCTACGGGCAGAACTTTCAGTTCGATCTGAATCTCGCACAGCGTAAGCAAGATTGGCGGGAGGATCTGGGAGATTACGACGCCATCACGTTTGCTGAGGTGATTGAGCACCTGTACACGTCACCGCGGATCGTGCTGGAGTACCTTGCTTCGCGTCTGAAGCCAGGGGGAGTTCTGCTGATCCAGACGCCGAATGCAGTTGGGATCAAGCAACGGATCCAGTTGCTGCTGGGCAAGCACCCGTACGAAGAGATCAGTGACGATCCGGAGAGCCCAAACCACTATCGGGAGTGCACTCTGGCGGAATTGGTTCGGTACGCGCAGAAGGCGGGGCTGGAGGTGATCCACGCGGATACGTACAATTACTTCAACCCGACGTACCGGCAGAAGAATAAGCGGATCAAGCCGTGGATGGGGTCGCTTTTCTACCGCATCTCGGATTTCTTGCCCCGGGGCATGAAGCGCGGGATGATGGTCGTGTGTCGGCGACCCGGATGATTCTTGGCAATTGGCACGAAGCGTGATAGGTTAAGGGCGTAGGAACCCGCCATGATCATCACCCTTGGACTCTTTTTGCTCGCTTCACCCGCTCCCACGCTCTCCGTCGAGAGCGTTCAGGAGCGCATCACCTTTGCTGGCCGGTTGGGCCAGCGCGTGTCGCAAACGTTGGTGGTCCGCTCGGGCGAGCACCGTACGACGGTGCACATCCATCCGTACCACACGGCTAACTCGGGCCGACATTCCTTCCATGCGGGTCAAACCGTGCGCATCCAGTCGGTTGACCTCAAGAAGGGCACGGTGAACGTGACCATCGACGCGATCTCGGGCGACTAGAATCGGAAGTTGTACGTGAGAGACGCAGAATGCTGTGTCCCATCACCCGAAGTGTTCGGCCGTGCCGCTCCGACCCACACGGAAAGTCCAGGCACGGCGGCGATGTTGTAGCTCAGGCCCACCCAAGTGAATCCGTTGACCGAACTCGTGTGATCGAGCATGAGGACCGTGTCGCGCATGATTTCCTGATCCCATCCGAGGAGTGCGCGGTGGCGGCCACCCGAATGGGCGTAGCCGCACGTGAGGCGTCCGCAGGCGACGGGGTGCGAGAAGACGACGTACGGCTCGGCGGCGAGGCCGTCATGGTTCGCGTAACCGGCGCACAGGGCGAGTCCCGGCAGCCGCTTGACATCTCCGGGCATGGCCAGGCCGACCTTTAGGTTGAGCGGGGTGAACCCATCGAAGTCGTTGTCGAATCCGAACTCAAGCCGGTCGAACAATCCCAATTGAAGCGAGTTTGCATGGCTGTACCGCTTACTGATCTTCCGTTCGGTTCCCGCGAGGGTGTACACCAAGCTCGCTTCGCGATGGCCAAGCACATCGGTGGACGGGATGGAGTTAAGTGCGGTGGGCGCGGCAAAGCTGGACGCACACAGTGACGCACAGACCGCAAGCAGACCCGCTGGGCGGAGAGAAGAACGCGGTGACATGCGCGTTGTATTCCGCAGACCTCAACTTTGCTTGCAGGCAATGTTGCGGGTTCGGGACTTCGGAACCAAGAATCGCGCCAAAGCGTCCATAATAAAGAACAAGTGGGGGCGAACGGGCTCGACAGGGCTGGTTCGACTTACAGTTGCGAGCCGAGGAGCCGATGGCCTCGTTAAAATCGGCAAAACAATAACTGCCAATAACAGTTACGCCTACGCTGCTTAATTAACGCAGCGCGTTTGATCAGTGCCGAGCCGGTAGGCTTGATTCAGACGTCGCGAAATCCGGATCGTCGGGGTCTCTTCCGTCTGTAGAGACACCGCCTAAAACAACCAGACTAGGTGGAAAGCTAGGTTGCCCTGCGCTAGGCCTCCACCGAACATAATCGTGGGGAGACGCTCGTGGTAACTTTGAGGCCGACAGTTTTGGAAGGGAGTTCAATTCTCCCCGCCTCCACCAAGTTTTTCCTACTCGCCAAGCCCTGAAAGGGACGCTCCCCGTCGATCTTGGACTAGGGTGTTGCCGGCTTTTCCTTCGGCTTCAGAGCGGGATCGTCCCACTGTCGCTCGATCACGAACGGTCCGCTACGCATCCGCAGGACGTTTCCGTCGCCGCCCATGAAGACCTCGCCGTCCTCACCCGCCCGGGTCGTGATGGTCATGTGGCCCTCTACTTCGCGGCCATCAATGGTCAGCGTGCGTGGTCCTACGTAAGAAGTCTCGACCAAGCTCCAGCGCCGGGCATCCAGGTCGAAATGGTAGAAGGTAACGCGGTCGCCCACCTCCGGTCGAACTGTCCGGAACCAGAAAATTGACGGATCGGCGACGGGCAGCGAGGGATCCAGCTGCTCGTTGACCTTCCGCACCTTGCGGTCCGTCGTAATCGTGCCCGTCGCAAGTCCCTTGGTCAGAGTGACCTCTGCGCGGTCCGTCCTCTTCATGGCAGGGTACTCCGTTTCGAGCAGTTTGTAGGTTGGGAGCCCTTCGGAACTGTACACCGCCTCGTTGCGAACGCGGATGTCCAGTCCCCCGGACTTCAGAAAGAGCGTCCAGATGAGCCGCCGACCGCCGTCCGGCTCAGGCAAGTGCTTGAAGTACGCCTTGCCGACCACCGCTCCACCGCTCGACACCCGGTAGAGAAGGTGCGGCTGCGCGGTCGCGGCTACCGACCACGTGCATAATGCGATCGTAAGCGGGATTCTCATGCTTCCTCCATCAGTCGCAGGGCTGCACGCAATCCGCTGTCGTAAGCCAACTCCGCACGGCCGCCATTCATGCCGTCACCGGCGACGAGGACACGTGTCCCGGGCGGGTTCGCGGAGTCGAACGAGATGCTCAATTCGGGCTGGCTGTACTTCCAACGCTTGACTTCGGAGACCTGTGGATGATCGAACTCGTGGCCGAGCAGACGTCGTACCTGGGCGACCGCTTCGCTGACGATCTCTGCATCCGGAGCCGCAAAGTACTCGGCGCTGTAGGCGGCGTTCAACTGGGCAACCATGGCGCATGCGCCCTCTGGCGCGCGGCCAGGGACCTTGACCGACTCCAGGCTGAGCCAAACAAGCGGGTTGCGCTGCTCTGGGTCAATCAGCGCAAAGTACGGGACGTCGGGATCGGGTGTGCCGTAGCCGAGCAGGACGCTGAGGCAACTGCGGTAGCGGACGGAATCGAGTGCCCGGCGCTCGCCGACGGTCTGGAGCAGGAACTGGGTTTGAGGCGTGGGCGAAGTGATGATCACCCGATCAAAGAGCTCTCCATGCAGTTCGTATCGGTTGGCGACCTCGTTGATGCATTCGACCGGAGTCGAGAGCCGGATTTCAAGCCCCTCGGCGAGTAGTTTTGCGATAGTGGTGACGCCGTTGCGGTAGCCATACCGGACACCCTTGTTCGCGGTCGACGAGCCGGGTGAGATGCGGCCGTACTCGTGGACATCGATGCGGCGATGGATCTCAATGAGGTCCGTCGTATCGAGTTTCTCGGTCATTTCGATGCCGAGCGCCGAGGTGCCGGGGGAGAGAGAAGTGACGCCTGTGTCGAAGGTGAACTCGTCTATCCGCCGAGTCGCAAGCCGACCGCCGAGGCCCTTGGATTTTTCGAAAACGACGCAGGCGTGACCAGCTTCCTGCAATCGTCGCGCCGCTGCCAAGCCTGCCATGCCAGCGCCGATAATGCCCACCCTCATCGTCGAGGTGTCCATGGGGCGAGATTCGTCACCTCATGGTTGTACCCGTGCGCACGAGAATGAAGCATCGTAGCGGCCTAACACCGTAGACTCAATTCATGCAGTCGGTTTGGATAAGAATCGTCGCCATCATCGCCGGGGGAGTCGCGGTCCTCGGCTTTACCCAATGCACCTCCATGCCTCGTCAGGCCGCAACCGGTGTCGTCGCAGTGTCGACGCAGAACGGACCGGCAACACTGCCTGCGTTCCTCGACGCGCCGGATCGAGTTCGGTTTGCTTTTGACGGGCCAGTGAAGCCGGGCGATCCGAAGGACTATGAGGTCGTGGTTGGCAGCAAGATCATCAACGCGGTGCGCGTGGAAGGCGTTGGCAAGCCGATTCGGCCGCGCGTGGCTCCGCGGCGCGAGGGCCGGGTGGTGCTCCCTGGCACGCTGCAGTCGGCGCTGGGCGAAGGCGAGTGGGATCCAGACGGCGAATCGACCCTGATGACCGAGGTCTCGCCGGGGATCCACGAACTGGTGGTGGCGCTGCCGAAGGGGCGATATGAGTTCAAGATCGCCCGGAACGGGTCCTGGTCCGAGAACTACGGGCGGGGATTCGAGCCAGGCGGGACCAACATGTCGATTGTCGTTCCGGCGGACGGTACGATCGTCAAATTCGTCGTCGATTTCAAGGCGAAGACGATTCTGGATTCGATCAACAACTCGGACAAGGTGACCCCGCCGAAAACGGTAGGCAAGAAGACCGAGGGTCCGCGAGAGGCGGACTCCTTTGCCTCTTTGGAAGTGACGCTGGAGCGGGCAGTGCCGCTGAACCAACTTCACGCTGAACTTGAGTTTCGGGTGAAGGGTGAGGCGCGGCGGCTGTACGCGCGCGACGTGCTGAACCACCCGGACTTGCAGTACGACGAGACCGATCTGGGTTCGCGATGGACGAAGACCAGCACGACGTTTAGGGTTTGGAGTCCGGTTTCTTCGCGTGCGGACGTACTGCTATACGATGCCGCGACCGGTGGGACGGCGCGGGTGGTGCCCATGGAGCGGTCCGAGCGAGGGACTTGGAAGGCGACCATGGAGGGCGACCTTCACGGCAAGTACTATCTGTACCGTTTCCAATCCTATGGCGAGGAGCGGATCACGCAGGACATCGAGTCACGCGCCGCAAACAAGGACTCCACGCGTTCCATGGTCATCGATCTGACCCGGACTCAACCAAATGGTTGGCCGAGCCGTCCGAAGCTGACGCACAAGAATCCGACGGACGCTATCCTGTACGAAATCAGCGTCCGCGACTTCACTTCGTTGCCCGGTTCGGGGGTGCGCCCGGAATGGATGGGCAAGTACCTGGGATTGGCTCAAGAAGGCACGAAGGATCCGGTTACCGGTGAGGCTACGGGCCTTAACCATTTGGTTAAACTGGGTGTCACCGATATCCATGTTCTCCCAGCGCAGAACTTTTTGTTGAGCCACGAAGGGGATTACTCGTGGGGCTACGCGACGAACCTGTTCAACGTGCCCGAGGAGAGCTACTCCACGAACCCGAACGACCCGATCACGGTCATTCGTGAGTTCAAGACCATGGTGGCAGCGCTCCACAAGAACGGCCTCCGACTGGTGATGGATGTGGTGTACAACCACACGTGGCCTCCGCAAGGCAAGGACAGCGCTTTTTGGCAAACGGTCCCGTACTACTATTTCAGGACGAACGATCTCGGTGCCGTCCTTAACGAGTCGGGGGTCGGAAATGCATGGGCCGACGAGCGGCCCATGGCGCGGAAGTACGTACGCGATTCGCTGGTCTATTGGGCGCAGGAGTACGGCGTGGACGGCTTCCGGTTTGACTTGGTGGGCATGCACCAGCCACAGAGCGTGCGAGACTGGGTGAAGGCGATTCGCGCGGTGCGACCGGATGCCGTGCTGTACGGCGAGCCATGGACTGGCGGCGGCCCGACCTACTTCCCCAAAGGTGCGCAGCGTGGCACTGGCATGGCGGTCTTCAATGACCACTTCCGCAACGTGTTTCGCGGCGAGCTAGACGGACCCGGCAAGGGGTTCGCGACTGGCGGTTCGGTTTCGGTAGACGCCTTGCGCGCCGCGATCGAGGGTTCGACTTCGGACTTCACCGATGCACCGGTCGAGACGATCAACTACGTCTCCGCGCACGATAACATGACTCTGCTGGACAAAGTTGCGCTGACCATGCCGAAGGCGACCAAAGATGCGCAGCAGTCGGCAGTTCGACTCGCGACGGCGGCAGTACTACTCTCCCAAGGTGTGGCGTTCCTTGAAGGCGGAGTCGAAATTGGCCGTACGAAAGGTGGTAACCGCAACTCTTACGACGCGGGCGACCGAGTGAACGGCTATGACTGGAAGCGGGCGCGCGAATTCACCCGATTGAACCGGTACGTGCAGGGACTGGTCGCCATTCGGCGCGCGCATCCCGCGTTCCGAATGGCGGACCGTCAGACGGTGAGCTCTGCGCTGAAGTTCCTACCGGGAACGAACGAGAATCAGGCTGTCTTTGAATTGGATGGGAGCAGGGTCGGCGACTCTTGGGGGCGGATCGTGGTGATCTTGAACGGCTCTGAGTCGACCTCGGCGGTGGAATTGGCGAGTGGCGATTGGAACGTGGCGGTCGAAGGCGACAAGGCGCAGAACGGGGTGATCCGGAGCGTGCGTGGCGGGGTCAATGTTGCGCCGCTGAGCGTCATGGTCCTGTGGCGACGCTAGCCAGGAGCGCTTTCACGGCTTGACTGTCAAGTTCGGGGCCGCGCTCGGTCGTGGTCAGCAGGCCCGCGTGGAGGCGATGTACACCGGAGCGGCGGACGATCTCGGCGGCGTTCGCGGGTCGGACCTTGCCCCCGGCCAGGACCTGGATGCGGCCCGCAGCGCGCGATTGAAGATTGCGTAGTTTTTCCGCACCTTCGAGTGCGCTGGGGGCGTGGCCAGACGTGAGGATACGGGTGCAACCGACCTCGACGCAGACGTCCAGCGCCGCCAACGCATCGGGGGTGGAATCAAAGGCACGGTGAAAAACTGTCTCCCGTCCCTCTGCCGCTGCTACGAGCCGCCGCGCGCGTCCGAAATCGATGGTCCCGGAGGCATTGAGGACTCCAAAGGCGAACCCATCGGCCCCTGCCTCACGGAGCGAATCCACATCGGCGAGCATGACTTCAAACTCGGCCGCGCTCACTTCGAAACAGCCTGCCCGATTGCGGATCATGGCGATGAGCGGGAGACCGCACGCCGCTTTGACTGCACGCACGAGCCCGACGCTGGGAGTAAGGCCGCCGAGCTCGATTGCTTGGACGAGCTCAATGCGGTGCGCACCTGCGCTCTGTGCCTGGACGGCATCTTGGACGCTGGTAGCGATCACCTCGAGTTCGATGATCATGATCGATTGGGGCTGAGCGCGCGCCGGCTGGTTCCGTCAAATTCGGTCCAACCCAATTCGTCAAAGTATTCCAAGATGGGGACCGCGGTCCGTCGTGAGCCCAGCGTCGCATCGCGAAACTCGCCAACCGAGAATCCTCCGCCGGTATCGAGCTTTTGCGCCACCTCGCGCAGCTTGGCGAGCGTGCTGGGGACGAACCAGAGTTCGTCGCCCAAGGGGATGATCCGGCCCGCGAGGATGCCGAGTCGGACGATCTCGCGGACGGCTTGGATCGGGATAACAAGTTCGCGCGCCAGGGCCATGGCATCGGGCGCGCTGATGCCCTCCATCGCCAGGCGCTGCTCGACTCGGGTGAGCAGTCGGTCCTGCTTCGGATTCAATTTGATGGGCTCAGAGCTCAATCGCGGCGACCTCTTCCATCCATATCTCGCCGTCGCGGCAGACCCACAACTCGAACTCGCCGCCCACGACGGAGGCAGCGTACTCTCCGCGCAAGTTCATGGCGAGCACGACGCTGGGCAGAACAAGCATGTGCGGCTGGCGGCGGGCAAGATGACGAATCGTCGCGTCGCAAGCCTCCTTGGGCGAGAGCCCGGCGCGCATGTGCTCGAGTGTGCGGAAGCTGGCAACCGAGCGCCAAAGCGCTTCGCCGTTGCCCGTGGCTCCGGCGCACCCGATCTCGTCGTCCGCGTAGATGCCCGCTCCGACGATGGGTGAATCGCCGACACGGCCCGGGAGCTTGAACGGCATACCGCTGGTCGAGCTGGCGGCGACGCAGTGGGGGCCAGTCTCTAGGCCGAGCATGGTGACGGTGTCTCCCATCTTGTCGTCGCTTGCGTGGACGTAAGTCGGGATATCAGGCCGATTCTGGAGCCACTCGGCGTAACGCTGCCTCGAGTTCGCGGTGTCCAGCGAGACCTTGGAGTATCCGTGCTGGAGGGCGAATTCTTGGGCCGCTTGACCGACGATCATACAATGGTCCGTGTCTTCCATGACCCGACGGGCAACGGAGATGGCGGGCATGATCTCGCGCAGGCCGCCGACCGCGCCGGACCGATAGTCGCGGCCATCCATGATGGCGGCATCGAGCTCGATTTCGCCTTCGGAATTGGGCACGCTGCCGCAGCCGATGGCGATGAGATCGGGATCAAGCTCGGCGGTGGCGAGTCCGCGCTCGATGGCAGTGAGCAGGTCTGCGCCCGCGCTCCGTTCGCGCCAAGAAGCCCGTATGGCGACCTCGCCCGGGCGTCGCCACGTAGAAAGCAGCATAGTCATCTGTGCCTAGATCGTACTCCCTAAAGAAAGCCGTTGCACGTGACGATGATGAGAGGTATCATTCGTGAACGCGTTGCCGCATAGCTCAGTCGGTAGAGCAGCTGACTGTTAATCAGCGGGTCATAGGTTCGAGTCCTATTGCGGCAGCCAATTTTTTTGGGAAACCTGCACAGATTGTGCGGGTTTTTTGTGTTTGTGGAGGGGCACCGATCGGCCCTCAGAACTGGGAGCATCCAACATGAAATGGTGTTGGGGACTCACGCGAAGAACGGACGCAGTTTGCGAGGGCGTACAGTTGAGGCTGCGCCAGGTAGATGTGAAGCCGAAGTGGTTCGTCGATGAGCGCGAGCAATGTGCTGTGCATTAGCCTCGCGACGATGAGGTCGGTCCCCGCGGGGTGCGGGGGCTGGCGAAGCCGCCATACCAATCGGATCAGGTTCCACGCATTAGGGTGCGGATGGCGAGTGTTCACACGAAGAATGCCGCGAGCACGGGCCACGAGTTCCCAAAGTACATCCGGTGCAAAAGCACGCGCGGCGTCGCAACGACCCACGCCCTAAGCCTCTTGCGCAGTTCTGTGCTGACGATATTCGAGCGTCGATTGGGTATGCAGCCTGGCGAAATCACTGCATGCGGCTCATGATCGCGCGGTCGCCCAACCAGTCGCGGATCGCCACCATGAATCGCGCGTACTGCCAGGCTTGCAGCTTGTACGGGACCATTGGTACCGCAATCGCCTCGGAGCAGTGTTTAGCGCGTATCCTACATCCATTCGAGTCTGGTGAAGAACGATGCTGAATTCCAAGTCGTGTGCGATAAAATTAGTCTCGATGAATTGGCGGCGAGCAACAAATGCGAAGGTGTGTGCCCGCGTCACGTGCGGCATGGCAACTCTGGTCCTCACGATGGTGTCTCAATCCACACCATTCTTCAGCAATCCCAGCTTTGAGTACATCTCGCAAGGAGAGGAGGGTCGCCTCGGCGAGGGCTTCCTGCCGGAGTGGTGGTTCGAGTCTGGCAATATCCTGCCGGGTGCTGATACTTACAGTCTGGACAATACCTTTGGGCTGCATCCATCCAGCTCCGGTAACTTTCCAGGCGTCGTTCCCAAGCACGGGAATCGGTTCATCGCGCTCCGCAAGACATCAGCTGGAACGGAATCGGCCGGGAGTCCCCTCTGGGATTGCCAGCCCAACCGAATCTACCGTCTCGGAGCATGGATCCACTTGAGCGCCCGAGCGGGCCAGAACTACCCTGTCAACGTGACTGCGACAGTAGACGGTGCTGATCGAGGAGTCCTTGCCTCCGCTCAATCAGCAAGCCAAGGTTGGGTGTACGGCTACTTGGACTTTCCGCATGCTGACTTCTCTAACCCCTTCGTCAAGCTGGAACCGGCGGCCCCGCTTGGAGGCACGCCTTACGTTGCCATTGACCAGCTAACGGTGTCCGATGTTACAAGTTTGTACGGACCTGTTGCTCGAAATGACGCCATTCGACTTGAATCGGGCAAGACAAGCGAGATATCAATCTCGGAACTCATCGGCAACGACACTCTCGGTCAAGTCCCGTCGTTCCATGTCTACGTGAATTCACGGTCCGACTGCACTGTACAGGTACTCGATGACAATACGGTTGTCATCTCACCAAACCCGCAGTTCGTATCCAGCGCCTATTTCACGTACATACTCGAAACCCAGTATGGCTCTGCTCAGGGAAGGGTCGACATTGAATATAACTTGCCAGCGTACTATTTTGAAAAGACCAGTTTTGTCGAATACGCCGACGTGAACGGGTTTGGAACAGTCGCGGGAACCTACCTGACGCAAAACGGGTCCACCCACGCTGGCGTGATTGGATTTTCCTACCTGACCGACCCGCAGGGCGGCGAGGTTTTCGTCACGGCTCTCAACAATCCGGGTACCGGAGTTGGCTATGTTCGACGGAGTGGCCGAGACCTCCCGTTCACGTATGCTACGAACTACAACTGGCTGCCGACAGTAGGTAATCGGTCCGCCCAGGCGCTTGACATCAATGATGCCGGAACCGTCGCAGGTTGGTATGAAAACACCTCGGGAGCTCGTCAGGCTTGCATTTGGAAGAACGGGAAACTGATTCCCGTTGGGCCTGCTTCGAACTCAAGCCGTGCCACTGCCGTCGGCGCAGACGGCTTGGTCTTCGGTGAGTTCACACAAGGCGCACGTCAGCGCGTCTTCACGTGGAAGGATGGCATTTCGACCGTGCTGGCAATTCCTAACGGCACGAACGCAGTCGCGAACGATCTCCTGAGTGGAACGATCTTGGGATGGCCCACGGCGTCTTCATCGACTGGCGTGACCTGGAATCCATCCACGGGCGATTGGACTGCACTCGGAACTTCGACCAACCCAACCGAGGCGTTCAGTGGAAAGGCTGGAAGCGAGATTGTGAATGGAGTACCTCAGCCTTACCCGCTGATTTACCGCAACGTGCTCGCGTGGAACCGGTGGACTCGCAAGGATATTGATCTCCCGCCTCGACGAATTGTCCGCCAAGACGATGGTCGTGAGCACTTGATCATGGAGGCAGGTTCGGGCGGAACCACTGCGCTCTACGTGTACCGTCGCCGCACGCCGCAAGACTGGGAGCGCACGCGCGGGATTGGTGAAGTGGCAATTTCAACACCCTCTGTCGTGGGAGGCACGTTACTCAAAGTCGGCTATGTAGGGGATCCCTATGAGTCGATTACTGTGCAGTCGAATGCTGCAGATGTCGTTCCCACCCAGACGGTCGTGCCGGATGCGAGCGGTGCCCTTTGGATAAACACCAACCCGACGGGCGTCAATCGAGACGTCGCCCTAAGTTTTAGTCCGTCATATTCGTACCCACCCGCGGATAATCCGTACCCCATTCAAGTCCTAGCGTCATCGAGCCAGACCATCACGGGAACCTGGGATTCCAGGCTATCGGGCATGCCTGCTTCGGTAGTACAGGTACAGGCTCTGCTCATTCCGCGGTTTTCTGCCTCGCCCATTTCGGCGGCCGTCGTCCTTACCGGCAGCAGTTATCGAATCGACGCGAATGTGATTCCTGGGAACTACGATCTCGTGGTTCAGGGGACACGAATGCTCTCTGCGCGGATTAACAACTTGGCGCTAGCTGGCGGAACGCTTGTCCGAAATCTGGTCCTGCGCACAGGAGATGCTGACGGAGATGACTCCGTATCTTTCTTTGACTACCTAATCCTGAGTGATGCCTTTGACACGGCGAATGGTGACGCGAGATTCGCGGCGTTGGCCGACTTCAACGGTGATGGGGAGGTCAATCTGTTCGATTACCTACTTTTCTCTGTTTTCTATGACGAAGTCGGCGAGGCATAGACCGTGCCCAGCACCCGCACCTATTTGTTCACGGATGTGGAAGGCAGTACTCGGTTGTGGGCCGAGTGCGAGCCCGAAATGCGTCGCGCCATGGCCCGACATGATGAAATAGCGGCCGAGGTCCTTGGCCGACATGATTCAACGCTCCACAAGAAACGAGGAGAAGGCGACAGCTTGTTCGTCACGTTCAATGACCCCGTTTCTGCGGTGGCGGGCGCTGTCGACCTTGTCAAGGCGCTGGAATCTGAGCCCTGGGCCCTGCCTCGTCCCATCCGAATCCGCGCTGCGATTCATACCGGGACAAGCGAATACCGGGACGACGATTACTATGGGAGCGATATCAACTTATGTGCTCGCATACGCGGTTTGGGCCACGGTGGACAAATCTTGGTGAGTCGAGAGTTCCTGGAGGCCTGTGGGCATCCGCTGCCGGTCCTGGATCTCGGCCTTCATCGTATGAAGGATATCGATGGACCGCGCCAGATCTACCAGGTCCTTGATCCCGAGCTTCAGCGCGACTTCCCTCCGCTACGCGGCCTCGCGGAGGTGCCGAAGAACCTACCAGCCTACGCGACCCATTTCTTTTCACGAACTGATCTTGAGTTCGAATTCACGGCTTCCACACCCGAGCATCGTCTTATCACATTAGCCGGGCCAGCCGGTTGCGGCAAGACTCGGTTGGCAGTGGAAGCTGCGGGCCGACTTTGCGAGGGTTATCCGCATGGCGCGTGGTTCGTGGATTGCGGCAGCGCTCACTCGCGGCCAGACATCGAACTGGCCATCCGCTCCGCCATCAATCTCCCGGAAATCGGCGATGTTCGGCTCGTGGAACAGTTGCGCCGGCACTGGACTCAAGAGGCAGTTCTGATTGTCTTCGATAATCTAGAGCAGTGTATCGACGAATCAGCCCTTCTCATTGAGGAACTCCTGATCGCAGTTCCAAGCGCTAGCATTTGGACAACTTCGCGCGAGACACTCGGGCTGGTCGGCGAAAAGGTAGTCCGCGTCGAACCACTGCCCACGCCCACCGTCCACGATCAAGCCGCGATGGTGATGGGGAACGTTGCAGTCCGGATGTTCTTCGACCGTGCCGGACTCGTGGAATCGGACGCTGCTCCCGATCCAGTGTCACTCGAACGGGTGCGGTCGATCGTGACCGAGCTAGACGGAATTCCGCTCGCGATTGAGCTCGCGGCGGCGCGGCTGAAGACCTTGGATCTCGCGGAAATCGAGGATCAGCTCCGCAATCGAATGGAGCTTTTATCACGAGACCGCAGGACTGCTATCAGTCGACAGAGAACAATCGAAAACGCAATCGCTTGGAGCTTCGACTTACTCAGCCCGCAGGCTCAGACCGATCTTATGTATCTTTCGGTCCTGCCTGGGCCCATTGATGAACCGGTAGCCAGGGCTGTCCTCGCACGGGAGGACGCCCTCACGGCAGTGAGCAGCTTGGCCGAGGCATCGCTCTTGCAGGCAGGCGGCGAGTCGAAGTTTCGATTCTTGAAGACGATTCGCGAGTTTGCCAATCGGCAGCTTGATGGCGTCCCGTCCGTTCAGGTTCCATCCGCTAGACTTTGCGGTCACTTTGAGCAGTGGTGCCCAGAGATTGATGCTCGCTACGAGCGTGGCGAGCAAGCGGAAGCCTTGCGTGATTTGGCTGAGCACTACGACAATGCGCGGGAGGCGATCCACGGTGCTGTCTCCTTGCCAGACCGAGAACTCGATGCGGCCTGTTCCATGGTTCGTGTTCTTGTTCGACATTGGCGGGCGAAGGGGCTGTTTTCTGAGGGTATGGCCGTAGTAGAAGCGCTGAATCGACAGCCGTCCCGAACCACCTCGCGCGGTAAGAGCGACATTGCGAACGCGGCGGGAACCATCTCCTGGCGTCAGGGTCACCTGACCGCTGCCGAGGCTTGGTTCGGCCGGGCGCTTGATCTCAGCATTCAACGCTCGGACGTCGCGGCTGAGGCGCAAGCCCGCAACAATCTTGGTCTGGTAGCCCAAGACCGTGCCGACTTCGCCACTGCCGAAAATCACCACCTTGAAGCACTACGGTTACGTTGCGAACTTGGGTTACGGGATGGGCAAGCGTCTTCCTGCAACAACTTAGGGTTGGTCGCTTGGCAACGTGGGCGTCTCGGCGCTGCTGCCGACTACTTCGCTCAAGGATTGTCAATCCGCCGAGAACTCCCGGGAAAGCTGGGCCTCGCGAATACTCTCACAAACTTAGCTCTTGTGCAGATCGACCTCGGTGACTACCAATCGGCGGAGCATTCTACTGACGAGGCGATCACAATTTTTCAGGAGTTAGGCGATCTGGGTGCCCTCTTGCAAGCCCGGTTCGTCAAGGCCGATGCTCACTATGCGCTCGGCCAAATCCCCGTCGCCCAGGCAGAGTATCGCGCTCTGCTCACCGAGTACGAAAAACTGGGCGACGATTGGTCGGTGATCGCATGTCGGCTCAGCCTTGCCGATGCCAGTTGGAAGACCGATGATCGCGCTGCCGCGTGTGCTTTATACGTCTCTGTGATCGAAGAAGCGGGCCGACTCGCTCAATGGGGGCACGTTGCACATGCCTGTGTTCCTTTAGCCCGAAGCTCACTCGAGGCCGGAAGAACTTCGGACGCGCAGACATACTGCGCGCTCTACGACGGCATCGCGCACGCCGAAAATCTTCATGCTTCATGGCACTGCCCCGTCCAACGAGGTGAGCTCCCGGAATGGCCAGTTGCGCAAGAGAGTCGCGAAGCACTTTTTGCCATGGCCGCCAGGATTGTTCAGGTCAGCGCTGGGCAACCAGCGCGCGACTAGCCACCTGTGAACGCAACGAAACCACAGGACTTTTCCGAGCTTTCAGCCGCAAGCAGCCGAGCAAGAATCAGCTCCCGCGGACGCCCGAGTTACCTTGAACACTTGCAAACATTTCGGGGTGCGAGCCCTCAGAGCGTACCGACTGAACTCTCCGTTGCAACACTGAATCTAGGTTGTCCTAGTAACTATGTACGATTAACTGTTTTCACGTAAGTTTACCGTTATCAAATTGTTGCGCTCGGCACAAAAATGGCCCAAGCGCAACTGTGCGCGGCACGCCCTTTAGGAGAGGACATGAAAACTTATAAAATCGCTTTGCCAGTTCTGGCTATTGCCGGAGCTGCAGTTTCTGCGAACGCTTTGGTCTTTGACACTGGCTACGAGTACACGGGTGGGACGAACCCTGCAGGAACGCCTCCTTGGAATCGCGTCACGATCACCGACGTGGTGCCGGGAACGGTCACGATTAAGCTCGCGAACATCAATCTCGTGGGTACCGAGTTCGTATCGGAAGCAAGTATCAACTTCAATCCGTTGAAGAACGTGACGAGCTTAACCTTTGGGTCGCCCGTTTCGGTTGGAACGTTTGATCTTCCTTCGATAAGCAAGAGTGCAAACGCTTACAAGGCGGGTGGCGGCGGTTACTACGATATCAAGTTCGATTTTGCCACCGCGAACTCCAAGCGTTTTGGGGTTGGCGAGAGCTTGACCTACACGGTTTCGGGCATCGCGGGGCTGATGGCGAGCGATTTCAACTTCGTGAGCATCAACGCTCCGACAGGCGTTGCCAACGCAGCGACCGCGTGGCACGTGCAGAGCATCGGCCCGAACGGGAGCCAGAGTGGCTGGGTTGCACCGGTCCCTGAGCCGTCCGCGATCTTCGCGGTGGCCCTTGGGAGCTTGGTTGTCTTGCGGCGCAAGCGCAAGTAAGTTCACGCCTCATCGAACGGGCTCAGTCTTTCCGGCTGAGCCCGTTTTGTTGTTCGTGAGACTTTCGCCGGTTCGACAGAGGCTCACGCCTTGACCAAAGGGGGGCCAGTAATTTTGCGTGATTTTCCGAAGAATTATGGATGAAGTGTCACGAATGTCTTGGCGGTCAGTACTGCAATTAATACACTAGTACTATTCTTTGCAATGGAGAGAGGGAAATGAAAGCTCTATATGTACTTGGTGTTCTGTCGGTTGCGGGCCTAAGCGTGGCTCAGACGATCGACCCCGTTTTCTCAGGCCAGTATTCGTTCACCGACCTGGGATCCGTGATCGATGTCCCGGTCAACTATGGCGGACTTACGTTCGTGGCTGGCGATCCCAACAAGATCTTGCTGGGCGGCGCGGCGAACGGATCGTCTGGAAAGCTGTACCAAGTTCCAGTCATTCGCGATGGGGCGGGTCACATCACCGGATTCTCGGGGCCCGGCGTCGCGGTGATCGATGCGCCCTACAATGATGGCGGCGTTACCTACGGACCGGGCGGAGTTCTCTTCGCCTCGCGATGGCCAGTGAACGAGCTCGGGCAGTACAAGCCAGGATCGACGACTCCCGACAAGATCATCAATATGGGTGCCCTCGGGGTGGCGAGCTCTCACAGCGCGGTGATGTTCGGTCCTTCTGGCCGGTCGTATGCGGGCAGGATGAAGGTTTCCAGTTATGGCGGCGGGCAGTTTTACGATGCTACCTACGCCCCGGATGGCCTCGGCACGTACGATATCACGTCCGTCACTTACATCGGCAACCTCCAGGGAGGGCCCGAAGGCTTCGCCTATGTGCCCCTAGGATCGCCCTTGTTCGGCGATGCCATGCTCGTGTCGGAATTTGGCGCGGGCGTCGTCAGTACGTACGACGTCGATTCTCTTGGTAACCCGATCTTTTCGTCTCGCCGCGTGTTCATGTCGGGTCTTAGTGGCGCAGAGGGCGCCGTGATCGATCCAGTGACCGGTGATTTCCTGTTCTCGACGTTTGGTGGCGGAAACCGCATCATCGTCGTTAAGGGCTTTGCAGTTCCCGAGCCGTCCGCGATCTTTGCGCTGAGCCTCGGAGCCGCGGTTCTCCTACGCAGAAAGCGAACGTAACGCAAACCTCCCACAAACGGGCTTAGCCAGTACGGCTAAGTCCGTTTTTTATGCATTTTCCCCCTCGACTTCGCGACGAGTTCAACATAATCGCCGTAAACTGCCAGTTAGTCCACGTAGTTTCCGTTCGAACTGTCAAATGAGGAAAAAGCTTGCCGACTTCGCGCCGATTGAGATCCTAGGGGCAGAGGACGCCTTCAAGGTATTGCAGCCTTATGCCATGCTGCCCGCCATTCATGTCGTCGTCGGATGCGTCGATGGGCGATCGCAGTTGTTCTCTCTGGAGATCGTGCACATCGGCAGCGAAGAGGAGTACGTTTTCAGCCCCGCGCTCATTTATGCCCACGTCACAGAACGGCGCGCGTTCGGGTTTTTTGTCGGGATTTCGCATCCGTCCGGCTCGCCGGTCGCGACTCCGTCCGACATCTTCAATGCCCGTCGACTGAAAGAGCAATCGGACTTCGTGGGGGCACCGCTCATGGACGTGATCACATTCGGCGTGGACGAGTTTGTCTCGCTCAAGGAGAATGAATTCGCCTGATGAGCCTGCTCCCTCCCTCGAATCCGGAACCCAACCGCCTGAAGCTGAACCAACTCATTCGTGCAGCGACGATCGTGTCTGGCACCGCGTCGAAGGCGGATGCTGCCCAGTGCGCGCGCGAGACGCTTCAGCTTGCCGAGTTGGCCGTCAACCTCGAGGATTCGTCTCTGCTGGTCGATATCACTGACCATCTCCTACCGTACATTTCTCAATGGGCTCCCTCCGGGACCTTCATAAGGAGCGCGCAGCGTTGCGGAGAGTTCCTCCTGCGAGCCGGAGAGTCCGAGGACTCTGCAACCTGGTACCAGTACGCTGCCATCCGTTTCCGACACTTGCGTCGGTACAAACCGGCCAAGCAGTGCGTCCAGAAGGCGATTCGTGCGCTGGACCCTGATCTGCACACGCATCGCCTCGCTTACTGTCTCCTCACGAGCGCGTCCCTCGATACCCGCACGAAGCGATTCCTGGAAGCCCAGCAGTCGATTCAGCGCGTCCGAGATCTTTTTCCGATCAGCGACTCCACTTTGAGCCTCCACGCGCAAGCCGATATGGAGCTGACGCGACTTTACGCTGCGATCGAGCGCGGCGAAACGGCACTCTTTCACGCGGAGCAGAGCTCATTTCGATTTCATTCCGCAGTCCGTACGAAATTCGCAGATCCGGTGATTCAAGGATTCATGGCCGAGGCGTACTACTTGTGCGGGCGCTACGATCGCGCCTACATCAGCGGGATTCGCGCCGTGACCCCAATGCTTCTTTCTGTCGCAGTGCGGCACCTTCGCGAAGTCAGCGGCCCCGTTTGCCTCTTGGCGAGCTCCGGCATTTATGGGTTCAAAGAGGAGTGGGACCTCGCGGCTGGTCTTGAGAAAGTTCTGACCGGAGGTCCGATGAGTGCAGAGAGCTTTGCCGAAACCCAGCGCGCAGCCTCGAAACTCTACTTGTTCTATTTGGACCATCTCGCGGGACCCGTAGAAAGGTACGACTCGACGCTGGAGGTCGAGTGCGTTCGTGCATTGGGTGCATAAGAGTAGTTGACAAACTGACTGGACATTGGTAATAAAGTGTCTATGGCCACTTTTGAAATACTCAATCTCAACAACGTTCCTCACCTCCACATCGAGCTCGACTGGGAAGAGACGACGCAACTCATCCAGAATCCCTTCACGTTCCTCGCTTCCAGTGGCGACCCCACTATTGCCGGACTTTTGAACCCGAATATGCCCGTGAACTTCCGGATTTTCACCTACGGCCCGGGATCGGGTGTCCGCAACCGCCCTAACGTCTGCGACCCCGAAGACAAACCGATCGAAGGGAACATCAACTTCAATGAGGGCAACATGAACTGTGCGTGCATTACACTCGGCGTCGTCGAATCGTCGAATACACTGCAGTTGTACACGACTCTGTATCCTTAACACTCACGCATAAAATGGGCGGGCCCGTAGAAAATGGGCCCGCCCATGCGGAACTTAGGCCGCAGATTCGAGAGTGGGCTCTTGCTCACCTAAGTTATCGTAGACGGTGGCGACGTTGCTGTATCCACTTTCCAGATCGCGACGTTTGGCAATCACGCGATAACTGGCTTTCTGCCCCACAACCGCGTCGTATTGCGTATAGCTCGTCGCACTGACGACATCCAAAAGCTCCCACCCCGTATCTCCCTCATTGATCTCGATGAAGTAACGGGTGCCTTGGATGTTTCCGCCAGAATTCCACTTCAAACGGGTTCGCCCGTCGCTAAAGCCCAGCGCGGTAAGCGCTGTCGGGGTTTTCGGGGTGGTCCTGGTAGGTGCGGCGGGATCGGGAATGCCCAATTGTCGCTTCACATCCAGCGGAATGTTCGGATTTGCGCTAAAAGTTCGCGTCCATCGTGACAGCAGGTCAGTCACCGTCCCTTTGGTCTCGTCCTTCACGCTCACGGCAGCCTTCGCCGCAGCTTTTGATGCGTCAACGCTATCCAGGTTGGACGTGAAATCCTGGCTCGCTGCGTTGATCTGACTCAATTGCGCAGGAGTCAGCCCCAGCAGCCCTGTATAGTTCGTGCAACCTTGCGCAAAGGTCACCATTGCTTGTCGAATATCCTGATCTTTCGTTCCCCACCAGCCCATAAGTTGCCTCCTGTTGCGTGTGGCGCGGGATTTCTCCCGAAAGTGATGACTCTTGGAAGCTGCCAACCGGCAACTAGTTCACTCTTACCGTTGGCAAAGTGTAGTAAAAACTATAGGACTGTCACAAAGATCGCAAGCCTCAGGTTCAAAAAGCTTGAACGAATTGCATGGTACGTCACAAACTGCTTCTTTTCGATCAAAACTTGACCACATCGCGATTCTGGTGGCCATTTCTTGAACGTAGAAACGTGCAAATCGATGGTTGACGGATAGAATTACTTTCGTCACGCTCGCAGATCGGCAGGAAATCTACGAAACCACGCGGATGACCTATCTGTTCTTGCGGCAGTTACAAATATTGTGGCGACAATTGTACGACGTACAAAGATTAGCGTCCATTTTTTGGCGGTTGATTGCCGCGACAGGGCACGAGATGGACGAAAGGTATCCTCTTTTCCGGCATGAGCGCGGAGTTTCTTACATTTCCCATTCGATCCGATAAGCTGACAATGACGGTGAAGGTGCGCTCGCACCTTTATTCGCGAAAGAGCGAGTTCCAGCAGATCGATATCTACGACACCGAGGTTTTCGGCCGAATGTTGTTCTTGGATGGTCACGTGCAGCTCAGCGAACTCGACGAGTGCTCGTATCACGAAGCGCTTGTTCATATCCCTTTGCTGGCCCAGAGAGCACCGAAGCGCGCGTTGGTGATCGGAGGCGGCGACGGCGGTGTGCTGCGCGAGCTCTGCAAGCATCAAACCATCGAGCACATCGATATGGTGGAGATCGACCGGGCCGTGGTCGAGGCCGCGCGCGAGTTTCTTCCTCAGGTAAGCGCAGGAGCGTTCGAGGATCGTCGCGTGCATCTGCATATTGCCGATGCGTTCCCGTATGTGAAAGCGCCGCACGAAGTTTACGACCTCATCATCATCGATGCGACGGATACTTATGAAGATGAGCAAGGTGAATTGAGCGAAATGCTCTTCACAGACGCATTTTATGCGGATTGTCTGCGGTTGCTCTCGGACCAAGGCTTTGTGGTGACGCAGGCAGACAACATTCTGTTCTGCCCTTACTCTTATGAAGAGATCGAAGCGAACTTCCGGCGGACTTTTCCCGAGGTCGGCGGCTATTGGGCGCTGGTCCCGAGCTTTGGGGGTCCTTCGGGTTATGCATGGGCCGGGCGGCGCAGGCTCGAAATTATGCGTTCGCCCTCGGAGATTCCGGGATTGAGGACGCTGAACGACCAGACCCTGGCGATGGCGTTCACTTCATATGGGTTTTCACAAAACTTCTGAGTGCGGGGAGCTCGGCGATCAGCGCTTTTCCTGGACAATCGGTCTTGGCATAGTCCCCGTGGCCTTTGATCTCCTCGACGGGTACGTGAAACTTCTTGGCGGCCCATAGGACCATCTGCCGGAGCGTGACGAGCTCGGCATCGGTGGGTTTTTCGATCTCGAAGTTCCCCTCGACCACGATGAGAAGGTGGCCGGTCGGGTCATATTCGGTGTTGGTATCGCCGGTGTAACGCCAGCGCCGTCCTTCTCCGACCCTTCCATCGATGCTGATGTAGTAATGGTAGGGAATATCGACCCAGGCAGGTTTTGTTCGGCCGTCTGCGAGCTTATCTTCGCGCTGCGAGAACGCTTGCAAGCCGCGAAGTTTGTCTTCCAGGGACCGAAGAGGGGCGCTCGCGACGCCAGTGTGGTGAATAGTGATCTTGGAAATACGTTGAAGCTGTGCTCCTGGTCTTCTAATCTTTGCGCCCCACTCTTCTCGGGTGACGATGGTGGGTTCAACGTTGGGCAGCATGGCGGTCAATAGTACGGCAGCGATCATTCTGGCTTTGTTTCCTTGGCTCGCTCGATAGACTTGGTGCGAAGCGCCTCAGGCAACTTAGGGTTTGGCTCGCTCATGGGTCCGATCATGGACAACGCTCCGTAATCCGTGCTGAGATTGAAGACTCTTTCGGCCTGCGCGGCATCTTCAGTGAAGAAGACGTCGCCCAGCGGAGCCAGGATTCCGATTCCTCCCATGCGGGGGCGTTGTGCTTTGGGGATGTGCTTTTCCAGAAGGTCGTACATCGCGGCACGGAGCTTGGGGTTGCTGCTGATTGCCATCGAACGAACAACATTCACAAGGTGCTTGGCATCATTTTCATTTGTGCTTTCGGAGAGCTTGCCAAGCGTGGGGAGTTCTTTCATGAAACCGTCGATTAGTTCTTTTGCCTCGGGCCGTTCCAGCTGCGCGAAGAACCATTCAACGGCATCGCGCGTGGACGAATCGGAAATGAGCTTGGGTTCCAAACACGCCTTGAAAGGTGATTTGAAAGGATTGACATTTGCCAGGGTCGCGACATCGCTGAGCGCCCGCAAATAGGTTCCCGGAGTGGGCCCGGGAATGAGCCGCTTGCGAATCTGATCGTACGTCGCCTTGTCCGCGGCGATCCACATCTTCGCCTGGTCGGTTGGTCCGATGAAACGCTGCTTCGAGATGGATTGAGCGAGTCGCGTAAGCAACGGATTACGAGGCATCGCGATGCGGAACTTGGTTTTTCGGCTCGGCTCGTGCTTTTTGATCTCCGTACACATGGTTTTGAAGGAGAGCTTGTGGGCGAGCAGGTTCTCGAAGGCTGTTGAAGCGTACAAGGAATCTTCTGGAGCGGATGCGACAGGGAGAATGAGGACGAGAACCTGAACTGCTGGATCATCGGGCACGAATTCTAGTCCGGGATTGAACTGACAATCGAACCCCTGGTCGAATGGTGGATTGAGGGTGCCGTCCAGACCGTTCATGTTGTCGCCCGAAAGGTCGTGCAAGAGATTTGCTGGGCCGAACGGATAAGGAAGCTCCGCGTCGCCGTCGGGTTTCATCTCCAAGGGAGGATCTCCGAAGAAGAGGGCGTCTTGGGCGGACCCATCGCCTGGAATTGCTTCCTTACTGCAATAACACTGTTCGTTGTATAAGTAGCTCAGTCCGTCTTTGGGGATCGTGACTGCCCCAAGGTTGATGTCTCCTTCGGCGATGGACTTACCTTTCTCGGTGACCACGACCGTTGCTTCGGCATCGTAGAGATCGATCTTGATGTAACACGTAGCTCGCGTACAGGGCGAAGGCACAAAATGCTGCCTTGGCCCAGAAACAGCGGTCGCCGCGGTGGCCAGCGCCAGTTCCGGTTCAATAGCTCCGGGCCGGAACGCAGCTTTCACGCGATCCTCCATGGCTCGCAGTAGAGCATCAGTCTCTTCTCGCCCCGCCTGCTCGCTTAGTGCCCGTATGGTAGAACTTGGTGCCCCGAAACCGCGAGAAAATTTGGGTTCGAGAACGACTGCGTGCTCAGACTCGCAATGCGTGTCGCACGAATTGTCGCACTTCTCGTGCGCCGGATGAACCAGTCCGTTGCACGAGTTCGAACACATGTCGATATAGTGGATTGACTCGCGCTTATTGACGAGGTGTATCTCGTAGGTGACGCGAACCCTCGTTCCGGGAATAGTTGTTCTGGTTTCCTCGACAACTGGAATGCTTGGCGGGGCTACTTGCGCCGCTAACATCAAGAATGAAAGGGTGAGGCCCGTAAACATATGGGGAGTATAGGACACTTTCGCGGACGACGCGGCAGTAATCTATGAACATGTGGTCTTCGATCCTGCTCGCCGTCGTTTCCGCGTTGAATTTGTCGTACCCCTTGACCGAAAAGGGCGATACGGTGGACGATTTCAACGGCGTAAAGGTCGCGGACCCTTACCGCTGGCTTGAAGAACCGGCATCGACGCCCAAGGTTCGTAGTTGGATCGAGGCTCAAAACAAGGTCACGACCAGTTTTCTCGACTCGCTGCCGAACAGAAAGGCTCTGCACACCGAATTGCTGCGTCGCTTCAGCTTCGAGCGCTACGAAACGCCCATCGAACGCAAAGGCCGCCTGATTTATGAGCGAAACGACGGCTTGCAGAACCAAAGCGTTGTTTACGTTGTCGATGCCGCAGGCAAGACCCCGCGTGTTCTTCTCGATCCAAACAAGCTAAAGGCAGACGGCACGGCACAATTGACCTCAAGCGACCTTTCCCTGGACGGGAAACGCTTCCTATACGCCGTTTCCTTCGGAGGAAGCGACTGGGTCGAATGGCGCGTCCGGGACATCGCAACAGGAAAGGACCTTCCCGACGTAGTTAAGCAATCGAAGTTTGGACTCGGCTTTTGGGATGCGAGCGGCGAAGGCTTCTACTATTTGCGATTCACGACGGAACAAGGTGCGAACGCTTTGACCGCGCGTAACTTGCCCGGCAAGCTCTACCATCACCAGCTCGGCACGCAGGAATCGGCCGACACTCTCGTCTACGAGACAAAGAAGGAGACCGAGTTCCTGTGGCCCTCCGCATCTTCGGACCGAAAGACGATCTTCCACTACATCGAGTCTGGATCGATCAACAATCGCATTCATGTTCAGGCCGTCGATAAGCCCGGCATGCCCGTAACCAAGCTCTTCGACGACGACTCTGGGCAATTTCTGCCGATCGATCGAGTTGGTTCGAAGATTTACTTCACTACGACGCGGAACGCTTCTTTCGGCAAGGTCATCGCCGTCGATCTGAAGACTCCGGGACACATTGCCACCATCGTCCCCGAGTCCAAAGACACGCTCAATACAGCTGCGATCGTGGGCGGCAAGCTCTTCGTAAGCTATTTGCAAGATGCCAAGGCCGCGCTGCGTCGCTTTGACCTGGATGGCAGCCATGCGCGAACCGTGAATCTTCCCGGGCTCGGCACCATCGGCGGGATTTCGGGCACGCAGGCCGATTCCAGCGCGTACCTCAGTTACGTCGACCTGACCTCTCCTTCGGAAATCCTGAAGCTCGATACCGCAAAGGCGGCGACGACAGTCTGGCGCAAGCCGAAACTCAAGTTCGACACAAGCAAGTACACCGCGAAGCAGATTTTCTTCAAGAGCAAGGACGGCACCCGCGTTCCGATGTTCGTCGTGCACAAGAAGGGTCTGAAGCTGGATGGCTCGAATCCGACCATCCTGTACGGTTACGGCGGGTTCGGCAGTGCGACGCTTCCATGGTTCTCGGTCAGCCGTACGGTTTGGATGGACATGGGCGGCGTCTTCGTCATCGCCAACATCCGCGGCGGCAATGAGTACGGCAAGAAGTGGCACGAGGCCGCGATCAAGACGAACCGTCAGAAGGCATTCGATGACTTCATCGCTGCGGGCGAGACGCTGAATCGCCTTGGCTACTCGAGCCCCAAAACGCTCGCGATTCAGGGCGGATCGAATGGTGGCGTGTTGGTCGGGGTCTGCATGATCCAGCGTCCCGAGCTCTTCGCCGCCGCTATCCCTGAAGTCGGAGTCATGGACTTGCTCCGCTTCAACCTGTTCACGGTCGGCAAATCTTGGGAGAGCGATTACGGCTCGCCGCAAGATCCGGTGGAGTTCGCATCGCTTCTCAAGATTTCTCCGCTGCACACGCTGCGAGCGGGGGTTAAGTACCCGGCCACGCTTGTATGCACTGCCGACACCGACGACCGGGTGGTCCCCGCGCACTCGTTCAAGTTTGCCGCACGGTTACAGGAGTGCCAGGCGGGTCCTGCGCCTGTGCTCTTGCGCGTCGATACGAGCAGTGGCCACGGAGCATCAAACCTCTCCAAGTCGCTGGAGGAAACGCGCGACATCTATGCCTTCGTTCTGAGCGCAGCAGGGAAGAAGATTCCGTCGAAGTTCTGATCAGCCGAACAGTTCGGTCACCCGACCAAGCGCCTTTACGAGCGCATCGGCGTCCTCTCGCGTGTTGTAGAGGGCGAACGATGCGCGTGCGGTTGCTGGGAGCTTCAGCCGCTTCATGAGCGGCATACAGCAGTGGTGGCCGGTGCGAATGGCGACGGCCTGCTGATCGAGAATCGTGCCTATATCGTGCGGGTGTGCGCCGTCCATGATGAAGCTGATGATGCTCGCTTTCTGTGGCGCAGTACCGACGATGCGCAAGCCCGGAACCGTGCTGAGTTGCTCGGTGGCGTAGTGGAGTAGATCGTCTTCGTGGGCACGGATCTCCTCGCGGGGGAGCGCAGACAACCACTCGATCGCCGCGCCCCATCCGATAACGCCTGCCATGTTCGGTGTGCCTGGCTCAAATCGGTATGGCAGATCGTTGTACGTGGTCTCCTCGAAGCTCACGGAGCGGATCATCTCGCCGCCGTATTGGAAGGGTGGCATCGATTCCAGCAGTTCTTGGCGAGCGTACAGCGCACCGGTGCCGGTCGGGCCGTACATCTTGTGGCTTGACATCGAATAGAAATCGGCATCCAGCGCGCGGACATCGACTTCTAGGTGCGCGAGCGATTGGGCACCGTCGACGAAAACCTTCGCTCCCGCCGCGTGGGCCATCGCCACGATCTCCTTGATGGGGTGAATGGTGCCGAGCGCATTGCTAACGTGGCCGATCGCGACCATCTTGGGTCCGCGCTCAAGCAACGTCTGAAATCCTTCCAGATCCAGCGTCCCTTCATCGTGGATGGGAATGGGTTCAAAATTCGCACCGCGGTCGCGGCAAATCATCTGCCAAGGCACGAGGTTCGCGTGGTGCTCCATGTGGCTGGCGATCACCAAGTCACCCTGGTTCAGGAATGCCCGGCCCCAACTGCTGGCGACAAGGTTGACCGCCTCGGTGCAGCCCTTTGTGAAGACGATCTCTTGGGTCGATGCAGCGTTGATAAACTTGCGCAAACCCTCGCGCGCATTCTCGTACGACTCGGTGGCTCGCTCGGCGAGCTTGTGGGCACCGCGCCGGATGTTTGCGTTGTCATGCTGATAGTACATCTGCATGGCGCGGAGAACCGACCATGGTTTCTGGCTGGTCGCGGCGTTGTCCAAGTAAACCAGCGGACGACCCCTGACTCGCTCTTGGAGCACGGGAAACTGGTCTCGGAGGCCCACCAGGAATTCCGGATCAAGTGTCGTCATTGGGTTATATTGTGCCTTCATTGAGATAGTCACGGATGTCCTGCGCCAGCTTTGATGTCATTGTTGGAACACTGCTGAGTTCTTCTACGCTCGCACGGCGAATCCCGTCTACCGAGCCGAACGTTCTGAGCAGCAGACGCCTTCTGCGCGGGCCGACCCCGGGGATTTCATCGAGGATCGAGCCCGTCATGCGCTTGTCGCGCACCTTGCGATGTAACGTCAGCGCGAAGCGGTGGGCTTCGTCGCGCAGCCGTCGGAGCAGCACGAGGCCCGGCGCAGTTAGGGGCAGCTCAACGGGAAGAAAATCGTAACGTTGCTGGATGCCTTCAAACTTGTAGGCACCGACAAGCGGCTTGATTTCCGGCGCGTCATGGCGAAGCATGGGGACGTAAAGAATCTCTTGCTTCTTGGCGAGCCCCACCATGGGGATGCTCAAGCCGAGTGCGTCCCGAGCCTGGAGAGCGGCCGCTAGCTGGCCCTTACCCCCGTCGATCATGATCAGGTCGGGCAGGCGCGTGAACTTCTCGTCTCCATCCAGATATCGACGGCAACGCCGGGTGATCACCTCGTGCATCATCGCGAAGTCGTTGGGGTCCTCGGGGTGGAACCGAACTCGGAACCGGCGATACTCGGCTTTGGCAGGTTCGCCGTTCTCGCTCACCACCATGGAGCCGGTCGGCGAGGTCCCCTGGATGTTTGAGATGTCGTACCCCTCAATCCGCGCGGGCAGAGTCGGGAGCTCCAGGCACTCCGCGAGCTGCTCCATCGCTTCTTGGGCCCACTCTTCCTTGGTCTCCATCTCGCGGCGCATGGCAATCAGTGTCTCCTCCGCGTTGGTCGCCGCCATCTCAACTAGAGCGAGCTTGTCGCCGCCTGCAGGGACCTCGATGGTAACTGCTGAGCCTCGGCGGCCACGTAGCCACTGCTGAACAACCTCTCGCTCGGCGATCTCGACCGGGAGCAAAACTTCGCGCGGTACTTCCATCGCCTGGGAGTAGTACTGCTTCACGAACTCGCCGACGGCCTCACTAGGGGCCGCTTCTTGCGAACCGTCAAGGATGAACTGACGCTGGCCGATGAGCTTGCCACCCCGCACGTACAGGATTTGAACCGCGGATCCACGCTCATCGCGGACGACCGCGATGACGTCCCGATCTTCTCCGTCCGGGATGAGCACTTTCTGCCGCTCTTGAAGCTGCTCGATCGCCTTGAGTTGGTCGCGAAGCGTCGCTGCCTTCTCAAAGTCCAATTGATCCGAAGCTGCGTCCATCTTCGTTCGGAGTTCGAGCGTTACCGCCTCCTGATTACCCGCGAGGAACTTCTCGACGCTGCCGATGATCGCTCGGTATTCATCCTTGTCCGCCAGGCCAGCGCACGGTGCCAAACACTGCTTCAGATGATAGTAAAGGCACGGTCGTTGCTCTGGTCTCCCTGACCAACTCTTGCCGCATGGGATCAGTGGAAACGCCTTGTGCAGAATGCCGAGCGTTTCGCGCACCGCGAATGTGGACGTGTAGGGTCCGAACACTTTCCCTGCGGCCCGTCTTGGATTGCGCGTGAAGAGCACCCGCGGGAACGACTCCTTTGTCACGAGGATAAACGGATAGCTCTTGTCGTCGCGAAGCCGAACATTGAACGGTGGGCGGTGCTCCTTGATCAGGTTGCACTCCAGCACGAGCGCCTCCACCTCGGAGTCCACGACAATCCATTCGATATCCCTGATCTTGTGGACGAGCCGAGCGATTCGCGCCGAGTGACGCGTCGATGCTTGGAAGTACGAGCGGACTCGGTTTTTGAGGCTGATCGCCTTGCCTATGTACAGGACCTCGCCCGCTTCACCGCGATACACATAGCACCCGGGCTTGGCGGGGAGCGCTTGCAGTTTCGCGGATATGTTTTCAGGCAGGTCCTTTCGAGGCATCGGGGAATCTCTATTGTGGCTTGCTTGTTCACACAACTTTTCTTTGGCGTTGCTCGCAAAGTGACGGACAATGAAAGCAAATCTTGCAGGTCCCCGAGAATATTCCCAGAATCTGTCATTGGAAGTTTCTACATTCTTGCGTTGAGGTGCTATTCTAAGACGAGGAGGTAAGTGAACGCTAACTGCCGTATAGAATTGTTGGGCGGGCTTTGTGTGGTTCTCGGGCCGCGCGTCATTGACCGTTTTCAGACACAAAAGACCGGCAGTTTGCTGGCGTATGTCGCGATGCACCCCGAGAAGACGTTCGCGCGGGATGTCGTAGCGGCCATGCTGTGGCCTGATGGGGACCTCCAAGCGGTACGCAACCGACTGAATCAGGCAGTTTCAAGCTTGCGGCGACAAGTTCACTCAACGGATCGAGCGGCAGATGCGGTCCTGGTGGCAGACCATCAGACCATCCGAATCAATCCTCACAACGTGTCAACCGATTACGCGGAGTTTCTAAGCCACATCGAGGCGGCTCGTGCGAGCCAATGCGTGAAGGACTCGATGGGCGCTTACGAGAGCGCGGTGGCATTGTACAAAGGGGAGCTTTTGGCGGGCTACCAAGACACCTGGATCACGCTCGAACGGATCCACCTTGCCGACCTGTATCAGATTGCGTTGCAGAGTGTCATTCGCGCGAGCGCGAACCTGGGTGACTTGGATAAGGCGATCCACCACGCCGCTTTGCGGGTCCGCGACGCTCCCCAGAACGAAAAAGCGCACCGCACGTTGATGCGTTTGTACATGCATGCTGGTCGGGCGCAGTCTTCTTTGGCGCAGTTCGAGCAGCTCAAGCAGATCCTGGCGACCAGTGGACAGTCGCCCAGCGCGCGGTCGAACGAAATCTATGAGATCGCTCTCGGGCAGCTGAACGTGCGTGAGCCGACGCGTCGGGCGCCCAAGTACGCGGTCGTCGCAGAACCAGCTGCCCCGACATACGCCCCGCAGCGGCCCAATCGTCCAGCCAAAGTGCAGCTGCCTAACTTTGCGAGTCGATTTTATGGACGCGAAGAGGAGTTGGGGCGCATTCTGGAGCTCCTGGGCTCCGATTCGATGCAAGTCATCATTCTCACCGGACTCTCTGGGGTGGGAAAGTCGCGCCTCGCGGCCGAAGCTTCGCGTCGGTTCGCGGAAGCAGACACGCACGGCATCGCTCTTGTGGACTTCAGTCGCATCCGCCCGGAGGAGGACGCAGTTCAGTGGATCGCCGACACGGTGTTGCATGCCGTCCCGGAGCCTGACCGACGTCGCGACGGTCTGATGAGTTGGTTGGCGGAATTCCAACCCTGCTACCTGGTTCTGGACAATCTGGACGCAGCGACTTCGGATCACATCGATCAGATCCAGCAGTTCATCACGGAACACGGCGTTGGAGTGATTGGGACGGCGCAGGTGCATATTGGGTTCGAGGGAGAACGCGACCTGCAAATCGCTCCACTGTCGATTCGGGGCCTGGACGCCAACGCAGATGTCACCGATTTGATTCAGGTGCCCGCGCTTGCGCTGTTCGTTGCTCGTTCACAAGGTGTCCGACACGATTTTCAGATCACCCAGCGGAACAAGGAGTCGATTGTCGATCTGCTTCGAGCGCTGGATGGGATTCCGTTGGCGATCGAGCTGGCGGCTACATGGGCAAGGACCCTAACCCCAAAACAGCTTCTGGATCGGATCAAGGCAGATCAGTACGAGCTCAAACAGCGACGGCCTTCGGTTTCGCATCGGCATGCATCGCTGGCCCTGGCGATCAACAGTTCGCTCCAGTTCCTGGCACCGGAGACGAGGAGAGCCCTGGAGCGACTCTCTGTGTTTGTGGGAGCCTTCACTTTGGACTTGGCGATTGAGGTTCTCCATGAGCCCCAACTCCCCGACTACTTGCGGGAGCTTGCCGATCACGCTCTGGTGCAGACGGTCGAGGACGGTGACCAGCTTCGGTTCCGTGTGCTCGATATCGTGCGGCGGCTGGTTTGGCATTCGCTGGATGCCAAGGTGCGGGACGAACTTAGCGCGGCTCATGCGGACACTTTCGACCGCCTCGCCTGCGCCGCGCCGTACTTCAGCTATGAGATGATCAAAATCTTTGGCCAATGGCGGCACGAGATAAACAAAGCCATCGATTGGCGATTACATCAAGGGCAGTATCAGCTCGCCCTCGAATCGATCTGCCGCCTGCTCGCGTTCCGATTGTTACAGCGTCGCCCCCAGTCGGCTGCTGAGTTCGGAGAGCACATCTTGCGAAGCATTCCGGCGGAGGAGTTGGACACCGTCGCTGGCCTGCGGGCACAGAAGCGTACAGGCAGAGCCTATGTGGAGCTAGGCAAGTTGGACGAGGCGCAGCGCTGGCTTCAGCCGATCTCAGCAAAGATGCTTGCAAGCGACGATCCCCAGCTGGTCGCCGAGTACTACCTGACCCAAGCGTCGATCGCCATGCGCAAGTTTGAGCTTAACCAAACGGTTGAACTGCTGCTGCGAGCATATGAGCTCGCACCTCGCCTCAGCCCGGGCGTGATCTCGCGCATCACCCTATCGCTGGGGAATGCGTCGGTGGACTTGGGTCATCTGGACGAAGCATCGAGTTGGAACAGCGAAGCACTCAAGATCTCGCGGATGACGGGGGACCCTATGCAAGCGGCACTAGCCTTGGGGAACCTTGCACTCACTCGGAGGCTACAGACGCGGTACGAAGAGGCCCTCGCGCTGGTCAACGAAGCCATGCACAACGAGTTCGCGCGTGAGAACGGCTGGATGGGGCGAACGTTGCTAAGCACCTGGGCGCTGATTCGCATCCGGATGGGCTACGCAGACGAGGCCATAGAACGCATGCTGGTGGAGTCTCAAGACCCGAACCAAAGCACGTTCACCCGAATCGTTCGCTTGATTGTCGTCGCGGCTGCGATGGAGAGTTTGGGGTGCGATGCCGAGGCGCTCACGTTGCTTTCGATTGCTTTGAAGTACGACCAATCGGAGTCGAGACTGGTCGGACCGCTGTGGGATGGGTTGATCGATGAAGTGCGCGACCGTGCTTGCCTGAAGGTTGGGCCCCGTGTGGCCGAGCATCGGTGGCAACTCGGCTCGGGTATGGACTTCGAGGGGGCTGAGCGCCTCATCCAAGAGACGCGGCTTGAAGATCCCATTGACGTGTCCCCCCTGAGTGTTCAGCCCGCGAATGGCCGATAATGTAGGGCATGATCGCCCCAATTGTCTTTGCAAGCCTTCTAGCCCAGTCGGAGGCTACATCCCAACCCGTCGAGTACCGCGACTGGGTTGAGTATTCGTGGGTCACTGCCTCCGAGCCAACGTCGAAGGGTTTCGGGTTTGTTGCCGGTCGACTGACGGACCGGCTCCCGGACTGGGTCGAGCCGAACGTACCCGGGCTTCTCGGTATTGGATTCGATTCCCTTAATCCCAAGACCCAGGACATGTTCAATGCGGACGGGAATTGGTATGGACGACCGGAGCAGGAAGTGTCCATTCACTGGAACGGTCGCGAAGTGGCCAATAGGCTGTCGCCGGTTGCCGTACGAAGCGAGGCCGGGCAGCGGTATCGGGTTCGTAGCGAATCGGTTGTCGGTGGTTCTGAAGTTTCGGTTTGGGTAGGAGAGAGTGCGGTGTTCGACCGATTCTTCGTCCCGGGAATGAAGCCGCGGCTCGATGCCTGGATGGTCGGCGGTTACCAGGTAGCGGAAGCGACTGGAGCGACTACGACCTTTGGTTCGCGTCCAGTGAACCTCGAAGAACCCATCAAAGTGAGCGTTTTTAACCAAGAGGTGAACAACGCGCAACGGCACCGATTTAACCAAATGGTTGAACTCCCCGAGAGGCTGCGTGGCGTGGGACGAGTCGTTGCGACGTTCCGCCTCGGGCCTACTGCCGCTGGGATTGACCGCTGGGATCGTCTTGGACAGATCTTCCTGGTGCCCGAGAAGGGTGATAGGGTTGAGCTCTTGCGCTTCATCACCCCTTACCGCAAGGGCTGGGAGTGGAAGGTGGATGTGACCGACTTCTTGCCGCTGCTAACGGGCAAGACCAGCTTCGAGTATGTCTGCGAGACATGGGGCGAGGGGTGGAGTGTTGACCTCGACCTGGAATTCAGCTTTGGCAAGCGAGCCTGGATCCCGACGAACGTCCAGAACCTTTGGAGCGGGGTAGTGGTCCTCGGAGATCCCACCAACCCGACTGAGTCTCAACTCCCCACGCTCAACCTGCCTAGAATCGGCGCAAACGAAAGGGCCGAACTTCGATGGGTGGTCACTGGACACGGGCAATCACCGAATGCGGAGAACGCGGCTGAATTTCTGCCGCTCTGGCGCAGAGTAATGGTCGGTTCTCAGACATTCACGAACACGCTCTGGAAGGATGACGTTTACTTGAACCCATGCCGGCCCCAGGGTGGGACATGGAAATTTAGCCGAGCGGGTTGGGCACCCGGTGACACAGTCAAACCGTGGGAGATCGACGTGACGGACCTCCTGCGGAAGGGAACGCAAACTCTGCGCTACGAAATTCAGCCGTACACGAACACCAGCCCTGACCCTGGTAATCCCGCCAGACAAGTCATCGAAGCTCAGCTGATCGTTTACCGCAAGGGTTAAACTGTCGCGGCGGACGCGCACGTTGTGTGGGCGCGATTGCCGTGCAAACCCGATGGAAACGATTGAATTAGCTCTCATCCCGGCTCCCCGTTCCACCCGATTGAACGGGGAGTCTTACTGTTTGACCGCATCGACCGGCATCGTCGCCGTGCCCCTGGCCGAGGATGCCATCGCGCTCCTGCAGCGTACAATCGGTGGCGATCTGGGAGTCCAGTTTCTGACGAGCGCCGGGAGCCAAGACGCATGTATTCGACTGGAGCTCGACGAGAGCCTCGCTCCCGAGGGATACACCCTGGCTGTACATGCCCAGGGCGTGACGGTGCGGGCGAGCGGGCGGGCTGGGTTCTTGCACGCGGTTCAGACGCTCCGGCAACTGGTTCAACGCGATGGGACCATCCCGGGAGTTGAGATCGAGGATGAACCTCGGTTCGCGTGGCGTGGTGCTCATCTCGACGTCTCGCGGCACTTCATGCCCATCGAGTTTGTGCGTAAGTACATCGAGCTGATTGCCGCACACAAGGGGAATGTGTTCCATTTTCACCTCACGGACGACCAGGGCTGGCGCATGGAGATTTCGGGCTACCCACGACTGACCGAGGTTGCCGCATGGCGAAAGGAAACTGTTGTGGGTCACGCGCGCGAGCCCAATGGGTACGACGGGATTCCGCATGGAGGGTTCTACACGCGGCAGGAGTTGGTGGATGTGGTCAAATTCGCAGACGAACTCGGCGTCACGATCGTGCCCGAAATCGATATGCCCGGGCATATGCAAGCTGCCATTGCGGCGTACCCCGAGCTAGGAAACACTGGGGAACCGATTGACGTGTGGACCTCCTTTGGCGTCAGCGAGCATGTTTTGAATCTGAGTCCAGCTTCGATCTCGTTCATGGAAACGGTGCTCACCGAGGTCCTCAGTATCTTTCCGTCTCAGTTCATCCACATCGGCGGGGACGAATGCCCGACCACCCAGTGGGAGCAGAGTGAGTCCATTGCCGCGCTCATGGAAGCGCACTCCATACCCGATGTGCACGGGGTCCAAGCGTGGCTCAATCGCCATCTCGACAAGTTCCTGAGCCAGCGCGGTCGCCGCATGGTCGGCTGGGACGAGATCCTGGAAGGGGGGCTCGCACCGGGTGCAACGGTCATGAGTTGGCGCGGGGAAGAGGGAGGAATCACTGCAGCGAAGATGGGTCACGACGTGGTGATGACGCCTGGAAAATGGACCTACTTCGACCACTACCAGCATGAGGACACGGAGTCCGAGCCGCTCGCGATAGGGGGCATGGCGACGCTGGAGACGGTGTACGGGTACGAACCCGTCCCGCCGCAACTGAACGAGGAGGAGGTGGGCCACGTCCTCGGATCTCAGTTCCAGATCTGGACGGAGTACATGCCCGGGCCCACCGAGGTCGAGTACATGGCTTATCCTCGCGGCTGTGCGCTGGCGGAAGTCCTATGGTCACCCAGGGAGGATCGGGACTGGGAGTCGTTCCGGACCCGGATGGAGCGCCACATGGGGCGTCTGACGGCGTGGGGCGTGGGCGCGCGACCGCTGGATGAAAGACCTGTATAAGTTTCAGGCTGATCTCTTGGTGCCGAATACTTGGGTACAATGTCGGGGATCAACCCTATTCCCATGACTATGACCACCGACGACCAGACCCCGTCCATGACCGAGCAGAAGCCTGAAGCCCAGGCAAACGTTGCGACCGAAGTCGCACCCGAAGCTCCTGCTGCTGTCGTGGACACTCCTAGTGCACCTGCCGCTCCTGCGGCCCCGTCAGTCCCTGCCGCCCCCGCTGCCGAAGTGTCCGACGAGGACCTTTTTGCTGCAGCAATGGCCGAGCTTGAGAGCGGTACCACTTCCCAAGGTACTGAGTCTCATCGCAAGCTTTACAAGGGCGACCGCGTAGAAGCGACCGTTATCCAGATTGAGAACGACCGCGTCTTTGTGGACCTGGGGACCAAGACAGAGGGCGTGGTGCCCTTGGCCGAACTTTCTGTAGAACCGCTGGAGACTGCGCACGGCGCGGTCCAGATTGGCGACAAGATTCACGTCGTCGTCCTGAAGCCGGAAGGATCGGGTGGTGAACTCAACCCGATCGTTTCGAAGAAGAAAGCGGACTTTGAAGAGGTCTGGAACAAGATTCTTGACAAGCACAATCGCGGCGAAATGGTGAATGCCGTCGTCGTGAACCGTGTCAAGGGCGGCCTCGAAGTTGACCTCGGCGTTCGCGGTTTCGTTCCCGCCACTCACGTTGGTTCGGGCAAGCTCCGAAACATCGAGAAGTACGTCGGCCAGACGCTTGAACTGAAGATTATTGAAGTCGATCGCGACCGAAAGAAGGTCGTTCTTTCCAATCGCCAGGCGGAAGAAGAGCGACGCGGCAAGGTTAAGGAAGAGATCTTCACCAACACCAAGCCAGGCGACGTTCTCGAAGGCACGGTGCGACGACTGACCGACTACGGCGCCTTTATCGACCTCGGCGGCATCGACGGCCTCCTGCACATCAGTGAGATGAGCTGGATGCGTATCAGCCACCCGAAGGAAGTCCTGAAGGAAGGCCAAGAGCTGAAGGTGATGGTCCTTCGCCTCGACGAGACGAACGGCAAAATCAGCCTCGGCTTGCGCCAGGTGCTCCCGGATCCTTGGAAGCTCATCAAGGAGAACTACAAGATCGGTCAGCGTGTGGCGTGCGAGATCGGACGGCTGGTGCAGACTGGCGCGTTCATCAAACTGCCTGAGGGCGCCGAAGCATTCCTGCCCGTCAGCGAGATTTCGAATCGACGTATCCGCGAGCCGAAGGACGTGCTGAACGAGGGGCAGGCGATCGAGGTCGTGATCATCGATCTTCGTCCCGAAGAGCGCCGCATGGTGCTCAGCATGCGCAGCGCGGGCACGGCCGTTGATCCTCCTGCCAGCTACGAAGAAGGCCCGGTTGGAGAGTTGTCGTACGACGACGACCGACGCGGTGGCCGGATTGGTGGCAAGGCCACGGCTGGCAAGAAGAAGAAGGGTGGCCGTGGTGGCCGCCACGATGAGGACGATTTCGATGTGCCAATGGTTGGTCGCGTGCCAAGCGGTGGCGCGACGATCGGCGAGCGCCTCGGCATGCTCAAGGGCCTTCTGCGACCGGACGACGACGAAGAAACAGAGACCGCAGAGACATCAGAGACGACGGACGCCGCCGCCGAGACCGACGAGAGCTAACTCTCCAAGTACGGCGCGAAAGGGGCTACTGCACTGTTGCAGTAGCCCCTTTCGCATTTATCACGCTGATCCGGTAGAGTTCGACCGTGCGCTCAATAGGCAAGTGGATCGCAATAACGGGTGGGGCAGCGGAGGGCAAAACGGTTGTTTCCCGCGCCCTGACCGAGCAGGGATTCAAGTGTGCCAGTGCCGACAGCGTCGTGAGCGACCTGTGGGACGACCCCGAGACCGTGGAGGAGCTTGCCATCGCGCTGGGGTTAGAAGGCGACGTCACCCGCGAAATGGTCCGGCGTGAAGCATTCGCTGAGCCAGAGGTTCGGCGCAAGCTAAACGATTTCTTTCACGGCCGCGTGATGGACGAACTGATCGCTACTGAGGCCGAGTTTGTGGAGATACCACTACTCATAGAAACCTGCCTGCATCCACTGTTCGACGCGGTGTGGGTGGTTTGCTGCGGGGAAGACGAACAGCGGCGGCGATTGGCTGCGAGAGGGCTCACCGAAATCCAAATCGACCAGTTATTGGCGAGCCAGCTCAGCGCGCCCGTAAGAAAACAATTTGCGGATCGGATCATCCGAACGAACGAATCGTTGGAATCCGTCCATGAGCAGGTTCTGGACGCCATCGAGTGTTCGGGCTAAGGCAAACACCATTACTGCGTGCTATACTCGCACCACCACTCTGAAGCGGTTCCGCCGAATCTCTAAGCGAATTCGTTCGTTTGAGATACGGGTGTTGGCGGGAGTCGTTGCGCAATCCTGGGCCAATTGGCTAAGATGGATTGCGTTGCGTCCCACCCGTCCCTTTACCGGGTCAAGACGAAGGGCGCGGCGAAGCCGAGAGGATGTAAAGAGGAGGACTCGTCATAGTGAGACGGTTCATCAAGACTGGAACAGGACAGGCAATTAGCTTATTCACGATCTTTGCACTCGTGTTGCCGCTTTTGACGCTGATCGCGGGAACGCGAACAGCTCAGGCGCAACTTGAGCTGCGCGACACTTGGGCCGTGGTGGAGTTCGCGGACCGAACGAAGTCGGAGGCTGGACTTGGAAAAACCGCCGCCGAGTTCGTGAACACCGAATTCGCCAAGCTGAATCGGTACGACATGGCACTCGCCGAGACGGTCAACCGTTTCGTCACCGAGTTGGGCTACCAGAACCCTGTCGGCAACCAGAATGAGCTGGTCCGCCTGGGGCAGTCTTTGCAAGCGACTACTATTGTCTCTGGCGAAGTCGTGGACACCCGCGTGGTGGACGCTGGCAGCGGCAAGCGTGGTGAAGTCAAGCTTCGCGTCATCGTGCGCGACATCGCTTCGGGCACCGTCGTCAATGGCGCGGCTCTGAAGGGCATGTCGGCCGTACGAACGGGCGATGTGGACAACGGCACGCTGATCAATGACGCGCTTGCACAAGCAGCATTCCAGGCAGTGAGTTCGATCAACTCGAATACGCTGCCGAAGGCGACGGTTCTGAATACGACCGACAAGAACGCTCTTATTAATCAAGGTTCGCGCTCTGGTTTCCAGAACGGTCAAGAAGTCATCGTGACCCGTGGCCAAAATCAGGTTGCGAGCGGCACGATCGCCGACGTTGAGCCGGATTCGGCCTTCGTTCGCGTGGGCAAGTCGGTTCGTGGCGTTCAACCGGGCGACCGCGTTCAGGTCGTCTTCAAGGTTCCTGAGCTGAAATCCGGATGGACTGGCGGCGACGTCGTGCGTGATCGCAAGAGCGGTAACGCCTCGGCCATCATCACCGTCCTTCTCGTGCTCGGACTTGCGGTCTTTCTGCTAGGAAGCGGTCGCAGTTCCAATAACAACACGATTACGGATCTGTCGGCTAGCCTGCTCCCGCCGGCCAATGATACGCGCCTCGCGATCCAGCTTAGCTGGCGACCGGACGCCTTCATCAAGGAGCCCTATCGATTCCAGTGGCAGATCTGGCGCAATGACGTGGCCACCGGCCCGATCATGGTCGTCGACGGCCGTGCAACGAGCGCGGTGGATGACGGTCTCAACACCCTGATCGCTCCTTGGTACGACATGCGCGATGCGATCCCCGGACTGTGTAACGGTCCATCGGGTGGCGGAGCAGCGGCGACTCCTGCAACTCTCGCTTCGGGCGTACCTTATCAGTACTCGATCGAGCTGATCTACCGCACGAGCGCTCTGGATAGCCCAGATGCTGGTGGAAACGGTGGCGGCACGACCAGTGGCGGCACAGGCACGACCAGTGGCGGCACAGGCACGACTAGCGGTGGCACCGGTTCGACCAGTGGCGGCACGGGCACGACCAGTGGCGGCACGGGTTCGACGAGTGGCGGCACAGGTTCGACCAGCGGCGGCACGGGTAGCACTTCTGGCTCGACCGGCGCGGACTACTGCTACGGCGTGACCCCTCGTAAGGTCATGAACAGTACGATCACTCCGTTCCGGCAGCCGACTTTGACGGCTCCGGACGATGCGGTTACTCTGGCAGTGCCGACGGTGTTCCGATTCGAATCGATGCGCCGTTCGGGTAGCACGATCCCCATCGAGTACATCCTGCAGTTCTCGTCCGATCCTCTGTTCCCGTCGAACAACACACTGACCGTGTCCCGATTTACGGACACTTCGGCAGTGGGTACCGTCTCGACGCCTGGGGCAGTGGCGGTGAATCAGGGATTCACTGGAATCACGGACATCTACTGGCGAGTTGGGGTGCGAAACGCGGCTGAGAATACGACTTACACCTACAGCGGTGCAAGGAAATTCAAAAGACCGGTGAATCCACCCAGCCCCTAGTTCGTCCAATGCTTCGAGAGTAACAATCCGATAACCATGGATGCCCTCAACGAAACCGCTGGGGGCATCCTTTCAGGATGATTTGATGGTCAAGATGAGCAATTGCAAATGGATCGCTTTTGGAGTAGTGGCGCTGGGCTCTCTGCAGCACGCCCACGCTCAGGGTCGCGGGCTTTGGTACTACGAGTGTATCGACCCGATGAACATGACGCCGTACTCGACGCCTTATGGCTTCATAGGTACTGGGAACGACTTTATCAACGTCAACATGGGCGTTGTCGGGACCGTCACCATGGGCGGCATGAACGGACCGTGCTACGCTCCGAGCAGCCGTACGATGGATGCCTCGGGCCGATTCTGTTTCTTCACGGGCCCCGTCGGTTCGCAGCAGTCGTCCTTCGACGACAACATTGCGTTGTCCATGGGCGCCCCGTTTGATCCGGTAGGCGACTTCTCATACGCCAAGATCATCCGCTACTCCGATCCAGCGGTCGCCTCGGACCAGAAGCTCAAGCTCTTTGGCGAGGGCGGGTTGCGCGGCTGGTACGTTGGCGCGAGTAAGCGCTATTTTGTCGCCAGCTACGCTGACGGCGGAGCAGATATCAACCTCGAAACGCGGGTTCTTGGTGACGCCGTACGCATGCGGTGGCGCATGCGCAATACGACCGCAAACATCCTCTACTTAGGTTTGCGCTTTGGTACGTTCGTCGGGATGCGCTCTGATACCGGCGATACTGCTGGCAACACCCAGGCGAATACCACGATCGGAAGCGCGTCCGGTTTTGCAAAGGGTCCAACTTCTGACGGTCAGGTCTGGATTGGATACAACACGACGCCAACCACCAAACCCGTTCGCATTCAGCGCGCGTTCATTCGCTCGCGACAGAATTTCCCGTCGTACGCCAACTTCCAGTGGGGGCAATCCACGCCTTACGGTATTCGCGTTGACAACGACCCAACGCCTCAAACGCCCGATGCCACCCCAGTTGAGCACTTCGTCATCGGTGACTACGGCGGACCCGGCTGGCCAGGTCAGCTCTACGGGAACGCAATGCTTCCCCGTGTTTACACCGATTTTGGAGTTGGTGATCCCGTTCTTGATGCAGCAGCCGATCCGATTCAGGAAGTTTCGGATACCTACATCTCTGATACTGCCTATCTGCAGACCATCAAGCCGGAAGCGGTTGCTGCATTCGGTACCCGAGATGTAATTCAGTACATCCGATCCCCCTGGTCGGTGGGTGACTACCGTGATCCTTACACGACGATCATTGACGCTCCCCGTCTGATCTCGACAGGTGCTGGTAGCAATGGGTTGGATCCCAACCCGATGCAGATCTACGTCCACATCGACAACCAGTACGCGACGGTGGATCAAGAGGTCCCACTTACCAACGTTCGATTGACGCTTGAGCTGAAAGAAGGTTCAGGCTTAGTGCTGGATACCGGCGAAGCCAAGACGAAGATCATCTCGCGGATTGAGCCGAACCAGATTTCCAACATTTCGTGGTCGGTTGTTGCCGACGGCACAGCATTTGGCAAGTTGCCATTCACCCTCAAGGTGGAGCCTGCGACTGGTCCGGCGCGCACGTTGGAAGGAAGCATCCTCGTTGCGGCAACGCCGACTGTCCGCATTGCCGAAGGGCCGAACTTCATGACGTTTCCCTGGAGTTTCGCTGACAGCTCGCTGGACGCGATTCTCGGACTGAAGCAAGGCATCGATTATCTGGCCTATCGCTGGGAGCCGGAACTGGGCGAGTACGTCCCGGTGACTTCAGCGACCCGTGCGAACGGTCTGTGGATCGTTCCGGTGACCGACCAAGGTCTGCTTACGCTCTCGGGTGCAAGTTCGCCGTCCGATGCGACAACCGGTGGTCAGGTGACGATCCTGAAGCCAGGCTGGAACATGATCGGCAACCCATACAACTATCCGGTCACCCTCAGCCAACTCGTGGCTGTCGCGGACGATTCCCCAGCGCAATCGCTCACTTGGCAAGAGCTGGTGGATTCGGGATTGGTGAATTCGAGCTTGGCCTACTGGAAGCGAAATCCAGAGGACCCAACTTCAGGCACCTACGAGTTCACGACCGGTTCGGCCGACCAGGTTCTTCCGAGTCAGGGTTACTGGGTCTACGTGACCTCGTTTAACCCGATTCGAATCACTTGGCCTGCCATTTACTCCGAGGGCCTGCCGAATAGCGAGCGCTCGACCGGAAACCGACCTGGTTCCAAGTGGCAGCAGACTGAGAAGCAGTGGAGACTGCAGCTGACGGCCCGCAATGGCCAAGGTCTCGACGCTAACAACTACGTGGGCGTTGCCGCCACCGCGTTGGCTTCCAAGCAACTTGCAATCGTCGAGCCACCGGCGGCCATCAATAGCAAGCTCCAAGTGAGCATCGCAGGTGAGCTGAACGGTAAGGCAACCCGGCTGGCACAGTCGCTCGCCGAAGGCGCAGGCCGTAAGGAATGGAAGGTTCTCGTGAAGTCGGAAGTTTCAGGCGATGTGACGGTCACTTGGCCGAACATTTCGACGGTGCCGCGCAACGTGAACTTGCAAGTAGTCGATCCGGCCACCAAGACGACGCGTGACCTCCGATTCAACGGTAGCTACACCTTCCGCATGGATCAGCCAGGCACTCGCGAACTCACGGTCCAGATGCAGCCGGGCGCGGCAGCTCGAGCTCTCATCGGCGACGTGCTCGTGACCCGAACGGGTCGAGATTCGCGATCTGGGTTCAGCATCAACTACGCTCTCTCGGCTGGTGCCAACACTTCAATCCGCATCCTGAATGGATCGGGCAAGGAAGTGTACACACTGACCCGAGGCCGGGCTGACGGAGCTGGTCAGAACACCGCCACGTGGCAGATGCGCGATAACGCAAATCGTGCGGTTGCCCCGGGTGCCTACCAGGTCGAGATCGTCGCTGAAACCGCATCGGGCGAGCGAGTACGCAAGTTCGTTCCGATCAACGTCGTCCGCTAAGCGGACCTAACAAATCGAAAGGGCGGCTTCCAACTTTGGATGCCGCCCTTTCGTCTTAAGAGTGTCCATGTCGATCGCCCGTATTCTCGCTTGCCTCGTCCTGACGCTTGCAGTCTGCTTGGCTTTTGGGCGCGAGGGCGTCATCACACTCACTGCCTTCCCAACCGTCGAGGTCGCCAACGGTCGCAGCACCATTACCATCAAAGCAGAGGTGCGGGACAACCGCGGAGCGCTGGTGCCGGACGGCACCCAGATCCTCTTCGACACGAACCTCGGGTCGTTCCGACAGAACGTCCTAACGACGGTCAACGGTTTTGCCAGCGCACTGCTAGTGGCCAGCGCGTCGCCGGGCCGAGCGCGCATCACGGCCACTGCTGCCGAATTCAACGCGAGTGCACTGATGACCTTCGACTTTGTCGAAAGCAAGGCACAGCTCTCCAGTGCGAAGGAGTACTTCGAGATCGTCTCGCGCGGGAGTATGGTTTACAGCTCGGAGTGGAAGGTCATTGAGGCTGCCGGTCCCAACAAGGGCGTAACTCTCCGCTATCGGGATATCCAGATCGAAGCCGATGACCTGCAACTCAGCGTCCCGGGCTACGAAGTCAAAGCCCGCAAGGCACGCATCAAGATCGGTCGCGAATCGGCAGAGTATGACGAGCTCCTCTACAACCTGCGCGAGAAGACCGGCACGGGCATCGGTGAGCGCATAGAGCAGATCTCGAAGCCCGGTGTGCGGTTCCCGTTCTTGCGTGCGAACACCACCGAACGGATCGGGCGCGGGCCAGTATCGATTGACGGGCTGAAGAACGAGCCGATGAGGACCCCGCTCGCCCCGACGACTTTCGCCTTCCGCGACCTGAGTGAAACGCTCACCCTCGTAACCGCCCAGCGCATCGTCGCGTTTCCGCGCAGAGAGATTCAATTCCAGAATGCGGCGGTGCTGTACCAGGGAACCAAGGTTTTGCGGGTCCCTTACTACCAACTGAGCGCCTCGAGTCCATTGCCGCCTCTGAGCGACCAGTTCATTGAGATGACCGGCAGCCAGCTCGCGGTGAACTATCCGTACTACACCAGCATGCGTCCAGGGCAGACGAGTCTGCTGCGCATGCGGATCGGTAACCGGTACGGGGTCGGTTCTGGCGCGAGCCGCGGGGTCTTCATGGACTACGAAATCAAGTGGAACAAGGGCGATGAATCGGAGGGAGGGCTCGACGTGACGAGTCTGGGCCGCAAGGATTGGGGGCTCTCGGCGCGCCAGTTCTTCCGGTTCGATGATCGCTCTTCGGGGACTTTCCAGCTCGATACGCCTGCCAACCGAAGCGTCTTTGGGTCGATGAACTTGTCGCGGCAGTTCACCGGGTTCGCGGGCATTTATAGCGGCAGCCTGGGCAAGAGCCTGCGCGGCGTCTCGTTCACCCAGCAGAGCCACTACATGACTTTGGAGAAGGATCCGACGACACTCGGAAGGTTTCCGGCGAGATTCTACACGGGACTCACCGCAAACGCCAACCAGTACCGATCCGGCTCGCAGCGCTCGACCCAGTTGGCTTACGGCGTCCGGTCGCGCCTGCAAAGCAACACCTTCCGGTTCGGGCCGCGGACATCGGTCGATGCGAGCTTCGCTGTGAGCAAGCTCTATGGCAAAAACGTTAATGCGGGTCTGACCACCACGGGAGCAGTGACCTTTTTGACCCAAATCGCAAGAAATCTCTCGACTCGGTTGACGTACGACTATCGCAACGACGGGTTCAACTCCAAGCTGCTGGGCCAACACGCGCTGTCGATGTACACGCGGTTGGAAGTCGGCAGTCTTTCGGCAAGCTTCAATGTGAACAAGAGCTTGGGCGTGGCGCGCCTGGTGGGCTATGGCGACGCGAGCTACCGAGTCACGCCGCTCATCCGGTTGGGAGCGGGCATTACGACCGAACAGTTTGCGGGTAGCAAGTTCACCGACTCGACCTTCTTCGTCGGCTACACTCTGGGTATTCGTGAAGTGGGGCTTAGCTGGTCGCAGCGTACGCGACGCATCGGATTGGAGATTCTTGGCTCGACCCTGCCGTAGCTTGGGGCTGGCGGCGAGCTTGCTGTCGGTGCAGGTGTGCGTGGCGCTGCTGCCGGTCCGCGACTTTCGGATTTCGGCTGCTGGCTTCAAGATCACGAACGCCCGCTCAGACGAGCTGCAGTTCGCCTTTCCGTTGAGGGACGCCAAGGTAGATTGGGATCGCCTGGCAGTGCGCGGCTTGTCCGTTGCGCCCGCCAAACTTTCACCCACCCGACTCCGCGCATCCGGGTTTTCGGAGGGGTTCGAGATGTTCTTCACCGCGGGGTTCGCGCTGCGGGTTAGCTCGCTCGGTGCCCCGTATCTGTCCTGGCAAGAGGGAAGCGTCGCTCCTGGCGTCCTTTGCGCGCCTTCGAAGTTCATCGCCCTGAGCTTTCGCGACGACCAGCCGCCGATTCTCTTTTGCTTCCCCGATCAGCTGACGACCATGAAGATCGATGGGCGACCGGGCGAGTGGATCATTCGCTCCGGTTCGCAGTTGTCCGGATGGGTCCGGGTGATTGCGCCCTTCGGTGCGCGCGGTTACCCGACGGTGACGGCTGCCGACCTAGGCCGCCTAGTCAAAGCGCTGCAGCCCTCGCTGCCCAGGTGGACTTCGCCCTCCACGCGGTTGTCCGAGGTCCGTGCCAACCGGACTGCCGACGGGCTGGTGGCGCAGTTCAAATTTGACGGTGTGGGCGCGACGATGCCACAAGCTTGGGAGCGGCTGATCCTCAACAAGTCCGCGCGGCAAGTGGGTGTTCGGGGGCTTTTGGGTCGCCCGATATCGGATGGGCCGCGGGTCTTCAAGAAGGATTCCGTCGAACTCGTTTTGCCCGACGTACGACCGTTGCCCGGGCGCGCGCTCACGAGCAGGGACCCAGGGCTCCCGCGCATCGTGTTCAACGATGCGGCGAGCGTCCTGCGGCTCGCGATGGCCAATTCGCTGTCCTCGCGCAGTAGTGCGGTCCGGGAAGTCGCGATGAGCGAGCTGAACTCCTTTGCGCAGCGCTTCCCGAATGGGCTTCAGCGCTCGGCTGCGGGGACGACGTCTGAACTCGTGGCCGCATACTTGCTCCTTGGTCAGATTGTTGCTCCCGCACGGCGGTCCGACTGGCTACAGACGGCAGCGGACTGGATCGCTTGGGACACGTTGGACCCGGCGGTCAGTGCCGAAGCATCTGGGACGCTTGCACTGGCATTGGGGCTAGGCGTGTCGCCCACGATGCAAGTGCGGGCCGGACTCCTGGACGCGATGCTAGAGCTTGATCAGGCAGGTGGAATGCGCGAGTCGCGGCACCAAATTTTCCGAAAGGACCACCCGTTCGGCGAGTTCTCAACTCCGAACCGGGTGCTGAGTATGCACTCTGTGCGGGGAAGCGGCACACCCGAGACGGTACTGTTCACCGCGACGTCCTTATTGCCCGGTGAGCCGCTGGTGCTCGCGACCGAGAAGAAAAGTGGGCCGCTGAAGGGCGAGTGCCTGCTCAAAGCGATCGAACTCCCCGGTGCGCGCGTCTGGGCATTTCCAAACGTTCCGCCAGCCGGGGCGTTCGAGGCGGTATTCGGACCGCCAGTCAAGCTCGTCGATTAGCGGAAGCGCCAGATGGTACTGCCCGCTCGGCCAAGGATCTGGTTGGCGCTCATGGCCTTCACGTGTCCGTCAGCGTAGACGACGGGCGTCTTGCCATCGTTCTTCTTGGTAGCGCTGTAGAGTGCGTAGATTGGCTTAAGCTGGCTTGGCGAAAGGCTCGCTCCCAACTCGGCCACCAAGTCCCGATCCGAAACGAGCGGTGGGCTCAGCTGTGGGTCAGCAGTGAACGTCGTGCCATTGTATGGGCTGAAGCTGTAGCCGCGATACTTCGAGGAAAGCGGGCCGTGCGGGGTGGTCGCCAAGAGGCCGGTGCGGGCAGTCTCAGTTGCCTGCGAGAAGTTTGCTGGCGTCTTGAATCCCTCACAACCGGTGGTGACCGCTTGACCCTCGGAGCATCCGGCTGCGCTCAAGTCAACGGCCGTCGCGCCATTTAGGCCGACGTTCTGCTGGTTTCTGGTGGCCCAGTCTTCCGCGTACTTGCCGGTGGTACCCGGTGCCTTGAAGATGTCCTTGTTCTTCACATACGGATAGATCATTTGCGACCAGATCACGTACGGAGCCGGGTCGGTGGTGTAGATCGTCGCAGGGACGAAAGAATCGTCGCTGTCCTGGGCGTACAACATGACCGAAACGCTAAGCTGGCGCATCTGTGCCGTCGCCGAGGTGAGCTTCGCAGCTTCCTTTGCCTGGGCAAAAACGGGGAACAGAATGGCGGCCAGGATGGCGATGATGGCGATGACGACCAAGAGCTCAATAAGGGTAAAAGCCTTGCGCAAAGACATGATAGATTTCATAGTACGACAAGCGACTTCAAACCGGGTGCCAGAGTTGCGGTAATTCTCAGAAGCTGGCGGGATTCATGGGGTTACTGCCCGGCAGAATCGGGAACAGAATTCGATAGCCAGGAGGTGAACCCCCTATGCCATCCAAGGCGGAGTACTTCGACGCGCTGCGCGTCGGCGACCTTTCCCTTGTTCGCTCGATGATCGAGTCGGACCCCAGTTTGGTGGATGCCCGAGACATCCACGGAAGCCACGCGATCCAGGTGGCTTGCTACGCCCGGCAGCTCGCGATGGGCGAGTTCTTGGCTGCGCGTGGCGCAAAGCACGACATGTGGACCGCGAGCGTGCTCGGCCATGAGGCGGTCGTGCGCGGTTGGCTGAACGAGTTCCCCGGGGTCGTGAACGATGCCTCGATGGACGGATTCACGCCGCTCGGCCTTGCCGCCATGCTCGGGCACGGCCCGACCGTGGATACGCTGTTGCAGTACCGGGCAGACCCAAATCGTCCTGGCCCAGCGCTCTGTGGGGCGAGGCCAGTGCACATGGCGGTGCTCAGTGGAAACTCGCGCATCCTGCTGTCGCTGGTGCGCAACGGCGCACAGCTGGCCGGGACCACAAGCGATGGCGCAACGGCGTTGCACTGGGCGGCCTATGCGGGCCACTCGGGACTCGTCCATGCGCTCCTCTCGCTCGGCGCGCCCAAAGATGTGCTCAACAAGCGCGGGCAATCGGCCCTGGACCTTGCTCAGGCAGCGGGCAAGCGGGACGTTGTGCCCCTTCTTGCCGCTTGATCGGGACCAATAGTCCCGCGCCACCGAACTGCGCAGCAACCCCATCGTACACTTCAGTCAGTGAGGTGAATCATGGGAATCACGATGGGTGATGCGTTGACAGTAATGGGGCTCTTTGCCGGGCTCGGACTCTCCAGTTGGGCGGCAATGATCGTCGCGGCGCTGCTCTTTCCCAGTCGGGCCGAGGTCGCACAGGCCGCCATCGTCAAGCCGGGCAGAACAGTCGGGTTGGGGTTGGCAACTGGATTCGTGGGGATCGGTTTTTCGCTGGTGCTACTTTCTGTTCCGCAGCCGCTGGCCAAGCTCATCGGCTTTGCAGGGCTTGGCACCATGCTCTGCATCGCGGCTGTGGGTGGAGCGGGCTTGAGCCGGCTCCTGATGACACGGATCCACGCGATTGATCCCTCGTGGGGACCGTTCCCGAGCTTGGCTCGGGCAAGCACGCTCGTCGTGCTCATGGGTCTGTTGCCGATCATCGGTTGGTTCCTTCTGGGGCCTGCGATGTTCGTGCTCATGATCGGAGCAGGGACACGGTCCCTGTTCCGGGGCAAGCCTGCGGCCCAGGCGACTGCGCCGCCTGTGTACTGAGGACCATGAATCGTCGCGAGTTCCTCATTGGGCTAGGGGCCCTCTCGGTCGGGGTGGCGGGCTGCGGAAAGCCCGCACGGCAACTTGCCGCTCGGCATGCGCCGTACACTGGGCCCGCCCCGACCCTGCCAGACGCCGACCTGCGGGTGTTGCATCGGACGAGTTTCGGTCCCAACCGCGAAACGATCCAGCAGATCCAACAGATGGGTCGCGGGGCGTACGTGGATCGGGTCTTGGCGGCCAATGATCCCGAAGATGACGCGCTCGGCATGCAGCTGGTCCGGCTGGAAGCGCTGCACATGCAGGCCGCTGAACTGCAAGATCAGCCTCAGCACGAGGTGATCAGTCAGATTCAGAGCGCCTCGATCTTGCGCGCCACGTATGGGAAGAATCCTCTGTTGGAACGGATGGTCTCGGTGTGGACTGATCACTTCAACATCGACGCCAAGAAGGAGTACTCCGCGTACCGGAAGCCGCAGGACGAGGACCGTGTCATCCGGGAGCATGCGCTCGGGAAGTTTCCCGATATGTTGCTGGCGAGCACCCAGAGCCCGGCCATGCTGGTTTATCTGGACAATCAGCTTAACCGTCGCGGCGTGCCGAACGAGAATTACGCGCGCGAACTGCTGGAGTTGCATTCGATGGGAGTGCACGGGGGCTATACGCAGAGGGATATCTTGGAAGTAGCCCGGTGCTTCACGGGCTGGACCGTCGAGCGACGATTTCTGCACGCGCGGGGGCAGCTGCGGTTTGACCCGGCCTTGCACGACGACGGAGCGAAGACGGTGCTTGGGGTGCATATCCCCGCGGGAGGCAGGGAGTCCGATGCGAGGCGAGTCGTCTCGATCTTGTCGAACCACCCGGCCACGGCACGCAACATCGCGACCAAGCTCTGTCGCGCCGTATTCGGAGTGGCAACCGCAGAGTGGGTTGCAAGAACGGCTGGCATCTATCTGGAAACGGGCGGCGATATCCGAAGCATGCTCCGGCCGATGCTGATGAGCGAGGATTTGCTGACCGCTCCACCGATGGTGAAGCGCCCGATGGACTTTCTCATTTCGGCGCTACGGTGCTCAGAAGCCGTGACCGACGGCGCACGTCCGCTGCAGCAGTGGCTACGGACGATGGGGCAGTCGCCGTATGAGTGGCCGATGCCGGACGGATATCCCACGGATCTGGATGCCTGGACTGGCTCGCTGTTGGCGCGGTGGAATTTCGCATCTGCGCTCTGCGCCAACGGCATTGCGGGCACGAGTGTGAACTGGCGAAGGTTAGGGCTGATCGACCAGCCTCAGGAGCTCGTGCCGACGCTGCTCGGGAGGTCCCGAGACGCAGCGCGACCCCTGGACAAATCGCTCGACTTGACCAAGGCCGCCGACCTCAACGCTGCGCTCTGCCTGATGAGCCCGGAGTTCCAATGGAGATGAACGCATGAACGACCCGTGGATGACTTGCGAAGGACGATATGAGCCAGGGGTGTCGCGCCGGACGCTGCTCAAAGGCGCGGGGGTGGGTGCTGCGGCTTGGTTGGCCGGGAAGCTGCCCGCGCTGGCGCAGATCACGGTCAAGCCGGGACAGCTGGGAGGGCCCGTGCTCGTGAGCATCTTCTTGCGCGGTGGTGCCGATGGTCTGAACATGGTCGTACCGCACGGCGATCCGGACTACTATCGATTGCGCCCGACCTTGGCGCTGGCGAAGAAAGACACGCTTTCGCTGGGCGATTTCTTTGGGTTGAACCCGGCGCTGCGACCGATGATGACGGACTTTGAGGCCGGGGATCTGGCGATCTTGCATGCGGTCGGTTCGGCGGACGAAACACGCAGCCATTTCGAGGCCATGAACGCGATGGAGCGGGGCCAGGCCAAAAGCCGGGATGGGAACTCGAACGGGTGGTTGACGCGGTACTTGGCGAACTCGCCGAGCGAGAACACGAGCCCGCTCCGGGCGGTGGCCTTTGGATCCGTGATGCCGGATGCGCTGCTGGGCGCGCCGCATGCCTTGGCAATGCAATCGCTTGAAGACTTTCGGCTCGTCACCGCCGGAGAGGGGCAGGAGGCTGCGGTCACCGCTTGGCTGCAAGAGATTTATGCTGCGGAGAACGACGCGATGGCGCACGCGGGTCACGAGACCTTACGCGTGATGGAGTCGCTTCACCGTCTGGAGCCAAAGCAGTATCGTCCCGCGGCCGGCGCGAACTACCCCACGAGTGACTTGGGCGAGTCGCTCAAACAACTCGCTTTTCTCATCAAACACGACATCGGGGTCGAAGTGGCCTGCCTGGACAAAGGCGGCTGGGACACCCATGTAGCGCAGGGCTCGACCGCCGGATGGTTGACGTACCTGCTCGAAGATCTCGCCAAGAGCCTCGCAGCCTTTACGCGTGACCTTGGCGACGCGATGCACCGAGTGACCGTCGTGGTGCAGACCGAGTTTGGTCGCCGCGCCTATGAGAACACCCAACTCGGGACCGACCACGGTCGGGGCAGCGTGATGTTTGTGCTTGGCAAGGGGATCCGCGGCGGGCAAGTCCTGGCAGATTGGCCCGGCCTGAAAGACGATCAGCTAGACGGTCCGGGCGACCTCAAAGTCACTCGGGACTACCGCGACGTGCTGGCCGAGCTGATCCAGCAACGACAAGGTCTACGGGACGCTCGCAGCGTCTTCCCAGGCTCGATGCTGCGACCTGTTGGACTAGCTTGAGCGTTGCGCTTTGAATTCGGCGGCGGCGGCGATGAAGCTGCGCAGGAGGTTCTGCGTGTCGTCGCCCTCGGGGGTGCGCTCGGGGTGCCACTGCACCCCGACGAGCCATCGCTTACCGGTCCCTTCGACCACTTCGATCGTGCCGTCCTCATGATGCCCGACGGCGCGGAGTCCTTCGGCGACCCGGCCAACCGCCTGGTGGTGGTAGCTCTTGCCTTGAGGCGTGGCGGTACCCAATACTTGTGCGGCCCGCGATGACGGGTCCAGGACGTACTGCTGGAGCGTCCCGCCGCTATGCGACTCATGCTCGACGCGGTCGGGGACGTGCTGTTCAAGCGTGCCGCCCAGCGCGACGTTGATCATCTGGCAGCCGTAGCAGATGCCAAGCACGGGCAGGTCAGGCGAGACTTGCTTCCAGAGTGCGAGCTCTGACTCGACCCGCGAGCCATCGTTCGGTTCGGATTTCTCGTGGTTCGGTTCGCCCCAGTAGCTTGCGTCGATGTCGGCCCCGCCTGGAATGAGCCAGCCATCGATGATCTCGGCGACGGCCTCAACGTCGGCGGTCGGCGGGATTAGGATGGGCACGCCCCCGGCTTTGGCCACCTCCTCGGCGTAGTTGTATCCGAGCGACAGCATGCCGCGATTCCGGGTGTTTTCCGGCTCGAATTTGCTCTCGACGGTGATGCCAATGATCGGCTTCATGCCCCGCTCACGAGGCTGGTGATGGCTTCGACATTGCGCCTGACCGCGTTGATGAACTCGGCAGCGCCGACCCCGTTGATCACACGGTGGTCAAAGGTGAGAGCGAGGTTCACGTATCGGCACATCTGCGGGGTTGCAGAATCTTGCGCGAGGCCGGTGTAAGGCTCACCCAGGAAGAGCGTACCAACTGACGGTGGTACGACGACGGGGACCGCGTCGCGCAAGCCAAACGCCTGCATGTTCGTGAGACTGAGTGTGACCGACTCGTTCGCTTGATCTTTGCCGCCTCGGGCGAGATCGATCTGTTCGCGGCATCGGTCGGCGAACATACGCCAGGCGAGCGTGTCGGACCGATCGACGACCGCCAGCACCAATTCATCACCGGGCAGAGCCACGGCGATGCCGAGGTTGGCGTGATGATAAGTGCGCAGCTTGTCGTCCCCAATCAGGGTCGAGCGAAACGCCGGGAAGTCGGCTAGGGCGCGGGCTACCGCGAATGCAAACATGGTGAACGCGCTCGGCTGGAATGTCTCCCCGGTGGCCTTTACTCGCGCCCGTTCGGCCTCCATCGCGCCCCATTGGCAGGCCACGGTGATGGTGCCGGGCACGACCAACTGCGAACCGCGGACGAGACGCGAGGCAAGCAGCCTTTGTTTCTGGGGGACGGCTGCTTCTGCATAGGTATCGTTCGACGCGAGGGTGGGCGCAGCCGGCGCGCCAGAAGCGGCGGCAGCACCGCCGGAGAGGAACTTGTCGATATCCGCGGGCATGAGCTTTGCCCCCGCGGCGGGGATCGTCTGCAGTTGATCCTCGGTAATTCCTTTCTCCTTGGCATACGCACGGGTGCGCGGCGGGATGTCGGTGCGGCGCTCGCCCGATGCCGCTCGTGCCGCGGCAGGAGAAGCGCCGGTGCTGGCGGAGGGTGCGGGGCCGTGCGATGAAACCGACTCCTCGACTGCACCCTGGACGCGCATCCGGCCAACTTCGGCACCGATTGGGAGGACCGTGTCTGGCTCGGCAACCCACGCTTCGAGCACACCGGCGTACGGCGATTCGACGTCCATGACCGCTTTGTCAGTCTCCATCTGATAAATGGGTTCGTCGCGGCGGACGGTATCGCCGGGTTGTTTCAGCACCGCCACGAGGCGGGCTTCCTGCAGGCCTTCGCCGATCATGGGAATACGCAGCGCCACGACCGATTCGCCGGTACTCGTTGGCGCGGTGGCAGCAGGTGACTGGCCATGAGGAGCTGCCGCCGGGACCTCGCTGGCGACTTCCATCTTGGCGATCTCAGCACCGATGGGAAGTAGAGTATCGGGCGGTGCAGACCATGAAACCAGGGTCCCTTCGAACGGAGATTCGACGTCCATGACGGCCTTGTCGGTTTCCATCTGGTAGATGGGTTCGTCACGTCGGACGCGGTCGCCGGGCTGCTTCAGGACGGCGACGAGGCGAGCCTCTTGAAGGCCCTCACCAATTTGAGGAATATGAACGGAAACAATTGGCATCTTTGCACTCAACTCCTTCCTGGAGCGTATAGTGCATTCTGACATGATGTTCTGGAGATGGTTTGCTCCCTCAGCACTGCTCGCCCTTATGGTGGCGTCGGCAGGTGCCCAGACCCCCATCGATACGCGCAATCAACGGGCGGTGGCGTTGCCGTTTCTGCGGCTGCCATTTGACCCTCAGATCCGCGCAGAGGGGCAGAAGGAGTGGAGTGTGGGACTCTCGATTGCGAACGAGATGCGGCGGCGCGGTGCGCTGGAGGACGATCACGAAACCACACGCCTCATGTACCGGCACACTCGTGGCACCCAGTGGGGCGAATGGTGGGTCGAGGGTGGAGTCGTCACTCGGGGCGGCGGGTTTTTGGATCCGATCATCGATGGGTGGCACAAGAATGTCCTTGGTTGGAGCGACCCGGTTCGCAACTCGACCCGAATGGGCCGCACCGTGGTACGCGATGGTGGGAGGTACAGTTTCGGTTCCGCGAGCGGCATCTCGGACATCACTGTGGGAGTTGGCAAGCAGCTCTCCAGACAGATTTCTGCGCGGGCAGCGATCAAGCTACCGACCGGTAGCGCATCGAACCTGATCGGTTCGGGCGGATTGGATGCAGGAGTGTCGGTGTACGCCACCCAGCCAATCAACCGTCGTCTTTCGGTTGTTGCCCAAGCCGGTTTGGTAGTGCAGGGGCACGCTACGCGGTTGCCCAACGCGCGCAAGTGGGTGGACCAAGAGGGGTTGGCACTGGTGCTCGCTCCCAATCGTCGCGACGAGTGGATCGTGCAGTGGCAGAGTGAGCGTGCACCGATCACCGGTTCGGAGAGTTCGGTCAATGGTGCTCATCGGCTCATGACCTTTGGCTACCGACGCAAGCTCGGTCACAACGAGTGGCTGGAGGCGTCATTCAGCGAGGATGAGGACCTGGTGAATCGTCGCCAGCCGATGATTGCCTCCAGCGGGCCTGACTTCAGCGTCAGCTTCCGCTGGGTCAAGAGGTTCTAGCCTGCAGCGGTTTTTCCAGCGGTGGCGTCAGTGGTCCACCCTCGTGAGCATGGTTTTGCTCCGGGTGTGCGCGGTGCTGTGCGTCGGCAGCGCATTCCAGACGTACCGCCTTGGGGGACCCCAGTGGCTCATGTGGTTAACGCTCGCGGGCGCAGTGGGGCTGTTCGTTGCCAGTTTGGTCCCGCCAAGAAAACATCCCGACCGCCGTTAAGGGGATCGGGACGCCTTGAAGTTGTTGCTTCCGGCTCAGTTGTCGAGGACGGTGATCCGGTTCGGATTCGGCTTGAAGATCATGATGCTCTGGTTATCGGTGAACCGATACTCCAGTCCCAGGGCCTGGGTGAGCATGTCGAGCCCCTGCTTCAGCGTCGTGTCGATCAAGTAAGCATCGACGAGGCGGCCGGTGAGCTTTTCGTCCACTTCGATCCAGATGTTCGTCTGCTTGGCGATGTTCTTGATGACGTCACGGAAGTCCGTCCGCGCAAAGCGGGTTGTGAACTTCTTCTGCAGGACTGAATCGGAAAGCTTGCCTTGGAACCGCTTGGGCTGCTCGGGATCTACTTTCGGCTGGGCAACCTTGGTAGGGTCGGTCCGCTTGATGAAGTAAATGCCGTTCTGGACTTCGTACTCCAGGTTCGCATTGCGGCAGATGATCTCCAGCGTCTCGTCAAAGTCGAGGCCGTTGAGCACCAGGTAGAGCTCCGAGCGCGGCATCCGATCGAGGACGAAATTCTTTTTGCCCTGGGTGAACAGGTCAGTGAGCACGTCGCGGACGTCCTTGCCCTTTGATGTGAGGTTCACCAATCCGGTCGCCTCGGTCTTTACAGCTTCGTCGGCTGGGTTAGGGTTCGTGACGGGCTCGGAGTTGGCCCAGGCTGAGCCCAAGCCGAGTGCGAGCAGAACGATCAATGGCAACTTCTTCATGACGATTACTACAGTTGAGGACGAGTGAACCCGGGCTTTTGACGCGCCTTCAGTCAAGGACCTTGACGTATCCAGTGCCCGGTTTGGGGTCGGGTCGGCTCACGGTGCGGTGCTTCGTTGCAGGTTTGCGTCGCTTCGGTGCGGAGTAGTGAAATTTGCGGGTCGTGCGCCTTGGGCTCACTGACTTCTTGGGTGCGGGCTTTGGTGTCGGCTTCTCGACAACCGGCCGCTGGGCGACCTTCTTCCCGTTCTCAATGGTCTTCTCGACGACCGCGCCGTCGTTCTTCGCAACTTCGTACTTCTGCTCTGGCTCGTCAGCGGGGGGAGTCGCGTGCTCCTCATGTTTCGGAGTCTCCACTTTGGGCTCTTCGTGCTTAGGTTCTTCGTGCTTCACGGGCTCTTCGGCCTTTGTTTCTTCATGCGCCGGTTCTTCAGCGGCGGCTTCGTGCTTCGGCTTTGCTTCTTTCTCTTCGGCGGGAGCCTCGTGCTCGGCGGTGGCGAGTTTGTTTCCGAGCACAGCGGTCGGGCGCTTCATGAACGCGGTCATGCCGATGAGCACCGCCCCGAGGGTGAACCCTAGGAGGAGGGGCTTCAGGTTTGAAGCAAGCATCGGCTTGAGAGCGTCGAGGGAAAAACTGAACTTGGGCAGCGCGAGCTTTTTCTTCGCCTTTGGCTCGGCGACTGGTTCCGCTGCTTGGGGTTCGGGGGCCGGTTCTGGGTTAAGCGCTGCCATGGCACTTGCGAGAGCCTCGTCGCTTACTTCCAGCGGGTCTGGGACAGGAGCGGCCTTCTCGGTCACTTCGAGGGCAGGCGCTTCTACGGGCGCGGCCTGGACCTCGGTGAGCATGGTCTCCAGAGAGATTGCCTTGTCTTCTGCTGACTTCTGGCATTCCGGACACTCACTGACGTGCTTTTGAAGCTGCAGAACGGTGTCTTCGGGCAACTGATCTCCCGCCAGATACCGGCTCATCTGCGCTTGCGCTAATTGACACTCTAGATTTTCGAGTTCCATGGTTGACAATCCGCTTCAGCTTTTTGAGGGCAAAACCTCATCCGGCTATGGAGATTGTCGGCACGAAGCTCATAAATCTTGAATACGCTCGCAGAGGGCGCACACCGGACGCCCGCCTCGTCGCGTCACGAGCAGCTCCACCGCGCGTTGCCCGGACGCTTTGAGCTGCTTCTGCCATTGAGCGGGATCGAGATCGAGCCCCCGGGGTTTGACCGCCACGACCCGAGCATCGAGCATGTTAAGTGTGGACAGGATTTCTTTGCGATCGAGCCGAGTGACCGCAAGCACTCGGAACTCGGTCCACCACGGAGAACGCTTGCCGCTTGGGCCGGTGAGAAAACCGTTGGAGTCTGCCCACTCCTGGACCCCCTCTGCCTCGCAAAGGGTACCAAGGGCGTGCGCTCGGATGGCCGCCGGTTCCGCCTCGTAGATGGAGTTCTCGGGATCGTTCGCTACGGGGCCGGGTGCGGCGGTGGCTAGGGTGCTACCCGACTCCACGTGCACGGCGTGACATCCGCTACCGCCGTCCGCGCCCAGCCAAACGATGGCCTCGCGGCACTCTCTGCCGAAGTTGACAAACTCGATGCGACCGCCGAGCTCGCGGAGTTCGGCGTCAGTGAGCATGACCGAGAGCTTGATGCCGCCAAGCCGGAGCGAGCGCATCTGTTCTGCAGCGCGGGCGACGTCCGGGGCGTATTCACCGATCCGCTGGAGCCTCCGACCTTCAGCACGTCGCGCGGGGTCGCACCAGGCGCAATCGGCGTCGGACTTCACAAGCAAACAATCGCCCAGGTGGACGGCGGCGTGGAGATCGTGCACATGCAAGTTATGTTGAGCGTAGCGCGCGCGTTCAGGGTCTAACTCCGCGCCGAAGGCCGGGCCGCGAGCAGCCAGAGCGATGAGGTCTGCCCCGATGCCGCAGGTCATGTCAAAGACTCCGCTCGTGCAGAAACGCGAACTGTGCCAGGCGGCGAGCGTCTCGTGGGTGGCTTGCTCTAGTGCTTCCCGGACGAAAAGCATCTCGTGGCTGCGTGCGAACTTAGCCGCGCCTCGCCCTCGCAACTGCCACTGGGTAAAGGCCCATCGTGCGAGCTCAGCACCGACCTCGCGCGCGACACGCTCCAGATTGGCGGGGATTGGCGCGAGCCCCTCGCTGTGCGCGAGCGCGGCGAGTTCTTCAGTCGTGATCGGAGGAAGCATGTCGGCCAACAGGCTGAGTATACGGCCCCGCATCAGAGTCAAGTGAGTTGAACCGGGTATCCTTCGGCGTAGAAAGATGTAGCTAGACCCGTGCTTTGGGTCGCGAATGCTCTCTTTGGACCACACCATGAAAAACAGTTCCAGTGGATCGTCTATGCCGGTGAAGACCTGGCGCGAGAAGGTCGGTTTGGCCGAGATGCTCAAGGGTGGCGTCATCATGGACGTCGTCAATCCTGAGCAGGCGAAAATTGCCCAAGATGCTGGCGCAATTGCGGTCATGGCGCTGGAAAGAGTCCCTGCTGACATCCGCCGAGACGGTGGTGTTGCACGCATGAGCGACCCGGAAATGATCCTTGGGATCAAGGAAGTCGTCACCATTCCCGTGATGGCCAAGTGTCGCATCGGGCATTTCGCTGAGGCGCAGATCCTGGAATCGCTGGAGATTGATTTCATCGACGAGAGCGAAGTTCTGACCCCCGCCGATCCAGACAATCACGTCGACAAGCATCCGTTTACCGTTCCGTTTGTGTGCGGAGCTCGCAACCTGGGCGAGGCGCTTCGACGCTGCGCCGAAGGTGCGGCAATGATCCGTACGAAGGGAGAAGCGGGCACGGGCGACGTCATCGAAGCCGTGCGACACATGCGCACCATCATGAGCGAAATCCGACGGGTCGCAAACGCGCGCCCCGATGAGCTCTACGTCCTCGCCAAGGAGCTTCAGGCTCCGCTTGAGCTCGTCCAAGAGGTCCACGTGAAGGGTCGGTTGCCGGTGCCGAATTTCAGCGCCGGTGGCATCGCGACTCCGGCCGACGCCTCGCTTATGATGCAGCTCGGCGCAGAGACCGTTTTCGTGGGTTCGGGCATCTTCAAGAGTGGCGACCCAGCGAAGCGCGCCCGCGCTATCGTCGAGGCAGTGATGTTCTACGATCAGCCGAAGCGGCTTGCAGAGATCAGCCGCAACTTGGGCGAACCGATGGTGGGCATCAACTGCAGCAGCTTGCCGGAAGGCGAACTGCTCGCCGTTCGCGGCTGGTAATCGGCTACTCGCCTTCGAAGAGTCCGCCCTTGGGAGCGGCGATTCCAAGGTGGGCGTACGCTCCGGCGGTGGCCATGCGGCCCCGCGGGGTGCGCTTGATCAAGCCCTGCTGCATGAGGTACGGCTCGTAGACGTCCTCAATGGTCCCGGCGTCCTCGCCGATGGTTGCGGCGAGCGTCTCTAGCCCAACCGGACCGCCGTCGTACTTGAGAATCATGGCTCGCAGGAGCTCCCGGTCCAAGCGGTCCAGACCCGCGGCATCGACTTCCAGCGCGCCCAACGCTCGGTCCGCACTGGCTTTGTCGATCGACTCGAGGCCGTCGACCTGGGCAAAATCTCGAACCCGGCGCAGGAGCCGGTTGGCGATACGCGGAGTTCCCCGCGAGCGGCGGGCGATCTCATGCGCTCCTTCTTCGTCGATGCGATAGCCAAGGATCGAGGCCGAGCGGCACACGATCTGGTGTAGTGCCGACTCGTCGTAAAACTGGAAGTGCGACACGATGCCGAATCGGTCGCGAAGCGGACCAGTAAGGAGGCCCTGACGGGTCGTGGCGCCGATGACGGTGAATCGCGGGACATCCAGGCGGATTGAGCGGGCGGCTGGACCCTTGCCGATCATGATATCGACCTTGCAGTCCTCCATCGCGGGGTACAGGATTTCCTCGACCATGCGGTTCAGGCGGTGGATCTCGTCGATGAAGAGGACCGCGCCCGGTTCCAGGTTGGTGAGGATGCCCACGAGGTCTCCCGCGCGCTCAATCGCTGGGCCGCTGGTGACGTGCAGGGTCGCCCCCATCTCGGTCGCGGCGATGTGGGCGATGGTCGTTTTGCCCAGCCCGGGAGGACCGTAGAGGAGGACGTGATCCAGCGGTTCACCACGCTGCTTGGCGGCGGTCAAAAAGACTTGCAGGTTCTCCTTCAGCTTCTCTTGGCCTACGAACTCCGCGAGGCTGCGCGGTCGCAGCGAGAGATCGAGCACTCCATCTTCGGTCCGTTGCTCGGGCACCACCAGTTCGTTCTCGCGGCTCATTTCTTCAGCAACCTCAGCGCGGCTCGAATCTGGTCTTGGATGCCGCTGGCCTCTTCACGCGCGGGGGCAGCGGCGGCTTCGGCATCGGACCGACGATATCCGAGCGCCACAAGCGCTTCGATCAGCTCATCGCCGCCACTTGATGTGGGCACCGACCCCACCACGGCGGTCGTGATCTTGCGGGTGAATTGCTCTTCCTGAATACGGTCGCGCAACTCAAGGATGATGCGCTCACCGAGGCGCGGTCCGACGCCGGTCGCGCGGGCCAGGAGCTTGGCGTCTTGTGTTGCGATGGCGTTGGCGACGGTCTCTTCGCCCAGTTCGCCGATGAGCGCGAGGGCAATCTTGGGACCGCACCCCTTGACGTCGGTTAGCAAGTCGAAGAGCCGACGCTGAAATGGCTCAAGGAAGCCGTATAGGTACGTGCCGTCTTCGCGGAATGTTTGGCGAATGAGCAGCGTGATCGACACCCCGGCTGGCGGGACTTGGACGAGCACGGACTCAGGCACAATCACCTCATAGCCGACTCCGCCGACATCCATGGTCAGTCGGCCTCCCCCCGATTCGATCACATCCCCGCGCAGACGAGCAATCACGGGGTGATGGTACCGCGCTTTAGGCCTATTCACTTGTACACCTGTTTGATGTGCCGCTACACTGTACGCATGCGGTTCATTGCGGTTTTAGCTTGCATGGTTGTCGCGGGCTCGTTGGCGGTCGATGCCAAGCCAGCCAAGCGGACAAAGAGTTATCTGACCGTGCTGATGTCCGGTTCGACGCCGACGGGCAAGTTCACGCCGAAGCAACTGGGTGAGATGCAGGCCCGGCACATCAGCAATCTGGCGACGTTGCAGCAGCAAGGGAAACTGGCCTTGGCGGGTCCGCTCGAAGATCCGCAACTGCGTGGCATCGCTGTATTGACGGTGCCGACCTTGAAGCACGCCCGTGACTGCTTCAAGAACGATCCATTGATGCAGACCGGAATCATGAATTCCGAGCATTGGCGGTGGTGGACCGAACCGTTCGGCTTTGAATCGAAGCCTATCGACCCAAGCAAAATCGCTCCGTACACTGTGGCGTGGATCCGGAAAGGACCAAAGTGGGATGCGCGACAGTTTCGCGATCGGAGGGAGGCGCACCAGCAGATTTGGATGATGCTGCGACAGTCGAAGACCTTAGCAATTGTGGGGGAAGTTGAGGACAAGGAAGATCGTCTGGAGTTCGCGATCTTCTATGAGTCGGATGTCGCAAAGGTGAAAGCTGCGATTCGCAGGGATCCGCTTATTGCGGACGGGATCCTCCGAGCAGACGTGATCAAGTGGTACACGGTCCGGGGCGCGTTCTGATGTCTGGCGATCAGCGGTTTGAGCCGGACGACGCCGAGGAGATTCTGCGGCGTGCGGTTCAGCTTGACACGAGCTCGAACACCCTGAGCCGTTCCGAGTTGCTGAAAGCGGCCGGTGAGCTTGGAATTCAACCCGAGTCCGTCGAAGCGGCGATCACCCAACTGGAGAGTGACCGAGCCACTGCGCTGCAGCGGGCCCAGGATACTGAGCTTCGGCGCGAGTGGAAGCGATATCGCTACTCGAAAGTTATTGAAGACGTCCGCGGCGCGGTCGGCTTTTGCGTGCTCATGATTGGTATCGACTTCTTCATGGGTGGATTCAGACTGTCGCATCCGCTGAGTTGGAGCATTTGGCCCGTGGCGTTCGTCGGCTTGGTCACTCTCGGCAAGGTGATTGAGTACGTCTTCAATCTGCACGGCGATTCCGGGTTTGAGAATTGGAAACGGAAACGAGCGCGACGCCGGGAACGCGAAGCCGCCGCCACTGAGTAGTGGCTGGCGATGGACATTGAGAACGGTCTTGGATTTTCAATAGAGACCCTTGCCGAGGCGTTCGGTCGGTGTTTCGAGGGGTATGTGATTCCCATCCAGCTCCCGGGCGTTGTGCTCGGCGAACTTGCGATGCGTGATACTCTCGACCTCGCATCGAGTCAGATTGCGGTTGAGAACTCCGAGATCGTCGGGATGCTGCTCGTGAATCGTCGTGGGCGTGAGTGCCGCGTCGCCGCGATGGCCGTTGCGCCTTCCCACCGAGCGACGGGTGTGGGCAGCGAGCTTATGACTCGAATGTTACAGACGAGCGCGGAGAGAGGCGACGATTCGATCGTGCTCGAGGCGATCGAATCGAACACCGGGGCCATCCGGTTCTATGAGAGGTTTGGGTTTACGGTGCAGTGTCGCCTCATCGGCGCGAGTCGATCGCTGGCTGCCGGTGATGCAGGGCGATTCCGTGAAGTCCGATTTGAGGAGATGGCGCGGGCGGCGCTGGGGCGCGACGAGTCCGGCACTCCCTGGGAGATGCGCGGCGCGACGGTGGCGCAGATGGCCACTCCGACCCGGGCGTTTGCGGTGGACGGACTGTATTCAGCCGTCTTCCCCACGGAGAACGGTGAACTGGTGACGCGGTCGATGCTTCTTAGCGGCGAGGATGATGAAACCAAGTTACGCCAGCTTCTGCGAGGTCTTGAACCGATTTTCCCCGGGCGCAAGTTCCGAGTTCCGATCTACTTCCCGGAGCCCGTCTTTGGATCCCTGTTCGAGGCGGACGGGTTCGAGTTCGCTTCTCTGGCTCAAGTTCTCATGACTCGGTTAGCCAGCAGTGATTGTATATAGAATACGACGATCTCTTTACTCAAGTGATGGTTAGTGCTTTTTCTTGCGCCCCCGTAATCACTTTTCGTTGTCCTGGACTATTATACAGTGTCTGCCAATTTTGCTGGCGGTGAGAGGAGGATCTTGTGAAACTTAGATACGCAATGTACGGGCCGGTGGCCCTGACGATTGTCTTGCTACAGGTGAGCTCGGCTCAGACGCTGAACGTGACTCAGTTCACGCCTTCGACCGCGCAGGGCGGCGTCAACATTCAGGCCACCTATGACCAGGGCCCTTCACCTTGGTGCCCCGACGCAAACGTGCGGTGGCTGCAGCGAATTCTGCTGAAAAGGGGTGATGGAACGACTCGAAAGGACGATGTGCCAGGCTATCCGGTGGGTGACTTCATCGACCCACAGCCAACTCAGCCGGGCGGACCGTGGGACAACAACCCATGGTACGACGTGACCTACAACTCCGCCGCGGACCGCGCGAGCGACACGAACCGGCAGGGAGGCAAGGGGAAGTTCTTCAACGACTCGCCTACTGGCTGGGGTCCGTTTGGGCCGATGTACTTCTGCGCTTGGACTGCCGTCGTGTGCATCGACACGACGACCAAGAAGGCCTCGTACATGGGTGGCTTCACGTGGGGATTCTGCGTGAGTGCGACGGGCGGGGTGACGGGAATCGCTCCCGCAGCGCTGAGCAACACCGCCGCGACCGCGGGCATCTTCAATGGGGCGCTCGGCATGGGACCAGCATCATTCAAGGAGTGGTCGGTCATTCCCGGCGATCAAAATTGCCAACTGACCTTCTCCTCGGTGCCAGAGCCGGCATCGCTGATCACGGTCGCCGTGGCGATGGGTGCCTTGGTACTTCGTCGACGCGCCCGATCGCGTCGATGACCTTTAAATCGTGGCGGACTCAGTCCGCCCCGGACTTGCCGTGGTTACGACAGTCCTGGCCCTGATCCGACTGATGAACCCGGTCGCCTCACTTCAACTGAGCGTGGTGGACGACGGCGTCTTTGTGACGCTGAAGAACGAGTCGACTTCTGTGCTCAGACTCTGGCCAGCCGATTCGATTTTCGGCGAGAAATGCGTGGTCTACGAAGCTCGCCAAGCTTCAGGTTCAATTCGGACTTGGCGACCAACACCTGCGCCGCGAGCGGCCGCGCCGGTATTGCGCTGTGTGGAGCTTGACCCTGGCGCCAGCCGCCAGGTTGGCCGTCGGTCCATTGCAGAGATTGTCCGTGAGACCGGTTTGGGGTCCGGTGAATGGGACCTGAGGGCGGTGTATCAGAACCGCATCGAGGCAATGGACGACCTTTCGGGGGTTTGGACTGGGTACGTGGAATCACCGTGGACAACGATTTCCGCTACTGAGGGAATGTAGACCGGTCGCCCAATTGGGGTTGGGCGACCGGAGGGTGGCATCAACGCCGCGCTCTGCGACTGAGAAGCGCGACGAAGCCAAGTCCGAGTGCCGCGAGAGACGCGGGCTCGGGGACGACCGTCACGCTGACGGCGTCAAACTGGACTGGGCCCACGGACTCGGCCTCGGTGAGAAGCGAGATCATGAGCGGCTTTCCGATCGCGGCATCGCCCGGAAGGACGGTGTAGATAAGATCCACCCGGTTCCAGCCGACGCCGGGCAGGATCACTGACGGCTGGAACCAAGTCCAGCTGGCAGTGCCTGCAGTCTTTTCGCTGAGAATGATCGATCCTGGCGCGAAGAGATCTGCATCGGTGGGGTTCAGGTCCCCGGCTACGAGCGAGATCCGTCCGCAACGGGCGTCATCCACCAGTGATCCGACCCAGACAGTTGCCTGGTACGTTTCACCGACGGCCACCGTGTGGGCCAGCACCTGGCTGAAGCGCCGATTCCAATTGTTAATGAAGGCATAGCGCTCGCCCTCAATCGGGCTGATTCCCAGGATTCGCGAGATGCCCGAATCGCTGGCCTGGTCACTGTTCAGGCCGTTCACCCAGTGGGGAACGCCCGAGATGCTGGAAGTGTAAAATTCGGTAGCGGGATCGAGCCGAATCATCTTCGACTCGTCCGCAGCAACGTCCGATTGGCCAAAGCCAAGGATCGGCGTCTCCTCAAAACTGGGATTGAGCACAAGGTTGAGAGCCTGTGCTGAAGGAACAAAAATGATCCCCAAGAAGGAGATCATAAAACAGAAACGTTTCATGGAATCTCTCCTCTCTAAAGTATATCATAACAATGCCTTAGGCTAGCGCTTTTGCGAGTTAAAGGCGCTGTGCTTTGGCCCATCTGAACAGCCAAAAGATTGCGCCCGAGACGATGGTCTCAACAATGAAGCTCGTCGTGTCCACACTTCTGCTTTCCACAGTTGGGTCGTCTTGGGGGCAAGCATTGGCACCGGAGCGCTTCTGGCCTAGCAGTTGAGAGTCGTCAGCGTCAGTCCGTCACCCGTTGCCTGGACCTCGGGGTCTGACCGCCGCACGCGGAGGCACCGGCTGCAAACGGCAGACGACGGCCCGTGGATACTGCGTGGGGCTAACCACGATATAGGCCAAACTCAGCCCGAGGTCCGATTCTTGTGCAATTTACAGCACATTAATTTTCCATTTTGGTTCCGTTGTGGTCGCAGTGGCAATTCCATGTTGGTAGAATGCCGAAATCGGAGGATGTATGAACCTTATGTTCAAAAAATTAACGATTGTCTTGCTTCTAATCGCGGTCACTGCGACCGCGTTCGCTGATTTGATTGGGAAGGTAACGTTCGAGAAACCGGTGACATTGGCCACGAAGGACTGGCAGCCATTTGAATTCTTTCGCGTCACGGGTTACGACAAGTCGATGAACGTGCTCTTCACGCAGGTGTGCTCGGGCAGCTATTTCGGCGCAGCCGACAAGAAGGCGTTTGAGGTCAAAGTCCGATTCGTGGCCGATGAGCGAGCCGCGCCGCTGCTGGGAAAACTAACCAAACTCGTCGTCGTCATGACGGCCCTGGATGAGGCGGACCCGACCTCTGAGGTAACTGGGTCATTTGAGGTCACCGATAAGACCGCCATCTCTCTCACGCCAGTTGGAGCCCAGCCCGATCCTTACAAGTTTGCGGTGACGCCGAGTATCGGGTTCTCAACGTTCTTTGGCGGCGCGATCGCGGATCACAAGAACGACGATTATTCGCCGGCGACGACTGCTTACATTCACTTCCCGCTCGGTAAAGAATTCTCGGATAGCCTGCTGCGTGGGTTCCTCAAGAACCCGAAAACCACGCGATTGGCGATCAGCCTGGGCACTCCCTTGAGTGGTGCCCGCACCTACATCATCGGTCCGACCCTCTTGTGGGGATCGAACCGCTTCGCGACGACGCTTGGGTTTGCGTTTGCAAATCACGGCAGTAATGGCCGCTCAAACCGGAGGATCGGATGGGGCATTGGCGTGAGCTATTCCATCGGAACGAACTGAGGCGGTAGCTGCACCCATGAATAAAGTCCCAACCCTAGAGAATCGAATTGGCATGGTCATGTACGGCGGCATTTCGCTCGCCATCTACATGAATGGGGTCGCCCAGGAGTTTCTCAACCTTGTTCTCAGCACGGCTGAGGACGAGGACGGTAACCGGTGCTTGGAGACAAAGCCTGGAGAGCCGGGACACAAAGGGAAGCCGGTTGGGACGCCCGCAGTTTATCGCGAGCTTGCCGATCGGCTTGAGCAGCGATCGGGGCTTCGGCACAAATTCATCGTCGACATCCTTTCTGGTACCAGCGCAGGCGGGATCAACGCGATGTTTCTCGGCAAGGCGATCGGCGAGAAAAAGAGCTTCGGTCCGTTGCGCGATATGTGGATCAACGAGGGTGATATCGGGGTCCTGCTTGACGACAAGGAGTCGTACCGAGGTTTGGGCTGGCTGACTCGGCGCGCTCCGAAATCGCTGCTGAACAGTCGGCGCATGTACACCAAGCTAGTGAGTGCGCTTGACGAAATGGACCGGACTCCTCTGCTCGACGGCGCGTTGAGTAGCACGACGGAACTTGTGGGGGAACTCGACGTCCACATGACCGCCACCGATATCGTGGGCCGCATTACGCCCGTTTACCTTGGACTGAATGAGCCAGATCATGCAATCGGGGCGATGGCGAAGATCTACCAGCAGCTGGAACTGGAACATCGGGCGGTTTTCCATTTCCGTCATTGCGCGGCGGAAGCCACCCGTGATTTCGTGCCCGAGAATAACCCGTTCCTGGCGTTCGTCGGACGATGCACCAGCTCCATTGTGCCGGCATTCGAGCCGATGCGGCTGGAGGACGCCAAGGAAGTACTTCAGTCCAACGGCGAGCTTCATCGCTATCAACCTCGCAAGTGGGCAACTTTCTTTGGGGACTACTGGCGAGGGGTGCAGTTCTTGGAGCAGACATCGGACGCGGCCGCAATCGCTCAGGCAAGAGCTGACTTTGAGCTGCGACCGTTTGGCGATGGCGGCTATCTCGACAATAAGCCATTCGGTAACGCCTTTCAGAGTCTGAAACTTCGTCGAGCCGATACGGCCGTCCGGCGGGTGGTTTTTTATCTGGAGCCGCATCCCGAAATGAACTCGGCAGTGGCCAAGAAAGGGAAAGTACGCGGCGAAGCTCCCAACGTGTTCGAGCACGCGCTTGCAGCTCGGGGCTTGGCGCATACCCAGAACATTTCCGAGCGGGTACGCGAAATGCGGCAACTTTCGGACTTCGCTGCGAGGGTCAAGCGCAGCCGAGAGGCCGTGAGCTCGATGAAGGTTGAAGTTCCGTGGGGGCTCCATGTGGAGAGCGTCGCCGATCAACTGTCTTCTGTACTCGCTGAGATTCTGGGGTTGGGGTCCGATGTTTCGCTTGCACCCGGTCTGCGCCTGTTCGTGCTGGCTGGGCTCAAGCTGTACTACAACGGTCTGGACCCCGCCAGCGAAGGGAGTGACGCTCCGGACCAAAGCATCTTCAAGTCGCAATCGCGACGAGAGCAAGCGGTTAATGATCTCGATTACTCCTATGTAATGCGGCGTGCGGAGTACTTCAGAGGAAAGTTGGAGGGCTCAATGTTGGACGTCGCTCGAGCGAAGGGTTTGGCTGAGAAGCAGGTCTCCGCCTTCGTCCAGCTAAATTCGATAGTCTACGATTCTCAGTCGGGGCAGAGCGACTCGGGCAATAGCGCGGACACGCCTCCGAAAACGAAGGAGCTACAGCTCCCACGCCTTGGTTCGTCGAAACTGCGTTTCTCGCGGGTCATCGCCGCGCTCGAGGCAGACCGAATGAATCAGCCACCCGTTGTTCTCGATGATAACGAGCAGGTTATTGTTGACAACCTGCGCGCTCTCAACATCAAGATCTGGGAAGTGTGCCGCGTCCAAATGCGCGCGGCTTATGGGGAGACTTCTGACGCGCAGGCGCAGGGTCTTCAGCGGGCGACGGATTTGCTCGCGCCCGACCATCGCGCCGAAGCGATGAAGAATCTGGTGAGCGCGACTGTCCGTTTGTTAGATCTGAACGGGCAGCGAGAGTCCATCGATCAGTGGGCAAGGGACAATGGGCTGAATGGCGAGATCGAGCAGTTTGTCCGCGAGGACGCCATTACGTTTCCGGTTTTGTACAGCGCGGGGCTGGCAGACAGCTACGCGCTGGACTTGGTGCGAATCAGCCCGACGGACGCGACGTCAATCACGGGCGAGATGGACGATCCCGCGAAGAAACTCGCTGGCATCGGGCTCGGGCACTTCTCGGGATTCCTTACCCGAGAGGGTCGCATCGTCGACATCATGTGGGGCCGCTTGGATGCGGCAGAGATCATTCTCAAGACGTACTCACCGGGAAACTATAGGGACTTGTTGAGCATCGCTCAGCAAGCGATCATTGCCGAGACTCTGAGTACCGTTCCGCGTGTCGATCCGAATAGTCCAAGGAGAGACAAACTCTCCGAAGCGTGGGTGAAAATCGGGGCGATTGCGGCTTTGGTGATGCCGGAGCGGAGTGTGAGCGAGTGAGACTGTCCGACTGTATTGATCAAACGGCTCAGCAAAACCTGGTAAGAGCACGCAAGGATGGGACGGGCGAAGCATCACCCCTCATCGGCGCACCGTTGAAGCGTGATGAGCTGTGGGAGCTCGCACCTCGTGCGGTTGAGGTCGTATCGCAGATGCTGGACGGTGCGGTTCGCGGCAAGGGCGCAATGTCTCCAATCGGGAAGTGGGGAGCGTGGATGGCGCGGTTTCTGTGGATTCTCGTGGAGGCCACGGTTCCGCGACGACCGTTCTATCGGCTCTTCGGCTATTGGTTCCAGGTGATCCTGACGATCTTAGTCTTTGGGTTCATCGTGACGCTGCTCATGCCCGGCACCGACTTAGGAACCTTCTTCGCTAAGGGTCTAGGGGCAGCAATCGTGGTGTGGTTGTTGGCCGAATGGGTGCGGTCTTGGGTCTTCCGCGCAAAGGACAGGCTGATGAATCTCAGCGCTACTTTGAGTTTCATGGCCGCGCTTCTTCTTCCTTTCGTCATGTTGATCACCGCGAACGTGCCAGTTTGGAGTCTCAGCGACTCTCGCTCGGTGGCGACTTGGATCCTAAGTCTGTTGCTCCTGTTGCCGGCACTCGGTCGAGGATTGTGGATTCTTGGCTTGGCGCTACGGCGAGGGTGGCGGGGACGTGGGGCTAAGAAAGCGTTGCAGCCGGGGCGTCACCCTCTTGTAACAAGAAGTCGATCTGGCTTCGTTCGACGTTTTGAGAGCGTGCTTGGATGGGTTGGGACGACCGTCTACGTTCTGTCCATCACAGTTCTGACGACATGGCTATTCAACGAGAACCTGCGACTGGCGCTTGCGGCCGCGAGGATGCAGGAAACTCAGGCCGCGCCCGCGCGCCAGGAGGCCAAGCTTGATGAGAACTCGCTGAGGACAAACAGCGTGACTCCGCCATCCAAACCGACCCTCAAGAAGGCGTCCCCTGGTGGATCAGCAGATGCGCAAGTCGACGAGACTCCGCTCGGCGTCGCCCAGTCACGCGTTCGCCGGATGCTGGAGGAACTGGGGTCGAAGCTGAGGCCGAAGTAGTTTTTCATTTCCGTGTCTTGGGTGTCGGTGTGCACCCACGAGGAGGTCCATGAACAAGCAACAGATCATCGAGCTTCAACGGCGAATCGGCACGACCCCAGATGGGTTCTGGGGGCCGCAGAGTGAAAAGGCGTGCCGGAGGCATTTGCTGGACATGATGCCAGCGAACAGCCCGTTTCCAAGCCAGGCTAGGGTGGAGTCCTACTACGGCAAGCACGGGGTCAAGGACGGCTACACGCCGCCAACGAAGCTCATCACACTTCCGTTCACGATCTACTATGAAAACTCGGCGGTGAAGGTGCTTCGGCCGCATGAGAAGTGTGCGGACTCGTTGCTGGCCGTTTTTCAGCGGCTGGCGGAAGTGTTCCCGGACGAAGCATCGCGACGAGCCGCCGGGATCCTGACCTACGGGGGGCTGTACAACCCGCGCAAGATGCGCGGCGCGAACGCATGGTCGATGCACTCCTGGGCCATCGCCATTGACTTGGACGCCGGTCGGAACGGGAATCAGGTGCACTGGCCCAAGAGCGCGGTCATGCCCATAGAAGTGATGGAGTGCTTTGCCAAGGAAGGGTGGACGGCCGCTGGCGCGTTCTGGGCGCGCGACGCCATGCACTTCCAGGCGACGAAGCCGTAAGTTCAACGCTGGTTTTCCCCCGCGCCCGGCCCGATGCCACGCCCTCGGCCCGGCTTGGCCGGGCCTCCGCCCCGTGCGCGGGGGCTGATGGGCTGCCTGCGATCGACGAAGGTGGCGACGCACGCCTCCGCCTCGCGAGCGGAGGCTGATGGCATCGAGTTGCACACCGATTATCCGGACGGCGGCCACGGTCCCGCACTCGGCGCAACCCGGACATCGTTCGGTGTTGTCTCACTGCGCCAACAAGGACCGTGTTCCGAGAGGAGGTCTCCTCCCGGAACACGTGAACCCCACGGCCAACAGGTGCTATCGCTTCGCGACGGCACCTTGCGTTGTCTTCTTCGGTTGGGAGAGCGTCGTCAGGTACATCGCCAAGTTGCGGATCTCTTCTTCCGAGCCGACCAGCGGCGGCATGTACTTTACGTAGATGGAGTCCTTCTCGGGCTTATGCAGCATCATCAGGAGTTGCATGATCGCCTTTTCGTCGCGTGCTTGAAGCAGTCGCTTCATCGACCGATAGCCGGATTCGGTGTGGCAGGCGGTGCACTGACCCAGGAACATCGACCGACCGAGGTCCATGTTGGTGGCGTCTTTCTTTGACCAGATTGACTTCACCAGGTAACCCTCCTGGTTTTTGCTGGGAACATCCTTCACTCGCACTCCGTTTGAGTACATGTGGTTTTGGATGACGAACGGCTTGCGAATGGTTTCGCGAGCGTACTCGGTCGAAGCAGTTGCAACCGCGCCGAGCGCAAGTAGCGACACCGCATGCCCGAGCGTTAGATCCCGCGGGTACTTGTAGGCGAAGAAGTACACCACTCCAGCGATCGTCAAGGTCGTCAAGATGGTCAGCATCGAAACGCGAGTGACGACGGTGAACATGCCGCTGCCGATCGTGGACATGCCCAGATTGAGAATTTCCCGGCTCTCGGGGTTCATCGCAAAGAAGAACCAAGCCAGCGTAACCGGGAGGCCTAGCACCATGGGCATCAGCCACTTGGCGCTCCAGCGCACCATGTGTGCACGGTGCGGTTCCAACTCTGGATCGGTGACCCTCGAGTAAGTGATGAGCGCATAGATCCCGGCCAGAGACGCACACGCCAGAGCGCGCATGATCAGCGAAGGGAAGTACGTCGGGTTAAAGAACGCATGCCAGAACTTGGCGGCTTCGGTCCCGGTGCCTGCCACGTTCAGCCAGGCCTGACCCGGGGTCAACATGAAGGAAAGGATTCCGTTGATGATGACGAGAGTCAGGAACGATGAGATGGCGTACAGGTAGCCGACCTTGAGGTGCAGTTCCTTGGAGATCCGTCCCCAGGTCAGGTAGTACACCGCTGCCGAAGCGAGCTCAATGACGAAGAACACCCACTCGATCGCCCATCCAAACACGAAGTTGTGAATGAGCGTGGACGTTGCTTCAGGCTGGACCAGGCCGATGGCGAACCAGATCCCGACGCCGGAGACCGCGCCGAAGACACCGGTGAGTACCAGGAAGAACTTCGAGTGCCGCACGAGTACTGGAATCCATTCCTCGCGTCCCTCGGCGTAGAGCTTACGCTCGGCAAGCGGCAGGTAAAGTCCGCCTCCAACCGCGAACCAGGCGATCAGGACGTGGAAGATCGAGATGATGCCGATGACCCATGGGCCACCGATAGCAGGAACTTGCCAGACGGGATAGTTCATAGAGCCTCCTTAGCCCACCGCCAGATAGCCCCAAACGGTCGTGGTCACCAGGATGAACACCACCAGGAGGCCGAAGTAAGTTGCCAGGCGTCCCCGCTTGCCGCTGGGTTTGGCGTTGTCATAGAACGGAATGAGCATCCATAGGATCAGGCCGACGGTGAAGAGGGTCATTCCGATTGCCTCACCGGCCATGCCTGGGAAGATGCTGCCCATGAGCTTCAGCGTTTGGAACTGGCTCATGAAGTACCACTCGGGGTGGATTCCTGCGGGGGCCGGTGCAAGCGGATCGGCCGGTGGGCCGAGTTGCCACGGGAAGACCGCGGCGAGAACAGCGATCACATTGAGGGTGATCAGCCACATCGCCAGATCCTTGGCAAGGAAGTTCGGGAAGAACGGCATCGTACGTCGTTGCTCGACCGGCTTTGCTTCTTCGCTTTCTGGCATCGCGTTCCCGTGCTTTTGCACCATCCAGAGGTGAAGCCCGAGGAGCGGCAAATACAGCACCGGCAGGATCACTGCATGCAGGGCGAAGAACCGCTGCACGGTGAACTCTGTAACCTCAAGTCCGCCGCGAAGGAGGTTCGCAATCGGCGGGCCGATGACCGGAATCGCAGCCGGAACCTGAAGCCCTACGGTCGTGGCGAAGAACGCCAAGTCGTCCATGGGGAGCAGGTAACCGCTGAAGCCGAACGTCAGTCCAAGCAGCAGCAACAGCATCCCCGTGACCCAGCCAAGTTCGCGAGGTCCGCGGTAGGCCTTCATGAAGAAGACTGAGAACATGTGGATGAAGACGCTGACCAAGAACAGGGACGCGGACCAGTTGTGGGTGGATCGAATAAGCCACCCGAAATGGATCTCGTAGGTGATCTGCCTCACTGAATCGTAAGCGAGTGGGCCGGGCCGGTAGTAGATCATCAGCAAGATGCCCGTGATCGCCTGGATCAGGAAGCAGAAGAGGGAGATTCCTCCCCAGTAGTACCAAAAGCTGTGCTTGTGATTGGGGACGGTCTTCTTCTTGGCGGCTTCGAGCGTATCCGTCAAGCCGAGACGGTCCACAAAGTATTGTTGAAGTCTCGTCATGTGCTTAGGCCCTCGTCACCTTTACGAATGTGGGTTGGACGTCCACTTTGTAGACCGCGAGCGGTCGAGGCGGTGGCCCCGCAATGTTCTCGCCCGTCTTCGAGTCGTAGACGCCGCCGTGACATGCACATCGTATTTGGTTCTTCGCAGGGTCGAACTTGACGGTGCAGCCCATATGGGTGCAAACCGCGTCGATCGCGACCCATGAGTTATCGGCGTGGTGGATGAGCATGACCGGTCGAACGCCGAACTTGAACATCAGCGCGGTTCCGACAGCAAGTTCGTTGGCTTTGTCCAGGGTGACTTCGGTCACTGCCGCCATCGCAGCCGCCTTCTCAACCGGTGAGTTGAGGTAGCGGTAGATGGGGTAGCCCATCGCGCCTAGGTAGGCGACGGTGACTCCCATGGCCGTCAAGCGGACGAACCCTCGTCGGGACATTTGCTCGTCGACATCCGTCAGCTCGGGGGATCTTTGTGTTTCGCTCATGCAGCGATTTCCTCCTTGGGTGGCGTGGCCGATCGCATGACTTGGAACAGCCAGTACACGATGCCGAGCATGATCACGAACAGGAGCAGAAACACGATGAGCACGCTCCAGTTGGGATAGACCTGGACGTTGTAAACGTCAAATCCCTTGGACTTCAGGACGAAGTCGCGAATGCCATCGCGGACGATTCCGCTCGTCACGCACGACAGGAACCCAACCACGAGTCCGAGTGTGCTGATGAGCACGTTCGTGCCCTTGCCAAACCCCTGTACGAGTCCGAGAACCCCCGCCAATAGAATTGTTGCGCCGCAAGCGAGCAAGCTGATGTTGTACATCGGTGCACCCGCGATGCCGTCCCGCACGAGCTGCGGTTGCTGGGACATGACTTGGTAGCCTGCGCCGAGCATGCCGAGCGCGCCGAACAGGGCGAGCATGCCGCCTGCTTTGCGCAGGACATCGCGAACGCCTTCGGCGAGATAGACCATGTTGCTGAGCAGTGCGGCCCAAAGGCCACCGATCAGTGGTCCTCCAAGGAACACAAAGAGGAAACGGCTCATGACCGTCGGGTCGCCCTTTACCATGCTTAGCCCCTCAGGACTGTTCTGGTACATCTCGTTCCAGACTTCCGGCCGGAGCATGAGTGTCATGTTCATCGAGTAGATCTTGCCGATGATCATGACGACGATCAGCGAGAGTAGCGCGGGGATCCATCCGCGTTTGCCTGCCTCAATCCACGCGGCCGCTCGGTAGAGCAACCAGTAAGCAATCATCAACAGGAAGATCACAGAGATCCACGTAACGCCGATGAGGACGCTGCTGGAGTAGATCTGCGGTCCGTACAAGACCTGGAGGAATAGGAGCGGCGGTACGCCGAGGTTGATCACATACGTCATGATCAGCGGGTGCCGCTTGGCCAGGGTGAATGAAGCGAGCAGTAGATTTCGGTCCTTGCGTGCAAGGCCCCGGAAATTCAGCCAGATGACGAGCATGAGACTGCCGATGAGCAGCATTACTGCGGCAAAGTGGAGCCCAAGAGTCAGCAAGCTGAGCAGCTTCATCAACCACACCGGAGCCGGTAATGGAATCGGGTCTGCCTGGGGGAACAAAATGGGTAGGCCTCCTCTATGAATTAGGAGCTATTCCGTTCGGAGTCGGCTTAGCTCACCCTTGAGTGTCGCCCATTGATGCGCCGGGAACCCAGTCTTTGTTTCGTGTACCATAATCCGATGACGCCGTCTGTACGACAAACCCGGGTCGTCCTGGGCCTGCACGCGGGCCTTTATCTGCCACACTGAGTGTGTGGCAGAGCCATTGGAAGCCCCCTCTCGACGCGATGTCCTACTGAGCAGTACCTTGCTTGGAGGGTTGACCGACGAGCAGGTCTCCGATCTGGTCGTCAAGTCTCGAATGGCCCACGCGGAGAAGGGCGAGGTGATTTGGCTCAGCGGTAACTCGGTTGAGTTTTTCGGGGTGGTGGGCACCGGCTTCATCAAGATGACGACGATGGGGCCGAACTACCAGGAAATCGCCACCGAGATCATGGGTCCGGGGCAAGTTTTCGGGCTGCTTGGTGCGCTGGATGGCACGGGCTGCCCCCAGGCAGCCAAGGCGATCACCGGAACTTGGTACCTCAAGGTGCCGAAGAAAGAGATCGTTCCAATCTACGACAACAACGTTGTCCTGAAGAGCCAGATTTTCCGACGGACCACGCATCGATTGAGGCAGTCGTTCGACTTGATCGCCCACCTATCGGTCGGGACCGTCGAACAGCGGGTGGCAGCGGTCCTGCTGGTACTGACACGTTCATTCGGGCAGGAGCGAGAGGACGGCATCCTCCTCGATGTGCCTCTCACACGGCAAGACATTTCCGAGCTTGCGGGCACAACGGTCGAGTCAACGATCCGCATCATGAGCCGCTGGCAAAAGAAAGGCTGGATCGAGACACAGTCTCGGCACGTGTTGGTCAAAGAACTCGACAATCTGTTGGCAGCCGTCCGATAGCGGCCTCAGTACCTCCAACCTAGCATCACGTAGCCGTACGTTTGGTTGCCGAATCGCGAGCCTCCGAAGCTCTTGACGAAGCGACCGGGCACAAACAACCCGCATCCTGCGCTCAGCGACAGGTTCGACTTCAGCGTCGTGACGTACTCAAGATCGAACTCATGACCTAGGTTTTTGCCCGAGTTCCCCGTCGGGTCTTTATAGGTCGTCGTACCGAAAGTGTTTGCGGCTCCACCTGCCCCATACCAGGCATCTTTGCTGCTGTATAGCTGGAGCCAGGTACACGCAAGCCTCAGGCTTGAAGTCTTGGTGAACTTCATTTTGAGCCCGGCCGAGGCTGCGACCACGTTTCTCCACCCAGTGGTGTCCAGCAGACCGAGTTTGTCGTGTGCAGTCGGGTAGAGCTGGTCGAAGGTGGAGTTCACCCCCTTCGATGCGCCGCCGCTGGCGATGTTGATCTCGCCATACGCTTCGAGGTCCTTTTGCACATCCGCGGTATAGCGTCCGTTGGCTGCCCAAGCTTGGACTTTCTTCCCGCCCTCATGTCCCGCTTGGAGAGCGACCTGGTAGGTCAGGCTCCGACCAGCGACGGGTTTCGACTTGCCCTCTGTCGAGAGGGTCAACCGCGTTCGATGAATCTGCTTGGCGTCGTCGCTCTTGACGATCAGCGAGGTCGTCGATAGTGGCGTGGACGTGCTCGCTCCGGCCAGGAGCAGCCCCTTCGAGGGAACCGGCTGGACCCCGGATCGGAGCAAGAACAGAGTCCAGTTTCGATCATCGACTCTTGCGCCTTCGAAGCTGTTGCCGACGTTGTTCCAGTCCAATTCACCGATCAACCTGCGATTACCGAGTCCAAAACGCTGTCGACCCAGCACGACCTTCTTGTTTCCGCTCTTGAAGCTGACGTTGGCTTCGAGCAAGTCACTCCGGATGGCAATGCCGTTTCCGGCCACCAGCCAGTTAAGCGAGCTTGAATGCTGGTACACGAGCCGCACGGTCATGCCGTCTTTGGTCATCTCGGCACCGACTCGTCCGCGCTGCAACAGGTTACTGCGGTTGTCGCGTCGGTCGGGTTGAAAGTCCTGATCCATTCTGCGCTCGTATCGAGCGCGGTACTCCAGGATCGGGCGAACCGTGAAATGCTTGATGGCGGCATGGTCTATAGGTGACATCTCATGCTCATTCTGGGAGGGGCAGCGATTGCACGCTATGACGCACGTCATAGAAGCACGGAAGCATCTGCGCGATGATAGGAACGGAGTTAACGGTGAAGTTCCTGCAGAGAATCGGATTTCAGTCGATGCCCAGCAAGTTGAAGAGCGCGTGCCTCATCTCCCTGGGAGCATTCAGCGGCATGGCAGTGTACGTTGCGAACATTTCGCAGGCGGCGAGCTATCTCTCCGATGATCCGGAGGCCTGCATCAATTGCCACATCATGACTCCGCAATACGCCTCCTGGCAGCACAGTTCGCATGCGCGGGTGGCCAGTTGCAACGATTGTCACGTCCCCCACGACTCGGTCCTTCGCAAGTACTACTTCAAGGCCATGGATGGAGGCAGGCACAGCGCCATGTTCACCTTGCGCATGGAGCCGCAGGTGATCAAGGCAAGGGAAGAGTCGGTGAAGGTGATCCAGGCGAATTGCATGCGGTGCCACACCGATCAGGTGCACGGGGCGACGACCGAAGCGGCGTTCAGCCGCAACTGCACAGAGTGTCACCGCGAAGTGCCTCACGGACGAGTGAACAGCTTGTCTTCCACCCCAAACGCGGCCGTGCCCGAGCAGCGTTCGGTGATTCCAGATTGGATGCGGGCATTGAAGAATTCTCAGGAGACTCAAGACAAATGACAGAGAAAAGGCATATGGGTTGGTTCGTCTTCTTCGGCTCGGCGCTTGGCGTCTTGGGCCTCGGGCTGCTGGCAAGTTCGATCACTGAGCGTCGACAGGAACGGGTCATTTCGCAGGTCCAGTTCAAGAAGCCCATCGGGGAGTGGGAGAGTGACAACTCGGTCTGGGGTGTCAGTTTCCCTCGCGAGTATAACTCTTGGGAGCTGACCAAACAGGACAGCGCGTATACGAAGTACGGCGGTTCTGGGTTCCGGGACTACCTAAAGGATCACCCGTCCTTGGTCGTGATGTGGGCCGGCTATGGCTTTGCCAAAGAGTACAACGCCCCGCGGGGCCACTACCATGCGGTTGAGGACGTGACCGATACCCACCGCCGCAATGAAAAGACCCCCGCAACCTGTTGGACCTGTAAGTCGCCGGACGTTCCGCGACTGATGGCCAAGGAGGGCCCCGCAAACTTCTACAAGCATAAGTTCGACGACTACATCGGGGAGGTCAAGAACACGATCGGGTGTGGCGACTGCCACAACAACGAGACTATGGCGCTACAGATCTCTCGCCCGGCACTTAAAGAAGCGTTCGAGCGCATGGGTAAGGACATTACCAAGGTCTCGCACCAGGAGATGCGCAGCCTCGTTTGCGCGCAATGCCACGTTGAGTACTACTTCAAGGGCAAGAAGGAGAACTACCTTACGTTTCCTTGGGATCAAGGTCTGAAGGTCGAGGACATGGAGAAGTACTACTCGACCGCCGGACACGTGGACTGGGTTCACGCCATCAGCGGGGCGAAGATGATCAAGATGCAGCACCCGGACTATGAGGTGTACAAGCAGGGAATCCATGCCTACCGAGGGGTGAGCTGCGCGGATTGCCACATGCCGTATAAGGCGGAAGGCGGGATCAAATTCACTGATCACCAGGTTCGTAGTCCGCTTGAGAACATCGAGAACAGCTGTCAGGTGTGCCACCGATGGAGCGAGAAAGACCTGCGCTCCAGGGTCGAGGGGATGCAAGATAACCATTTGCAGATGCTCAAGAACGCGGAGCAGGTCATCACCGAGCTGCATCTGGAGATCGGCGATGCGATGAAGCTTGGGGCGACGGATGCGGAACTTGACTCGGCTCGCAAGATGGTGAGCCTAGCGCAGATGTACTGGGACTATGTCGCGGCAAACAACGGCATGGGTTTCCACGCACCGCAAGAGTGCGCCCGCATCCTGAACAAGGCGTTCAAGATCGCTTCGGAAGGCCGAACTGAGATCCAGCGGCTGCGCGCCAAGAAGGGCCAGTTGGAGCAGGTCGTCTACCCGGATATCTCGACGAAGGAGCTCGCCCAGGCGTTCATCAAGCCATATGTTGATGCACAGAAAGCGGCAGCCGCCGCCAAGGAAGCCGCCGAGGCGGCAGCAGGAGCCAAGAAGTGATCCGATCGGCAGGCGCGAGGGTGACGCCGCGGGTTAGGGACGGCTTCTGGGACCAGCCACTGGGTTACGCCCACGCCTTCGTCACCGTCGTCATGGCGCTGACCCTGGGGCTGGCATTCCACGCATGGGTCGGATATCGGATGCTCGTCACCGTGCCCCCGCTGTGGCTGGGCGTGGCGGGTGCTGCTCCGCTCATCGTTCTGGCAGTGGCGGCCCGGCTTGGCCGTGGCGATCGATTCATACGGTGGATCACAGGGATACCGTTCGCGATGATGAGCACCGGCGCGGTGGGCTTGTTTGCCGTCGCGGGCGGAGTAGTCCCGGAGAGGATTTGGGCGGAGCAGTTCGGTCTTTCGTCGGTTTGGGGCAGTTGGCCGTTCCTCTTCGCTGGTTATCTGATGATGCTCAACTTGATCGGCTCGTGTGGGCGACGTTGCTGGCCGATGACGTACGCAAACATCGTCTATCTCACGAGCCATCTCGGATTGGGGCTGGCGCTGTGCGGCGGGGCGATGAGTAGCATCGTGCTGGAGCGACACACGATGGTGCTCTTCAAGGGTGTTCCAACCCAGAAGATGACCGATCGCGAGAACCGGGAATGGGAGGCCCCGTTTGCGGCGACCCTGCGCGAGTTTCGCATGGAGACATTCCCGCCGACCGCGATGTACGCCAAGGCAGATGACAGGAGTCAGGACGGCATCGACCAGACCTCTGGCGAGCAGTTCCTGAAGGCTGGCATGAAAGAGAAGATCGGGCCTGTGAAGCTGGAAGTCTTGGAGCACTTTGCACACGCTGCCTACGACGGGCTCCATTGGCGAGCCGTCGCCTGGAAGACCGCCGCACCCGCATCGAAGGTCCGCGCGACACTAGCGGACGGAACCACGAAGGAGGGCTGGATCTCGTCGGGCAGCCCGGAAACGATGCCCGCGTATCTCATGCTTGGCGACAAGGAGGCGATCTTTATGAGCGCCCCTCGGCCCCGGAAGTTTGAGTCTTCGCTCGACGTGGACGGCCAGAAAATCGACGTCGCCGTGAACCGTCCAGCACACGTGAAGGGCTGGGACGTCTTCCAATTCTCCTATGATGAGAAGATGGGTGCGGCGAGCGGTTACAGCGTCATCGAACTCGTTCGGGACAAGGGTCTTCCCGTCGTCTACACGGGCATCTTCGCGATGCTGATCGGCGCGGTGCTCCACCTTTGGAACGGCGTTGGAGGAAAGAAGTGACGACAACTCTAGGCTTCTTCGCGATCGGTTCTTGGTGTGCCGCTAGTGCAGCCTACGCCCTCCCGTCTAAGCTGCGCCGACCCGTCGTGGGGGACATCCTGACGATCCTGGGCATCCTTGCCGGAGCACTTCTGATCGGCTTGCTGTGGGTTAACCTTGGTCGACCTCCGATGCGGACCCTGGGCGAAACACGCTGGTGGTACGCAGTCGCGGTGCCGACCCTGGCTTTGCTGATCGGTTGGCGATTCCAAACTCGGATCCTGGCGATTCCGGCCATGGCGATGGGAGTAACGTTTGCGCTGATCAATCTGCGGCATCCCGAGTATATGGACCGGACGCTGATGCCCGCGCTGCAGAGCCCGTGGTTCGTGCCCCACGTCGTGGTGTACATGCTCGCCTACTCGGCGCTGGGCTTGAGCAGTTTGGTGGCGGTCTGGCAGGTCGGGCGGCGGTTCCTGAACAAGGAAGTGACGGATGACTCGGACGTGGACGTCCCGCATCGGCTGGTGCTGGTCGGGTTCCCCTTGCTCACGTGCGGCCTGCTCTTCGGGGCGTTGTGGGCCAAGGAGGCGTGGGGTCACTACTGGACTTGGGACCCCAAAGAGACCTGGGCGTTTCTCACGTGGTCGGCATACCTGGGCTACCTGCACTTGCGGCACAAGCACCCGATGAAGCCGTGGCTCAACCTGGTGACGCTGGTGGTGGGGTTCGCAGTGCTGATGCTCTGCTGGTTCGGCGTGAACTACATGCCCACCGCCCGCGAGAGCGTCCATACGTACACGATGCCGGGTCGATAAGGTCTGGCATCACGGGTTCGCTCGGCGCAGCCGCTTCGACTCCCTGACTACCAGCACGGCGATGATCGCCACGGCAATCGCGGCGAGAATGTACTCGCCCATGTGCGCCAAGGCAACGGCCATAAGCCGACGGTCCGATTCGAAGCTGGCTCGCCGCTGGGCCAATGGGACGATGCCCGCGACCAGGTAGATCGCCGCCAGCACGGCCATCATCGTGAACCAAATGGCTGCGCACCCCTTGGCGACCCAGCGGAGGATCTGCGTCGGCGGTAGAGGAGGGGTTAGTCGATGATTGACCAGCGCGAGGATAACCCCGGCGATGAGACCGCACCACCAGGAGGCGATGAAGCCCCACACGAGCGCCATCACCAGGGGCGACTGGCTGTCCAGTACGTGCGGGTGGTGCACGGTGAAGTACTCGACCGCGACGTGCGCCGTGACCAGATCGACCGCCCACCCCAGCAAGCAGGAAAGGGCTACGCAGCCGACCACGATTTTGGACGCATCTCGGAGCGGATGCATGACCTTCGGTTTACCCCAAGGACCACAGCGGACCCCAAAAATGAAAGCCGCCGTTGTCACACGGCGGCAAATAGTTCAGCGGGAGAACCCCGCCGATTCGAATACACAAAATTACGCTGACCCCAGGCGTTATACGCCGAATGGATCAGCGGTTCATCGGCGTACCGAGCCCCCGAGAAGAGGCAATGAACCGCGTTGCCTTGCCAGTCGAACTGGTAATCCCCAACGACCGGGATCGTGCCCGACAGCTTGCTCCAGCGAGTCACCAAGCCATCCGGCGCAAAGATTTTCATCCCCACGATCGTTCCATCAGCCTTGGTCTCCAAAACCGCGTTGCCACCATCGTAGTACGAGTACATCTTCGCGCCTGAGGCACTCTTGCGCGTCCAAGCGCGAAGCCCATCAGACCGGTAACCCGCACCCCAGACCGCCGATCCGGAAGGGAACGCAGTAAGACGGTTCTCCTCATCGTA